>JAOPZS010000032.1 GCA_025963965.1 Solirubrobacterales bacterium
TGACGATCTCGATCGAGCCCGAGTCCGTGAGGGTCAACGGCCCCAAAGGCGAACTGAGCGAGCGCATCCCGAGGGACATCGAGGTCAAGCAGGACGGCGAGCAGCTGCTCGTGACGCGGCCGACGGACCGCGGCGAACACCGCGCCCTGCACGGGCTCACCCGCACGCTGGTGGCCAACATGGTTCAGGGCGTCACCGCCGGCTACGAGAAGCGCCTGGAAATCCAGGGCGTCGGCTACCGTGAGCAGCTCAAGGGGCGGAACCTGGAGCTCGCCGTCGGCTATTCGCATCCGGTGCCGATCCCGGCGCCCGACGGGATCGAGTTCGAGGTTCCCCAGCCGACGCGCGTCGTCGTCAAGGGCATCTCCAAGCAGCTCGTCGGCGAGACGGCCGCGATCATCCGCAAGCAGCGCCCGCCGGAGCCCTACAAGGGCAAGGGCATCCGCTACGAGGGCGAGTACGTCCAGCGCAAGGTGGGCAAGCGCGCATGACGGTCATCACCAAAGAGAACCGCAGGCTCAAACGCCGGCGCCGCGTGCGGGCGAAGATCACCGGCACCGCGAACCGCCCGCGTATCTCCGTCTTCCGCTCCAACCGCGGCCTGTCGGCGCAGCTGGTCGACGACGTCTCCGGGCGCACGCTGGCGGCTGTCGCGTGGTATGAGCCCGAGCTGCGCACGATGGGCAAAGGCGAGTGCGCGGCACGCGCCGGCGCGCTGCTGTCCGAGCGGGCGAAAGCAGCAGGCGTCAGCGAGGCCGTGTTCGACCGCGGCGGCTACCAGTACCACGGCCACGTGCAGACGTTCGCCGAGGCGATCCGCGAGGCGGGCCTGACCGTCTGAGCGCTCGGCGCCCGCTACGCTCTCCCATTCTCATGTCCGTCACCACAGATCGCTCAGTCAACCCCGCCGGCCTGGACCTCCAGGAGCGCGTCGTCGAGATCAACCGCGTCGCGAAGGTCGTCAAGGGCGGCCGGCGCTTCTCGTTCACGGCACTCGTCGTCGTCGGCGACGAACGAGAAGTCGTCGGCATCGGCTACGGCAAGGCCAACGAGGTGCCGCTGGCCATCCAGAAGGGTGTCGAGCGCGCCAAGAAGGATCTCTTCAAGGTCCCCAAGCACGGCAGCACGATCACCCACCAGACGACCGGCATCTTCGGCGCCGGCCGCGTGTTCTTGAAGCCCGCCTCGCCCGGAACCGGCGTGATCGCCGGCGGCGGCGTCCGCGCCGTGCTCGAGCTCGCCGGCATCCACGACATCCTTTCCAAGAGCCTCGGCACGCAGAACCCGATCAACCTCGTCAAGGCGACAGTCGCCGGCCTGCGTGGCCTGCGCACGCCCGAGGAGGTCGGCCAGCTCCGTGGCCTGACGATCAACCAGGTCCTCGGCCTGGGCGGTGACAAAGCAGCGAACGGCACCGTCGAGGCGGGCAACGCGCCCGCCGCCGAGGGAACGCCGCCCGAGGCCGCCGCGCCTAGCGAGGCCGCTGCTCCCGAGGAGGCGCCGGCCGGATGAGCGCCCTGACGGTCACGCAGCGCCGCTCCAAGAACGGCGCCAACCGCAAACAGCTCGATACCCTGCGCTCGCTCGGGCTGCGGCGGATCGGCCACACGGTCCAGGTCAACGACACCGAGCAGGCGCGCGGCATGCTGCACGCCGTCCGGCACCTCGTCGAGGTTGAGGAGAAGAAGTGAGCCCCTCCGAGAACGGCAACGATCGGATCGGCCTGCACAACCTGACGCCGTCCCCCGGCAGCCGCCGGCCGCGCAAGCGCATCGGCCGCGGTGAAGGCTCCGGTACCGGCAAGACCTCCGGCCGCGGACAGAAGGGCGCCGGCTCACGCTCGGGCTCCAAGCGGCGCGCAGCCTTCGAGGGCGGGCAGATGCCGATCCACATGCGGATGCGAAAGCTGCGCGGCCCGCACATGAAGAAGTCGATGCCGTTCGAGATGTTCCGCACGCACACCCAGCCGGTCAACATCGCCTCTCTCGAGGAGCGCTTCGAGGCGGGCAGCGATGTGACGGTCGAGCTGATGAAGGCCAACGGCCTGGCGACGCGCAAGGACATTCCCGTCAAGGTGCTCGCCAAGGGCGAGATCACCAAGGCCATGACCGTTCACGCCCACGGCTTCAGCGCGACCGCACGCGAGCGCATCGAGGCCGCCGGCGGCACCTGCACAGTCGTCGAGGCCTGAGGCCGCGGCGCCCCTGCCGACCGGGGTCCAGGAGCTCGCCCATCGACTAGAATCGGCCGCTCCGCAGGCCTCGGGCGCAAGCACCGGGCACTCGCGGCCAGACATTCATGCTCTCGACGATCCTCAACGCCTTCCAGGTCGCGGACATCCGCAAGAAGATCGCCTTCACGGCGCTGATGCTGCTGATCTACAGGTTCGGCTCGCATGTGCCCGTGCCGGGCGTCAACCTGACGGCCGTCAACAACATCCAGAAGCAGTTCGGCGGCTCGAACATCCTCGGCCTGCTCAACCTCTTCTCAGGCGGCGGCCTCTCGCGCATCGCGATCTTCGCGCTGGGCATCATGCCCTACATCACCGCCTCGATCATCCTGCAGCTGCTGCAGGTGGCGGTCCCGTCCTTGGAGAAGCTCGCCAAGGAAGGCGAGGTCGGCCAGGCGCGGATCACGCAGTACACGCGGTATCTGACCGTCGGGCTCGCCTTCGCGCAGTCGATCGGCTACGTCTTCCTGTTCCACTCGCTGCAGGCCAAAGCAGGCGAATCGGTCGTCAAGAAGTTCGACGCGCCGCACATCTTCCTGATCGTGATCTGCCTGACCGCCGGCTGCGTGCTGCTGATGTGGGTCGGCGAGCTGATCACCCAGAAAGGGATCGGCAACGGCATCTCGCTGATGATCTTCGCCTCGATCGTCGCCCGCCTTCCCTCCGGCATCCAGTCCTGGTGGACCAGTCAGGACCAGGTGTTCAAGGTGATGATGCCCTTCCTCGTGCTGGCCGTCGTGGCGGGCATCGTGTTCGTGCAGGAAGGCCAGCGCCGGATCCCGGTGCAATACGCCAAGCGCGTGATCGGCCGGCGCATGTCCGAGGGCGGGCAGACCTACCTGCCGCTGCGCGTCAACATGGCCGGCGTCATCCCGGTGATCTTCGCGGCGAGCCTGATGGCCTTCCCGCCGACCGTGGGGCAACTCGTCAAAACCCACTGGGGCCAGCAGCTATCTGACTTCTTCACGCCGAACGGCTGGCACTACGTCGTCGGCGAGGCGCTGCTGATCATCGTCTTCACGTACTTCTACACGGCCGTCACGTTCAACCCCGTCGACCAGGCCGACAACCTGAAGAAGTACGGAGGCTTCATCCCCGGCGTGAGGCCGGGCCGCCCGACGGCGGAATTCCTCGATCGCATCCTCGCCCGACTGACCTTCCCCGGGGCCCTGTTCCTGGCGGCTGTCGCGGCGCTGCCGGCGGTCCTGATCGCGCGCACCCACCAGAACTTCTTCTTCGGCGGCACCTCGATCCTGATCGTGATCGGAGTCGCGCTGGAAACGATGAAGCAGCTCGAGGCGCAGCTGATGATGCGCAGCTACGAGGGCTTCTTGAAGTAGCGCCACGGCGCGCCGTCGGGAGTCGTGCGCGCCGATCCGCTCGAACGGAGGGCATGCGCCCGGCGCGAGCGGATAGTCTGCCTCGGTCTTGTCCGAGTTGAACCTGATCCTCCTAGGTCCCCCGGGCGCCGGCAAGGGGACGCAGGCCGAGCGCCTGCGAGACGACTTCGGCCTGGCCCACATCTCCACGGGCGACATGCTGCGCGCCCAGGTCGCCGAGGAGACCGAGCTCGGCAGGGCAGCAAAGCGCTACATGGACGCGGGCGATCTCGTCCCCGATGATGTGATCATCGACATGATCATCGGCCGGGTCGGCGATCCGGACGCCGCCGATGGCTTCCTGCTCGACGGCTTCCCGCGCAACGAAGCCCAGGCGGAGGCGCTCGCCAAGGCGCTGAAGGAGCGCGGCAGGCGTTTGACGGGCGCGCTGCTGATCGACGTCCCAGACGACGTCGTCGTGCAGCGGCTGGCCGGCCGGCGCACGTGCGTGAAGAACGCCAGCCACATCTACCACGTCGACTTCGACCCGCCCAAGCACGAGGGAGTCTGCGACCAGGACGGGGCGCGGCTGGTCCAGCGCGACGACGACCAGGAGGACACGATCCGCAGGCGCCTGGAGGTCTACCACTCCCAGACCGAGCCGCTGATCGCCTACTACGACCGCGCAGGGCTGCTGCGGCGCTTCGACGGAACGCGCTCTGCCGACGAGGTCCACGACCACATCCGGGCGACCGTCGCGACGCTTCGCCTCGAGGAGGAGCTGTGAGCGCGCCCAGCTAAGCTCCCAGGGTGATCATCAAGAAGTCCCCAGAGGAGATCGCGAAGATGGCGAGCGCCGGCAGGATCCTCGCCGCGACGCTCGATCTGATCGAGAGCAACGTCAGGCCCGGCATCACGACCGGTGAGCTCGACAAGCTCGCCGAGCGCTTCATCCGCTCGCAGGGAGCCACGCCGACGTTCAAGGGCTACCGCGGCTTCCCGGGCTCGATCTGCGCCTCGCCCGGCGCGATGATCGTGCACGGCATCCCCGGCCCGCACCGCCTCAGCCGCGGCGAGATCGTCTCGATCGACGTCGGCGTGACGCTCGACGGATGGGTCGCAGACGCCGCCCGCACGTTCGGAGTCGAGGAGATCGGCGCGCAGACGCGCAACCTGCTCGAGGCGACCGAGGAGGCACTTCACGCCGGCGTCGCCCAGTGCCGTCCAGGCAACCGCATCGGCGATCTTTCCGCGGCCGTGCAGCAGGTCGCCGAGGCCGCCGGCCTGTCCGTCGTGCGCTCGCTCGTCGGGCATGGCGTCGGACGCAGCATGCACGAGGACCCGCAGGTCCCGAACTACGGCAGGGCGGGCAAGGGGCCACTGCTAGAGGAGGGGATGGTGCTCGCGATCGAGCCGATGACCACCGCCGGCAAGCCCGGCGTGCGCGTCGGCGGCGACGGCTGGGCGATCTACTCCCAGGACGGCTCGCCGGCGGCCCATTTCGAGTTCACCGTGGCCGTCACCGGCGACGGGCCGCAGATCCTGACCCCCTGGCACCTGCCCGCCGAGCAGCGTCACGGCGGCGCGCTCGCCGCCCACGGCGCCTGAGCCTCAGCGGAGGCCTTGCCCTGCGGGCCTTCCGTTGCCCAGCGTCACCGGGCAACGGAGGCAGCCACGGAGTTGCTACCATCTGGAGTCCTGCCCAGGCGCGAGCTTTTCGGCCTGCGCCAGGGCAATTCCACGACACGGTAGCGGCGGCCGCAACGGCAGCCAGAGCCGGGTCGACGGACCACAAGCGCCTGGAAGGGATCATGAAGGTAAGACCGTCGGTGAAGCCGATGTGCGAGAAATGCAAGATCATTCGCCGCCACGGCGTGGTGCTCGTGATCTGCCAGAACAAGCGGCACAAGCAGAGGCAAGGCTAGGCGCGTATGGCGAGAATCGCAGGGGTCAACCTGCCCCTCAACAAGCGCTCGGAAATCGGGCTGACCTACATCTACGGCATCGGCCGGTCGACCTCCTCGAAGGTCCTCGCCGAGCTCGGGATCAGCCCCGACACCTACATCCGTGATCTCACCGAGGACGAGGTCGCCAAGCTCCGCGACACGATCGACGACAACCTGACCGTCGAGGGTGACCTGCGGCGGGAGCGCCTGCAGGACATCAAACGGCTGCAGGACATCGGTTGCTACCGCGGCCTGCGCCACCGGCGCGGCCTGCCGGTTCGCGGTCAGAAGACGAAGACCAACGCCCGCACCCGCAAGGGGCCGAAGCGCATGCAGGTCGCCGGTAAGAAGAAAGCCGGAAAGAAGTAATGCCTCCTGCTCCCAAACGCGCTCGCGGACGGCGCAAGCCGAAAAAGAACATCCCGATCGGCCAGGCCCACATCAAGACCTCGTTCAACAACACGATCGTCTCGCTGACCGACACCACCGGCAACGTGATCGCCTGGGAGTCGGCCGGTGGCGCAGGCTTCAAGGGCTCACGCAAGTCGACGCCGTTCGCCGCCCAGGTGACCGCCGACGCGGCCGCGCGCAAGGGGCTCGAACAGGGTCTGCAGAAGGTCGAGGTTTATGTCAAGGGCCCCGGCTCCGGCCGTGAGACGGCGATCCGCTCGCTGCAGGCCGCGGGCCTCGAGGTGACTGGCGTCAAGGACGTCACGCCGCAGGCCCACAACGGGTGCCGCCCCCGCAAGCGGCGGAGGGTCTGAGCGATGGCACGTGACACCGGTCCGCAGTGCAAGCAATGCCGCCGCGAGGGGCAGAAGCTGTTCCTCAAGGGCGAGCGCTGCCTGACGGACAAGTGCGGCGTCGAGCGCCGCTCCTACCCGCCGGGCGAGCACGGCCGTGGCCGTCTCAAACAGAGCGAGTACCGCGTGCAGCTGCGTGAGAAGCAGAAGGCCCGCCGCTACTACGGCGTGCTGGAGAAGCAGTTCCGCGGCTACTACGCGAAGGCTTCGCGGCAGCCGGGCATCACGGGCGAGAACCTGCTCGCGCTGCTCGAGTGCCGGCTGGACAACGTACTCGTGCGTCTCGGCTTCGCGGCATCCCGTCGCCAGGGGCGCCAGCTCATCCGTCACGGCCATTGGACGGTCAACGGCCGGCGGGTGAACATCCCCAGCTACCAGGTGCGGCCGGGCGACGTGATCGCGATCAAGGCGACCACGCCGGCCACGCAGGTCGTCAGGGACGCCACCGAGCTGACAGGACAGATCCCCGCGTGGCTGCAGGCCGATCACGAGTCGCTGACGGCCAAGGTGCTGCGCAAGCCGGAGCGGCGCGAGGTTGCCGCACCGGTGCAGGAGCAGCTCATCGTCGAGCTGTACTCGAAGTAGAAGCGACTTTCGACGCCTCCGTCCCCCCGGGCGGCGGCGCTTGTAGGCCGGTGTCCGCCCGACGCCGGCACGACACCAAAACGACGTAAGGACTCTCATGCTCGACTTTCAAATCCCCCGGATCACAAGCGAGTCCGTGGAGGAGAATCGCGGCACGTTCACGATCGAGCCGCTCGACCGCGGCTTCGGCTACACGTTCGGAAACTCGCTGCGGCGCGTCCTGCTCTCATCGCTGTCAGGCGCCGCCGTCACGAGCGTGCGCATCGAGGGCGTGGCTCACGAGTTCTCCACGATCTCGGGCGTCAAGGAGGACGTCACCGACATCGTCTTGAACCTCAAGGGAGTCGTCTGCCGGATGCACTCGGACGCCAGCGAGGTCGAGGCGCCGCTGGTCGTAACAGGCCCGGGTGAGATCACCGCGAAGGACATCGACCTGCCCGCCGGAGTTGAGATCCTCAACCCGGACCTTCACATCGCCACGCTCGAGAAGAAAACGAAGCTCGAGCTGTACATGACGATCGGTCGCGGCCGCGGCTACCGGCCGGCTGAGGAGAACAAGTCCTCTGACCAGCCGATCGGCGTGATCCCGATCGACTCGATCTTCTCGCCAGTCCGGCGCGTCGCCTATGCAGTCGAGCAGGCGCGTGTCGGCCAGAAGACGGACTTCGACAAGCTCACGCTCGACATCGAGACGGATGGCTCCATCGACCCGCAGGCAGCGCTGCGCGAGGCTGCCGAGCTGCTGATCAGCCAGCTTGCGATCTTCACCGACGCCGACCGCATCCAGGAGCTGCGCGCGGCCCCCGGCGGCCAGCTCGACGGCCACGGCCTCGCCGTCGGCGGTGGCGCCCAGGCGGCGCTGCAGGGCGAGGAGTACGGGATCCTGATCGAGGAGCTCGAGCTCGGCGTGCGCTCGTACAACTGCCTGAAGCGCGCCGGCATCCAGACCGTCGGCGACCTGATCTCGAAGTCCGAGGCGGAGCTCAACGCGATCCCGAACTTCGGCAAAAAGTCGATCGACGAGGTCATCGAAACGCTCCACGCCAGAGGGCTGAACCTGCGCGCGGACTGACGCGAGCGCGACAGCCTGCAGCGGCGCCCGGCCGGTTCTCGGTCGGGAGGGGTGTGATGATCGATCACGCCCTGCCGCCAACAGGCGGCCCAAGCGATCGAGCATCACACACCCGACCCGCATTACACTTCCGACCTCATGCGCCATAAGAAGACACGAAACAAGCTGAGCCGCGACTCGGCGCACCGCAAGTCGCTGCTGATGAACCTCTCGAAGGAGATCATCGAGCACGAGCGGATCGAAACGACCCAGGCGAAGGCGAAGGCCGTCAAGCCCGAGATCGAGAAACTGATCACGCTTGCCAAGCGCGGTGACCTGCACGCCCGCAGGCAGGCGCTCTCGACGCTCTCCCAGGACAAGTTCGCCGTGCACAAGCTGTTCGCCGAGGTTGCGCCCCGTTACGCCGAGCGCCCCGGTGGCTACACGCGCATCCTGAAGATCGGTCAGCGTCCAGGCGACGCGACCGAAATGGTCTTCATCGAGCTCGTCTGAGCGCGGCCGGACTGTCCGGCGGCGTTCGCTGCGGCGGCGATGAGGACGAAGCTGACGATCGAGTACGACGGCAGCGGCTTCGCCGGCTGGGCGCGCCAGCCCGATGAGCGGACCGTCCAGGGCGAGCTCGAGCGCGCCCTGCAGACGATCCTCGGGCCGAGCGGCACCGACGGGCGCCCATTGGCACTGACCGTCGCCGGGCGCACCGACCGCGGAGTCCATGCGTGGGGGCAGGTCGCGAGCTACGCCCACGAGGCCGTCGATCCGCTGCGCATCAACGGCCTGATCGGAGCCGACGTCTCCGTGCTCGCCTCCGAACCGGCTGCCGTGGACTTCGATGCCCGCCGCGACGCTCGTTCTCGCACGTACTGCTACCGCGTGCTGGCGCGCCAGGCACGCAGCGTGTTCGAGCGCACCAGCTCCTACTGGTGGACCGGCCCCGTCGATCGAGACGCGCTCGACGCGTGCGCGGCGGCCGTCCTCGGGCGCCACGACTTCACCGCGTTCACTCCGCGCGAGACCGAGCACACGTGGTTCAACTGCAAGGTCGCCAGCGCCGAATGGCGCGCCGACGGCGACATCCTCGAGTTCTGGATCGAGGCCGACATGTTCCTGCGCCACATGAACCGCGTCCTCGTCGGCACGATGCTCGAAGTAGCGCGCGGCTGGACCCCGCTCGATCAGTTCGAAGCGCTGCTCGACGGGAGCACGCGGGCGGAGGCCGGGCGCACGGCGCCAGCGCACGGGCTGGCGCTGGCCCGGGTGGATTACTGACGCTTGGCGGTTCGCCTGCGAGCGCATATGTTCACGCGCCGGGGCCGAGGCGCCCCCTATGCTGAGAGCGCAGATGCTGAACGTGCTCCTCACGAACGATGACGGGATCGAAGCCGACGGGCTGCAGGCGATGCGTCGCGCGCTGGTCGCTCTCGACGGCGTCCGCCTGGCTGTGATCGCCCCTGACGGCAACCGCTCGGCGATGGCCCGGTCGATCACCACGCGCCGCCCGCTGTGGGTCGAAGAGGTGCCGTTCGCGGACGGCACGAGCGGCTACGCCACCGACGGTACGCCGGTCGACTGCGTGCGCCTCGCGAGCCTCGGACTGATCGAGGACTTCGAAGCCGAGCTGGTCGTCGCGGGGATCAACCACGGTGCCAACCTCGGCGACGACATCACCTACTCGGGCACCGTCGCCGCAGCTCTCGAGGGCGTCGTGCTGAACCTGCCGGCGATCGCCGTCTCCCAGCAGTCCGGGGCCCGCAACCTCGACTACACCTTCGACGGCGGCTTCGGCTTCGAGGTCGCAGCGGCGTTCGTCGCCGCGCTCGTCGCGCGGATCGAGGACGTGCCGCTGCCGGCGCGGACGCTGCTCAACGTCAACGTCCCTGCCGGGCAGCCCGACGGCGTCGAGGTGGCGAGCCTCGGCAAGCGCATCTATCGCGATGAGCTGAAGCTCGAGACGGAGGAGGAGAACCGCCGCCGCTACTGGATCTACGGCGCCTACCCGGGATTCCACGACGAGCCGGGTACCGACCTGGCGGCCGTCCACGCCGGGCGCATCGCAGTCACGCCGATCCACTTCGACCTCACCGACCACGCGAGCCTCGAGGCGCTGCGCCGCTTCGACCTCGAAAGCCTGCTGGAGCAACCGATCGGAGATCGGCCGGCCCCCGACCCGGCGTCGTGAGCGCAGCGGAGTCGACCTCCTCGGCGGCGAGGAAGCCGCCCGCGAAGATCGCCAAGCGCGCCGCCGAGCTGCGCGAGCAGCTCGAACACCACTCCCACCGCTACTACGTCCTCGACGATCCGGAGATCGGCGACGACGCCTACGACCGCCTGCTCGACGAGCTGCGCGAGATCGAGCGCGATCATCCGGCGCTGGCCAGTGCCGACTCGCCGACGCGGCGCGTCGGCGGCGAGCCGGTCGGCAAGCTCGAGAAAGTCACGCACCTCGAGCCGATGCTGTCGCTCGGCAACGTGCGCTCCGCCGAGGAGCTGCGCGCCTGGGTTGAGCGCATGCGCAACCACCTCGCCCGCGAGGGGATCGAGCAGCCCCGCTTCGACTACGTCGTCGAGCCGAAGATCGACGGCCTGGCGATCAGCCTGCTGTACAGGGACGGCGTGCTCGAGCGCGGCGCGACCCGCGGCAACGGCGAGATCGGTGAGGACGTCACGCACAACCTGCGCACGATCGGCGCGATCCCACTGCGGATCCGCGACGCTCCGCCGCTCGTCGAGGTGCGCGGCGAGGTCTACATGTCGCTGCGCGACTTCACCGCGCTGAACGAGCGCCGCGCCGAAGCCGGCCAATCGACGTTCATGAACCCGCGCAACTCGGCCGCCGGCACGGTCCGCCAGCTCGACCCGGCCGACGCCGCCAAGCGGCCGCTCTCGATCTGGTGCTACCAGGTCGGCGTCACCGACGGGCTGAGCTTCAAGGCTCACTCGGAAGGGCTGCAATGGTTGCGCGACCACGGCTTCCGCGTCAACAGCGGCGTCGCGGTGCTCGAAGACGAGGATGCCGTGATCGCGCAGTGCCTGGATTGGGAGCGCCGTCGCGGCGAGCTCGACTTCGAGATCGACGGCGCCGTCGTGAAGGTCGACGACCTGGCGCTGCAGCGCCGGCTCGGCTCGGTCGGGCGCGATCCGCGCTGGGCGGTCGCGTGGAAGTTTCCGCCGACGACCGCTGTGACGCAGCTCGAGAAGGTGATGTGGAACGTCGGCAAGTTCGGCGACATGCGCCCCTACGCCGTGCTCTCGCCCGTGGAAGTCGGCGGCGTGACGATCCGCATGGCGACGCTTCACAACGAGGAGGACATCGTCCGCAAGGACATCCGCGCCGGCGAGGACGTGATCGTCGTGCGCGCCGGCGACGTGATCCCCCAGGTCGTCTCGCCGGCCCCGCATGTCGCAGAGCACGAGAACCGCCCGCCGATCCCGGGGCCGCCGGCGCGATGCCCGTTCTGCAACACGCCGACCGTCAAGCCCCCCGACAGCATCTTCACGAAGTGCCCCAACCGCGACTGCCCGGCGCGGGCCTGGCAGCTGCTCAAGCACTTCGTATCGCGCGGCGCGATGGACATCGACGGGCTCGGCGAGAAGCAGGTGGCGATGCTGCAGGAGCTCGGCCTGGTGCGCACCGCCGGCGACTTCTACCGTCTCACCGAGGAGCAGCTCGTCGAGCTCGAGGGCTTCGGCGAGATCTCTGCGCGCAATCTGCTGGCTGCGATCGAGGGCTCCAAGGAGCGCCCGTTCGGACGCGTGCTGTTCGCGCTCGGCATCGAGGAGGTGGGGGAGGTGACCGGGCGCAACCTCGCCCAGGGGTTCCGCGACATCGACGCGCTGCTGGCGGCCGGCGAGGAGCAGATCGAGCAGATCCCCGGTGTGGGAGAGAAGATGGCCTCCTCGATCCGCGCGCAGCTGGCAGACGAGCGGATGCGCAGCCTGATCGAGGACCTCCGCGGCCAGGGCCTGCGCTTCCACGAAGAGGGGCCGCCCCCGTCGCAGGGGCCGCTCGCCGGCATGACGCTCGTGCTGACCGGCTCGCTGCCCGAGTGGTCGCGCGAACAGGCCACCGAGCGGATCTCCGCGGCCGGCGGGCGCGTGACCGGATCGGTATCGAAGAAGACCGACTACCTCGTCGCCGGCGAGAGCCCAGGCTCCAAGCTCGAGAAGGCCGAGCGGCTCGGCGTGAACGTGCTCGACGAAGCCGCCCTGCGCAAGCTCCTCGAGGGATAGAGCCGCCGGGGCGCCAGAGAGCTGCGCATCCGGCCAAAGAAGCTCATCTGTGCCGTCGGTGGGGGTAGTCTCATGGCATGAGCGCTCGGCGCAGAGCCGTGCTGGCCCTGCTCCTCACCGGGGCCGCGGCGGCGATCGCGCTCGGAATGCTCGGCGTGGCCTCCGGTGAAGGCCCTGCCGGCTCGACCGCCGCACGTTCCCTCAGCGTCGAGGGCGTCGGGACGGTGCCGATCGGCATCGCCGACACCGCTGCGCAGGCTACGGGCGTCTATCGCGAAGGCATGGCCAAGGCGTTGACCGACGCCCAGGCGAAGGCGGCGTTCCTCGCGGAGAAGTCCGGCGCTCCGCTCGGGGCCGTGGGGAGCCTCGTCGAGGATGGCGGCTACATCGAATGCACCGGCGTCGAAGGCCCGAACTACAGCGGCTACGAAGGCGAACAGCCGGACTTCGGCTATGGGCGCGCGCCCATCGCCGCAGCCGCCCCGCTGGGCGCGTCGGTGAAGGGAACATCGGCTCCGACCGTCTCACACCGGCCGAAGGTGAAGCGCAAGCGCCACACGGCACACAAGGCCGCGTCCGCCCGCTGCAACCTCACAGCGAACGTCTCTGCTGTGTACGCGCTCGGCTAGAGCGCTCAGGCGCCCTTCGCCCGGGCGATTTCCGCTGAGCTGATCCGCGAGTTGGCGATCGTGATCGTCATGTGGTCCTGGAAGACATGGGCGGCTTCCGTGGCGATCGCGTCGTTGAAGATCGCGAACGCCAGCAGGTGCCCACCGGCGGCCTGGCAGTAGCCGACGAGGTTCGAGGCGCCCGCCAGGGTGCCCGTCTTGCCTTGGCAGCGGCCCGATGCCGCCGTGCGCCGCATGCGTTTTTCAAGCGTTCCCGTATGGCCGACGACGGCCAGGTGTTCGCGCACGACCTGCCCGGTGGGGGTTCCCGCCAGCCCGGCGAGCAGATCGACGACCTCATACGGAGAGGTGCGATCCCCGCGCGAGAGCCCCGAGCCGTCGACGATGCGCGGGTGGATCGCGAACACCGACGAGATCGCCTTTTCGATCACGGCTGCGCCCGCGGCCGTCGTGCCGGCGCCGCCGTAGAGCGCCCCCAGGTCCTTGACGAGCGTCTCTGCGAAGAAGTTGTCTGACGGCGGCAGCATCAGGCCCAGCAGCTGCGCCACCGTCGGTGACTGCACCTGCGCGAGCAGCACCGCGCCGGCCGGAGTGGCGCCGGTGCCGCTCGCGCCGCGGATGCTGACGCCGCCTCCTTTCAGCGCTCCCCAGAGTGCCCGGGCGGCGTACGCCGCCGTGGCGCGTCCGCCGTGGATCGCGCCCGTCGCGCCGCGGTTGAACGCAACGCCGCTGAGCGTCCCTTCGAGGAAAGGGTCGGGACCGTAGTTGCTGGAGGGCTCGCCCCGGCGGGCGTCGAAGAAGGTCTCATCGCCGTTGATCGAACCGGTGACGTGGTGGATTCCCTGCGTTTTGACGATCTGAGTGACCAGCGACGCCACGCTCGCGCCGACCCCGCCGTAGTGCCTGGCGATGAAGGCGCTGCTGCCGAACGTCGGGTCGCCGCCGCCGCGCAGATACAGGCTCCCTTCCCACAATCCGCCGGGGCCCAGATGCCCGACGCCGTAGATGCTCGTCGTCAGGCGCGCAGCCGGCCCCAGCTGGGCGAGGGCGGCCGTCGCCGTGTAGAGCTTCTCCACGGACGCCGGCGGGCGTGTCGTCGTGGCGCGTTCGGCGAACAGCGCCTTCTTGGCCGTCACGTCGTAGACGTAGGCGCCGTCGTGGGGCCCCGCCAGCGCCAGTTGCGTGCGGAGGTCGGCCTGCAGAGCGCCCAGGCCGCCGGCAGCGCCCGCCGCCGGGGCGAGGGCAAGCGCCAGGAGCAGGATCCCGACCAGCGGAATCCACCGCTTCGCACAGCTGTTCAGGGGCACTCGCCCGTAGAATGTTGGCGATGGGCAAGGTTGTCAAGCTGGAACCGAAGCTGAAGAGGGCGGCGGCCACAGGCAAAGCCCGAGCGGCGCGAGAGCGCCGTATCGCGGCGCGTGGCGTCGGACAGCCCGCCTCGACCGACCGGCGGCGGCGCCCGCGCCGGGACAAGACCGCGCTCGTGCTCGGCGGCGGCGGGGTCACCGGCGGCGTCTATGAGATCGGTGCGCTGCGTGCCCTCGACCTGCTGGCGGTCAACAGCACGGTCAACAACTTCGACGTCTACGTCGGCACCTCTGCCGGCTCCTTCATCGCTGCGCTGTGCGCCAACGGCGTGACGCCCGAGGAGATGATGCGCGTAGTCACCCGCAAGGGCGGCAAGGCGCCCTTCAAAGACATCAACCTCGGCGACCTGCTGCGGCCGAACGTGCTCGAGTTCGCCCGCAAGGGCGCGACGCTGCCGCTGAAAACCCTGTTGGCCCTGAAGCAGTTCGCCTCGACGCGCGGCGGCGTCTCGGCGATGGACCTGGCGCTCGGGATCGCCGATGTGCTGCCGTCCGGCCTCTACACCGGAGCCGGGATCGAGAGCTACCTGAGCGAGGTGCTCGACGAACCCGGCCGCAGCGACGACTTCCGCAAGCTCGACTGCGAGCTCTACCTGACCGCCACCGACCTCGACACGTGCGAGCGCGTCGTGTTCGGCGTCGACGGCATGGACGATGTTCCGATCTCGACCGCCGTGCGAGCGTCCGGCGCGCTGCCGATGGTCTACTCGCCCGTCGAAATCGGCGGCCGCGAGCTGATCGACGGCGGCATCGTCTCCACGACGAACCTGGACCTCGCCGTCGAGGCCGGCGCGAAGCTCGTGATCGTGATCAACCCGATCGTCCCCTTCGTCAACGACTTCGCGAGCACCGTCAGCACGCTGCGGGGCAAGCGCCCGCGGCGCGTCTCGGACATGGGCTTCGCGCAGATCGGCTACCAGGTCTTCAAGCTCGTCGCCCACCAGCGCCTGCACGAACTGGCAAAGGGCTGGGAGGCGCGCTACCCGGGCGTCGACATCGTCCTGATCGAGCCGGAGCCGACCGACGAGCTGATGTTCCAGACGTCGATCATGAGCTTCAAGTCACGGGTGGAGATCGCCCGCCACGGCTTCGAGTCGGTCACGAGGCAGCTGGCCGGCGAATACGACCGCTACCGGGACGTCGCCGAGCGCCACGGCCTGGACATCTCCGCCAAGCGCGTCCGCCAGGTCGTCGCCCACTTCGACGAGGAGACCGAGGAGGTCAGCGGGTGGCGCAAGATCCTCGAGGGCACGACCGGCGCGCTGCTGCGCCAGGCCGGCTCGGGCTGAGCCTCACCGGCGCCAAGCGCGCGCGGTGTCGCGAGCGCGCTCCCGCAGCATCCTTCATCCTCCTTCTTAGATCGATTTCCTGACCGCGTCGAGCAGGCGCTCGCTCGCGCGCTGCGAGCGCAGCGCGATGCGCACGTGCTGCGGCTCGCCGAGCGCGTCGCCGGCAGCGACGAGGATCCCCGTCTGGGCCAGGCGAGCGGCGAGCTCTGACCCCGGCAGGCCGGGGTGCGCGGCCCACACGAAGTTGGCCTGGCTGTCTGAGACGTCGAAGCCGGTCTCGCGCAGCCCGGCCGCCACGCGCGGGCGCTCCTGGCGGATCGTCGCGACGCGCTGCTCGTAGATGTCCTCGCAGGTGCGCAGCGCCTCGAGCGCGCCGGCCTGTGAGAGCTCCGAGACGCCCAGGTCGGGCTCGAGCTCGGCCAGAAGCTCGCCCGAGCCGGGGCCGCCGACGACGTAGCCGATGCGCAGGCCCGCCAACCCCCAGGCCTTCGAGAACGTGCGGAACACGAGCAGCCGCGGATACCTCTCGAGCAGCGCCAGCGAGCTGTTCACGGGCTGCGCGTCCGAGAAGTCCACGAGCGCCTCGTCGAGCAGCACGGCGACGCCATCCGGCAGGCCAGAGAGCAGGCGCTCGAGCTCGCCGGTCGCGAGCAGCTCGCCGGTCGGGTCGTCCGGGCTGGCCAGGGCGATCGCGCGGACGTCCGTGCTGCGGGCGGCTGCGAGCAGCTCGTCGACGCCGCCTTCCACGCGCACCGCCTGGCCGTGGGCGCGGCGCGCCATCAGCGGGTAGAGCGGGTAGGACGGCCAGCGCGTCAGCAGCTGCTGACCCGGGGAGATCAGCGCGCGCGTCGCCGCGCTGAGCAGCTCTGCTGCGCCGTTGCCGAGCACGAGCCGCTCCGGCTCGACGTCGTGGCGCTCGGCGAGCCGGTTGCGAAGCTCCGTGCCGCGCAGGTGCGGGTACTGGTGAAGGCCGCGGCGGGCGACGAACGTGAGCGCGTTGACGATGCGCGGGTGGGGCAGCTCGGGCCAGGTCGTGTGGGAGAGGTCGAGCGTATCGACGCGAGTCAGCGCTTTTCGGCGGCGCTCGGCGGCCTCCTCGCGCAGCTCGACGTTGACCTCCTCCTCGGACATCCCCTCAAACTGCTTGTAGTAGTCGAGCAGGCCCATATGGCCTCGTTCTAGCAGCGACCAGCGAGCACAGCGCGCCTCGGCCGACTGCGCCGGTCCGGAGTGATCACCCCACGCCGGACCCGCCCGAGACCACGCTCGAGCCGGGGCCGTGGATGACGAGGAACCAGAACGCGAAGACGACCGCGCAGACGATCGCCGTCGTCCCGAAGATCTTGCCCATGCAGCCGTTGCGCTGGTCATGGCCGGCGGCGCGGCGCACGAGGATCCAGGCGTTGTCCATCCGCTTCAGCAGCGCGAGCGCGCCGAACAGCAGCGCGAACAGGGCGCCGAAGGCGCTGAGGATGCCGAAGCCGACGCTGCCGGTCACGTAGTTGATCTCCGAGCCGATCCACAGGCAGGCGACCGGGATCGGGCCCCAGCAGAGCAGGCTCACGAAGATCATCCCGGCGAGCAGCCCGCCTGCCAGCGAGCCGTCGACGCGCTGGCGCAGGTCGCCGCCGCGCTCGGGCGTGTCGCGGTAGTGGACCGGCGCCGTGCCGGGCCGGCGCCCGACGAACAGGCCGCCGGTTTCAGTTGGGTCCGTTTTCATGTTGTGCGGTGCGCTCCGTGCACGCGGGAGGCGTTCAGCCCGCGTAGAGGGCGTCGAACATCTCGGAGTACTTCTCGTTGACGACGTTGCGCTTGACCTTCAGCGTCGGCGTCAGCTCGCCGGTGGCCTGCGAGAGGTCGTGGTCGAGGATGCAGAACTTCTTGACCTGCTCGACCTGGGCGTATTTCGCGTTCGCCCTGTCGACCTCGGCCTGGATCAGCTCGAGCACGGCCGGCTCCTTGCAGAGCGTCGCCACGTCCTCGGGCAGGTCGCGCTCGCGGGCGAAGATCGGGATCTCTTCCTCGTCGAGCGTGATCAGCACGACCGGGAAGGGCCGCGCGTCGCCGTGCATCACGGCCTGCGAGATCCAGCGGCTCTGCTTGAGATCGTTCTCGATGTTCGCCGGCGTCAGGTTCTTGCCGCCGGCCGTGATGATGATGTCCTTCTTGCGGCCCGTGATCGACAGGTAGCCGTCCTCGTCGAGTGAGCCGAGGTCACCCGTGTGCAGCCAGCCGTCCTCGACTGCCCCGAAGCTCGTCGAGGCCTGGTTGTGGTAGCCGTTGAAGATGTTCGGGCCCTTGACGAGGATCTCGCCGTCCTCGGCGATCCGCAGCTCGACTCCCGGGAGCGCGCGCCCGACGGTGCCGAAGCGGTGGTCGGCAACCGTGGAGGTCGTCGCCGCCGTGGCCGTCTCGGTCATCCCGTAGCCCTCGAGCACCGGTACGCCGCACGCCCAGAAGAATTCGAGGATCTCTTTGGCGATCGGCGCCGCGCCGCTGGTCGCGTGGCGCACGCGCCCGCCGAAGATCGCCCGGACGTTCGCGAAGAAGCGCTCGTCTGCTTCGTCGAAGGCCTTCTGCATGTCCTGCGGCACCTCTTCGCCGCGATTCATCATGTCGCGGACCTTCACGCCCAGCGCGATCGCGTCCTCGGCGCGCTTGCGCTCCTCGGGCTCCATCGCCTGGATCGCGCCGTGGGCGAGCGTGTAGATCTTCTCGAACACGCGCGGCACCGACGGCAGGTACGTCGGCTTGACCTCGAGCAGCTCCGGCAGGATGTTCTTCGTGTCGCCGCCGAAGTAGGCGAGCGTGCCGCCGAGGTCGAACACGGCGAGCTGGATCAGCAGGGCGAAGGAGTGGGCGAGGGGGAGGTACAGGTAGATGACCTCGTCGCCCTGGATCTCTCCGGCCTCACCGACCATGTCGATGATCGCGCTGTAGTTGCCGTGGGTGAGCACGCACCCCTTCGGGGGGCCGGTCGTGCCCGAGGTGTAGATGAACGTGAACGGGTCCTCGCCCTTGACGGCCGCGCGGCGCGCTTCGAGCTCATCGGCCGGCTTGCCCCTCCCGCGGCGGCGGACCTCGTCGAGCGGAATCGCATCGAGCGCAAGCGCAGCCGGGGCCGACCCGTTGCCGTTGCCGGCGGCGCCGGCGGGCGGGTCGATGATGATCACGGTGCGCAGATCGGGGACCTGCTCGCGGATCTCGACGATCTTGGCGAGCTGGGTCTCGTCCTCGACGACGATCGCCGTGGCGCCCGAGTCGGAGATGACCCAAAGGCACTCCTCGGGCGAGTTCGTCTGGTAGATCGGCACGACGACCGCGCCGGCGGAGGTGGCCGCCATGTCGGCGTAGGTCCACTCCGGGCGGGTGTTGCCGAGGATGCACAGCCGCTCGCCCGGCTGCACGCCGAGCTCGATCAGGCCGAGCGCTATCTCCTGCACGACCTCGCCGAGCTCTGCGTAGTTGACGTCGTGCCAGGCGTCGTCGCGCTTGTAGCGGATCGCGACGCGATCGCCGAACTCGGCGGCTGCCCGGGGGATCAGGCCGGCGATCGTCTTCGACCCCGTGCTAGTCGCTGCCGCCTCCATTGCTAGTCCCCTCTCGCTCTCCTGAAAATGGTGTCTTGATGTTAGACGCTGGCGGCCTACGTTTGGCTGGTTGGCTAGGGGTTCGCGGGGCGCCGGCAGCCGCGGCGGGTCGCGACGCGGACGGGTGCGCGCCGGCGCGGCGCTCAGACGGGGTTGGGCACGTCGACGAAGACGTGCTCGAGGCCGAAGCGCTCAGACAGATGCTTGCCGAGGCGCTTGATGCCGAGTGTCTCCGTCGCGTAGTGGCCGGCGGCGATCACGTGGACGCCGAGCTCGCGCGCGGTCGTCGTTACCCGCTCGGATGGCTCACCCGTCAGCAGCGCCTGGGCGCCCGCTTCGGCCGCCTCGGTGACGTAGTCCGAGCCGGCGCCCGAGACGATCGCAAGACGCGACACGATCTCAGGTCCGTCGCCCAAGACCAGCGGCTCGCGATCGGTGAGATCGGTGACGCGGCTCAGGAGCTCGGCGACGGCCAACCCGCCGCCGGGCAACCGCGCCAGGAAACCGATCGTCGCGCCGCGGTGCGAGCCGAACGGCTCGAGTCGCTCGGCGCCCAGGGCGCGGCCGAGCAACGCGTTGTTGCCGAGATCCGCGTGGGCGTCGAGGGGAAGGTGGTAGGCGGCGAGGGCGATGCCGGCCGAGAACAGCGTCTCCAGCCGCACCTTCAGCGTCGTGTCGATCGCCCGCACGCCCGACCCCCAGAAGAGGCCGTGATGGACGAGCAGCAACTGAGCGCCCTCGGATGCTGCGCGCTCGAAGAGCTCCGCCCCCGCAGACACGCCCGTCGCGATCCTCTGCGCCTCGGCCGGGCCGGGGACCTGCAGGCCGTTCAGGCAGTGGTCCTCGAAGCGCCCGGGCTGCAGCACCCGGTCGGCCTCGGCGAGGATCTCTGAGATCGGCGTGGGCACGCGGCGACCATACCCTGCCCGCCCGGGCACCGACGCGCCGCTCGTGCTCGCCGAGCGTCCTGTGGCGCGGCACGCTCGGCCCGCGGGCGCGCGCGCCGAGCGTCCTGGCGCCGCGCCCGGTGTGTGATACTGCCCCCAATCATCGGGGCGTGGCGCAGCCTGGTAGCGCGCACCGTTCGGGTCGGTGAGGTCCCGAGTTCGAATCTCGGCGCCCCGATATCTAGAAGGAGCGCAGTGCGCCCTCAGCCGCGGTCAGCCGGCCTCGGCGCCACGGCCGGCCCGGCCGAGACGTGCCGGTCGGGTGGCGTTGCCTGCGCCGCGCCCAATCCGAAGAACGCCCCGGCGTAGAGCGTGACGAGGCCCACGCCCGACAGCACCTCGATCGTCGCCGCCGTGTGGGCGAGGCGTGTGTGGGCGATCAGGTCCGGCGCGGGGTTGGCGAACGCCATGTTGACCGAGTAGTAGAGAAAGTCGCCGAACGTGGGGTGGGCGCCGGCGCCGAGGAACGCGCCTGCACAGGCGCGGCCTGGATCCGCCGGACACGCCGCCGGGTCGTGAGCCCAGATGAACAGGTAGGCGACGGCCCAAAGACAGAAGAACAGCAGCGCCGGAAGCGCCAGCCCGGTTCGGCGCATCAGCGCCATGATGCCCTCGAACGCGCGCACCTGGCGGCCGAGGTTCGGGACGTCCACCTGGTAGCCACCCACCCGCACCCGGCCTCCCTCGACGAAGCGCACCAGCAGCCGCCAGAACGCTGTTGCCGTGGTGAGCAGCGACACGGCGACGAGCGCGAGGACCAGCGCCGTGACGACTCGCGCCGAATGCGGCGAGAGGCGGAGCGGAAGCAGGCACAGCAGCGTTATCAAGACCAGCAGGGCAAGCACTCGTTGCAGCGCTGCGATCGGCTTGCGGCCGTCCGGAGGTTCTGTGATCGCGGCCACGACTCTGGACAGAACGCGCGCGAGGATCGCGGCCAGCACGCGCCAAGCGTAGTGGCCGGTGGTGACGTCCTTCGAGTCGTCCGTCACGATCACTCGACGTGACGGCGCACGCCGTCCGAAACTCAGCTCCGAGCGTCGTGGATTCGCACCTCTACCTCACCGGCCGTGCGCTCGAGGTTCGCGAGATCCGTGAGCGCGTCGACGATCAGAGACTGTGCCGATACCGTCGGCGCCGCGGAGGAGAGCAGGACGACGATGCAGTCAGCGTGGGCGAGCGGAAGCGCCCACCCCATCGCGATCCCGGCCGGGAGATGGGTGGCGTCGAGACGCATCACGACGCCGCCCGGAAGCTGCTCGGCGCGTGATAGTTCGCCGTCGAGTCCCGGCGGCGGAGGATCTCCATCGACGATCGTCGGAGCCAAGGCGCTCGGGTTCCACAGGAGCGCCGTCGTGAACCCGCCGCTCAGACGAAGGTCGGGAAGGATCCGCTCGATGCTCTCCGGAGCCGGGCGACCGGCAAAGAGGTCCGCGGCCAGACGGGTCATCGCGCGATAGGCGATGAGGCTTCCGCCTTGCTCCGCATTGAGGACGTGCTGCTCGGTGACGTCGTCGACCGTGCACAGCATCTGCCGGGTTCCAGCGAGGGAGACCGGCTGTGCGCTGACCTCACCGAAACGCGTCGTTCCGTCGGGCCGGCTCACCCTCACCAGGGCTCGGTCCACGCCTCCGGTGCTGCGTAGCTCATCGATCAGGCGATCGCGGTCGGTCACGTCATGCCACGTAGCGGTATCCATCGCGGTCTTGCCGACGAGCTCCGTGCGTGAACGCCCGGTGAAGCGGCACAACGCACCGTTGACCTCATGAATCATCCCGGTATCGATTTGGGAGATCGCGACTCCCGTGGCGCTCTCTCGCAGGACGAAGCCCAGCACTAGCTCGGTCTCCGCCAGCCGCGTCTCGGCCAGGTGTCCTGCCCGCGACGCCGTGGCCGACTGCCCGATGAGCTCGCGGAGGCCGGCGATCGGAGACGGGGCGCCACCGCGGATCTGCGTGAGCACACCGACGAGAGCGTCACGCTCTTCGAGCATCCGTCGCGCGCCGGCAAGCAGCGCCGCTCCAGAGTCGGTCAGATGCACTCCCCGTCCGCCCCGGACCACGAGCGGGCGGCCGGCAAGGGCCTCGAGGTTCCTGATTCGCTTGGCGACGGCCGGGCGACTGATCCCGAGCGGAATCGCCGCCGCCGCAAAGCTGCCGTCGGTCGCGCATGCCAGGAGCGTCTCGAGCTCGGCGACGTCGGGAGACCGCACCGGCCCGGAGGCTGACGTCATGAGGGATCACCCGGCCGTCTCATGGAACTTCTGGTTTCCGAAGCAGGCACGATTTGGCTCTCGATCTTGTCTCGGCGGCGGTCGATACGAAGCTACGGCAGACGGGCTACCTCATCTGTGGTAGGCGAGACTAGCCGGTCCACCTGACTGCAAACCGACTATGCCCTCCATCAGACGCTCACGGCGCCTCCCCGCGCCCCGACCAGAACTCCGCAGCCTGATCCTGCGGCTGACTGCCTTGGTCGTCTCGGTCGGGGCCTTCGGATGCCTCGCGCCGGCACTCGCCGCCGCGGCAACGGCGGAAGACAAAACACAGTTCTCGGTGACGGCGGGCTCCCTGTCGTTCTCGACGACGCCGGCGATGCCCACGCTCAACGCGATCACGCTGAACGGCTCGGCCCAGACGACGAACACGACGATGACGAACTTCGGCGTGGCCGACGCCACTGGCAGCGGGTCAGGCTGGAACACCACCGTTGCAGGGCAGTCGGGCGCCGGCAAAAGCGCCGTCTTCAAGCAGTACTGCCCCACCGCGACCTGTGGAATCGACCCGGAAGGGTACGTGACGGGCGGCGCGACGCTAGCCGCCAACTCACTCACGCTGAACAGCACCGGGGCGAGTCTCGCCGCGCAGAGCGGGACCACCGGCACAGCGCCGACGCTCCAGTGCGCAGCTGCCTGCAATGTGGACAGCGCAACCGCTGTGAAGATCGCCTCCGCCGCTGCCGGTGCGGGGATGGGCACGTGGCTGACGACCGGGCTCAGCGCGACGAGCCTCGCGCTCGCGACCCCCTCCACCCTGAAAGCGCTCACCAACGGTGAGGTCTACCGGTTGAACCTGCTGTGGACGCTGAGCACCGGCCCGTAGGCGTGGCGTCGGGGGCAGGAAACGAGCAGCGGCCGCTGAAAGCCGAGCGTATGCCGTTTTTGCCCAGACGGATCCCGCCCAACCGGCTACGGCCGCCGGGCGCCGCCAACCGTTTTCTCCTCATCGTCCTGGCCGTCGGATCGCTCTCGTACGCGGCCCCGCTCGCGCAGGCGGCGCCACCGTCCGGCCTGGTCGTCATGCCGCACACCTCCTCCCAGTCCGGGCTCAGCTACTTCAAGCTGACGGCCCGACCAGGCTCTGCCGCCCAGGTCGGCACGGTCGAGTTGCGCAACCCGACCGCCAAGCCGATGCGAGTCGTCATCGCTCCAGTCGACGGAGGAACACTCGGCACGCTGGGTTCGTCCTACGCCCCGCCCGGCTCGCGTCCTCATGGATCAGCCCTCTGGCTGCGCCTCGGCAGGCGCACGGCGACGCTCATGCCGCGCTCGAGCCTCGTGCTGCCCGTGGCGGTCCTCGTCCCCAGCGGTGCAAAACCAGGGGACTACCTGAGCGGTGTCAGCGTCGAAGCGCTCGATCAGCGCTCCCAGACCGTCAAGCGAGGGTCCGCGTCGATAGCCAGCGCATCGCGCTACGTGATCGGCGCAGAGGTCTCCGTGCCGGGGCCACGCCACGCGCTCATCCGGTTCACCGGAGCGACGCTCCGGCGCGAACCTGCCGGTCTGACATTCGTGCTGAAGGCGCGAAACAGCGGCAACGCGATTCTTCAGGGAGTGCACGGTCAGGTACGTGTTACGCGCCGTGGCCACACCGTCGTCTCGCAAACGATCGAACCGGGAACGTTCGTCGCCCATACGGCCATCGCCTACCCCGTGAACGCGTTTCGCGAGGCGCCGTCTCAGGGGGCGCGATACAAGATCTCCGCCTGGATGCGGTACCCGGGCGGCATCGCACGGCTCAACACGGCGGTTACCTTCGGTCATCGCGCAGCGGTCGCGCAGCAGCAGTACGGTGGGCCTCCGGCCGAAAGCGGCGGGACCGCGTGGTGGAAGATCGCCGGAATCGTGGCCGCGATTCTCTACGGCCTGTTCACCACGGCCCTCCTGCTTCGCCGCCGTTCCCGAGGGTCGCGGAAGCCGATACTGCCGTGAACATGTGCCGAGGTCGGCACGCGCCGGGGAGGCGATGACGACACGGTGCGCTCGACAGCAGCCTGCCTGATCGCGAGTGCCTGCGGACTTTGCTTCGCCGCCGAAGCCGCACACGCTGCGTTCGAATTCGGCACGCTTCCCAAACTGCCCACCCTGACCGCCGCGACCCTCAACGGCAAATCACAGACCGTCAACACGACGATGACGAACTTCTCCGTCATCGACACGAGGGGCACCAAATCGGGATGGAACATCACGGTCGCCGGGCAGTCCGGCACCGGCAAGAGCGCAGTGTTCGCCCAGTACTGCCCGAAAGCGATATGCGGAGCCGATGCCGAAGGCTACGTCGCCGGGGGCCAGAAAATGGCGGCCAACTCTCTGATTCTCAACAGCACCGGCGCCAAATTCACCGGCACCGGAACTGCCCCCACGCTCTCGTGCTCGGCGGGGTGCAAAGTCGACGCGGCGAGCGCCGTGAAGATCGCCACAGCGGCTGTCGGCGGCGCCGGCGAATCCACCTGGACCACGACGGGCTTCTCGGCGACGAGTCTCGCGCTGGCCGTCCCCACGACGTTGAGGGCACTCAAAAACGAAGAGATCTACCGCGTCAACATCCTGTGGACGCTGGCGACGGGGCCCTAGCCACTCAGACGGGTCCAGCCGCCGCGCCTAGTTGGCTCCTAGGACCTTGAAGGCCCTGCTGACGAAGATGTGGTGCGGCCAGTTCACGCCGATGTTGTGGACCTCGTACTCGCCGTTGCTCAGCTTCACGACACGGTCCACGACGCCTCCGGGGTAAGCGGCGAGCGCGGCTTCAGTCGCTTTGTACGCCGCCGGAGCGCTGACGATCGTGCCCGACCCCTGGCTGTAGTTCGCCGGGATCTGGCCGACCTGCTTTGAGGTGGACTGTGCGCCGCGTTTGAACGGGACCACCCCTGCCGCAGCCGGGGTCGTGGATCCACCGGTCGGCTGCACGACGACCCTGCCGGCCGTGATGGTCGTTCCGTTCGTCGCCCCGAGTACGAGGACGCTCACGCCCTTCTTGACGGCACTCGCCGAGCTGGAGCTTGTCCCCTTGCGGTATTTCGTGGACGACGCCTTCTTGACCGTCACCTTCTGACCTGCCGGCGTCGTGATTGTGAATTTCGACTTGGAGACGCTGTTGACGGTGCCGGATGATCCTCCTGCGGCCGGTCCAGACCGAGCGTTCGATCCGCCCTTGCCGGGGATGGTCACCGAGCTGGAGGACGCGGTCGCGGCGGTGCCCAGGCCGGTGCTGGCCGGTGCGCTGACGATGCCGTAGGCGCCGCCCCCGATCGCGACGGCCGTCGCGCCGATGGCGATGGAGCTGGTGATTCTCCCGGAGAACATGGGCTGATCCCTTCAGTGGTCGATCGTGGGTAGCGGCTTTCTCCCACGATGCGCGAGCGCCCTAAGAACTCCCTCGGACGGATCTAAAGGTTTCTGTGGGCGCCGGTCCCCACCCTGACGGCGTTCCCTGTAGCGGGGCAACGGCCCTCCCAGCCGTCGCCCCGCCCAGGCGATTCGCCGCAGCCTGCGCCGCCATGGCACCTAGTTGGCCCCGACGACCTTGAATTCCTGGTTGACGAAGACGTGGTGCGGCCAGTTGACGCCGATGTTGTGGACCTCGTACTCGCCGTTGCTCAGCTTCACGACTCGATCGACGACGCCTCCCGGATACGCGGCCAGGGCTGCTTCAGTCGCTTTGTTCGCCGTGGCTCCGCTGACGATCGTGCCGGAGCCCTGGCTGTAGTTCGCCGGGATCTGACCGACCTGCTTCGACGTCGACGCCGCACCACGCTGGAAGGGCACCACGCCTGCCGCCGCCGAGGCCGCAGATCCGCTCGCCGTCGGTTGCACGACGACCTGGGAGGCGGTGATCGTCGTCCCGTTCGTCGTCCCGAGCACGAGGACGCTCTGACCCTTCGCAATGGCGCTCGCGGAGCTCGAGCTCGTTCCGTTCTGGTAGGTCGTGGAGGCCGCCTCATCGACGGTCACCTTCTGACCCGCAGGCGTCGTCAGCGTGAAGCTCGACGGGGACACGCTTTCGACCGTGCCCGATGATCCTCCTGCGGCCGGTCCGGAGCGAGCATTGGACCCCCCGCCGCGTGGCCCGCCCTGGCTCGGGACCGCTGAGGTGGATGACGCCGTGGTCGCCGTGCCTGGGCTGGTGCTGGCGGTGGCGCCGACGATGCCGTAGGTGCCGCCACCGACTGCGAGGGCGGCGGCGCCGATGGCGATGGACTTGGTGATGCGCCGGGAGAACATGAACTGATCACTTCCGTTTCTGTTGATCGTGAGAGCGGCACGTCCCACGATGTGCACGTACCTTGAGAGCCGCCTGGGAAGGACCGGAGAGCTTCCTGTGAGCTGCGCCGCCGCTTCGGGAGCGGGCGTCTCACGTTCGGAGCCGCCCGGCCGTTTTGCCACCATGACCCAGATGCCAGACCACGCCCAGGCCAGGGTGCTGCGGTTCCAGACGTCGCTCGGCGAGTGCGCGCTGCGCTGGCGCGAGACAGGGATCACGGCCGTCGTGATGCCGGACCCTCGCGCGCTGCCGGCGCCTCGCCGTGCGCGCTCGGCGGCGGCCCCTGAGCTCGTCCGCGATGCGGCCACCGCGATCGTCTCGCTGCTCGACGGCGAGCGCACCGACCTCAGCTGGGTGGCTCTCGAGATGGCCGAGCTCCAGCCGTTCCGCCGAGGCGTCTACGCGGCCGCACGCGAGATCCCGGCAGGCGCGACGGCCACCTACGGCCAGCTCGCGACCGAGCTCGGCAACCCCGGCTTCGCGCGAGAGGTCGGGGCGGCGCTCGCGAGCAATCCCTTCCCGATCATCGTGCCCTGTCACCGCGTGCTCGCCGCCGACGGCGCCCTGCGCGGGTTCTCGGCGCCCGGCGGGATCGAGACGAAGCGGCGCATGCTCGAAATCGAGAACGCGCCCGGCTTCACCCAGCAGGCGCTGTTCGCCTGAGCGCAGTGCCGTTACATGATCGCCTCGGGCGGGATGCGCGCCTCGGACATCACAACCCGGCGCCCGCGGATCGGCACGTCCTCGGCGATCAGCCGCGCGCGCTGCTCGGAGCCCTTCGGCCATGTTCCGTCGCTGCGCACGACACGCCACCACGGCAGATTCCGAGGCGCCCGCGCGAGCGCCCGCCCGGCATGGCGGGCGGCCCCCGGCGAGAGATCCCCGTAGGTCGTGACGTAGCCCGCGGGGACCCGCCTCACGCGCGCGTAGATCGTCTCCGTCGACAGCGCCATCGCGTCCCCAACGCTATCCGCCGGCCGCTCTGCGGCGTCGTCCGCGGGCACCGCGGCGGGTGTGAAATACGCTTGCCGGGTGGCGAGCGAGACCCCTCCGGCCGATGGCCTTGCGACCGGCCCGGACGGCGTCACGCGCTGCTCATGGGGCGCCTCGGCCTCGGAGTACCTCGCCTATCACGACACGGAGTGGGGCTTTCCGGTCTCCGACGACATCCGCCTGTTCGAGAAGCTCAGCCTCGAGGGGTTCCAGGCCGGCCTCTCCTGGCTGACGATCCTGCGCAAGCGCGAGGCCTTCCGCGCCGCCTTCGACGGCTTCGACTACGCGAGTGTCGCCCGCTACGGCGGCCGCGACGTCGAGCGGCTGCTCGCCGACGCCGCCATCGTCCGCCACCGCGGCAAGATCGAGGCGGTCATCAACAACGCTTCGCGCATGCTGGAGCTCGTCGAGGCAGAGGGCTCGCTGGCCGCGTATGTATGGCGGTTCGAGCCCGAGCCCCGCACCGCCGTGCTCGACGGCGCGGCCCTCGCTGAGCTTGCTACCACGCCCGCCTCACATGCGCTCGCCAAGGACCTGAAGCGTCGCGGCTGGCGCTTTGTCGGCCCGACCACGGTGTATGCCTTCATGCAGGCGATGGGCCTCGTCGACGATCACCTCGACGGCTGCGAGGCGAGGCCGCGCGTCGAGGCCGCGCGGGCGGGCTTCCGGCGGCCCTGAGCCGCGACCGGCCCGAGCAAGCCCGCCGGGACAGCCATCACGGCCACGGCGACCACGACGAGGCTCGCCTCGAGACCGGGCTCCCCCGCAGGTACTTCTTTGTAGTGCGCAGGTACTCCAAACGGAGGATTGGAGAAGGGCCGCGATGCCCTAACGTGAAGGCTGCGCAGCGGTGGCCCGGCCGCCGACGCCCCCTTCAGGCGGCCGCACCCTCGCCGCTGTGCGCCCCGACCGCCTGCAGGCTTTCTGACGAGAGAGGCCGCGCGGTCGGGGCATCTTCTTGAACCTGCCCACCGCGCGAGCAGACGCCGCTCGCGCGGCGGGCTCCTGCGCAAGGGAAGCCTGGACAGGTGGATAGAAGCGTGCTCCAGGATTCTGGACCGGGGGCCGTTTTGGGGTTACCGACCAGCTGATTTGGTTCCGGTCTCCGAGTAGTGCCCCTGCTCCCCCCAAGGAAGGATTCCAAGTGCTCTCATCGCCTCGCCGGCGGCTGCCTGCCGCCGGCTTTGTAACGGTCCTGGCCCTCGCGCTCGGGCTGATCGGCGGCGTTCCCTCTGCCGTCGCGGCCACGCTCGACGTCGAAAACCTCACCGGCGGCCAGGCCGAGAAGATGCTTCAGGAAGGCCAGGTGACATCAGTCGAACTGGTCAAGGCCTACGAGAACCGCATCCAGGCCCTCAACAAGTCCGGCCCCGGGCTCAACGCCGTCACGCAGATCAACCCCAACGTGATGGCCGAAGCCAAACTGATGGACAAGGAACGGGCCAAGCACAAGAACCTCGGCCCGGCGATGGGCGTCCCGATCCTGCTCAAGGACATCATCGACGCCACGCCGATGTACACCTCGGCCGGCGATTGGGCGCTGCACGAATCGTTCCCCGCCGTCGACTCCGGCGTGGCCAAGCAGCTCCGTGCCCACGGTGTCGTGATCCTCGGCAAGCTCGGCCTGTCCGAGTGGGCCAACAGCTTCGGCAGCCAGCCATCCGGTTTCAGCAACCTGACAGGTCAGGTGCTGAACGCCCTGGACACCTCTCAGGGACCGAGCGGTTCCTCATCAGGATCCGGTGCGGCTGCCGCATCAGGACTTTCGACCTTGACGATCGGCACCGAAACGTCCGGCTCGATCATCAGCCCTTCGACCGCGGAGAACATCGTCGGCCTCAAACCGACTGTCGGACTCGTACCCGGCTACGGCATCTCACCGATCGACGCCTCGCAGGACACTGCCGGGCCGATGGTCAAAACGGTCGAAGACGCGGCGATCACGCTGCAGTCGATCGCCGAGGCGCCCGGGACCGATCCGGAAGCCGAAAAAGAGTACGCCGACATCATGGGTCCGGAATGGAACAAAAACGGGGATGTCCTGCAGGCGCCATTCGAAACGCTGCCGGAATACACCTCTGCGCTCAACGTCGAATTCGTCAGAGGCAAGCGCATCGGCTACAACGGCAACACCTGCGCGCCGACGCCGTGCACTCCGACACCGACCCAGGAAGCCGTCCAGAAATCCGTCACCGCGCTTGAAGCGGCCGGGGCGATCATGGTTCCCGACGCTCAGACGACCGTTGCCGCGGTCCCGGCTCTGCCGGCCGGCTACGAGCAGCACGCGACGATCGACGAGTACTACAAACACCTAGGTCCGGCGGTCCCCGTCAAAAGCCTCGTCCAGGAGGTCGAAGTCGACCTCACCAACCCGCAGGAGGCGCTGAAGTTCGGCAACTCCGCACACGCCAGCGAGGCGGCCGCCGAAGCCACGCCGGGCGGCAAAAACCAGCAGGAATACGACACGAACCTGCCGGTCCGCAAGAAAGCGTTCCACGAAGCGATCGCGAAGATGATCAACGAACCGAGCGGTGGTGGTGGTCCGGTGATCGCGATCGTCGGCTCGGCTCCGAGCGTCCCCCAGGCCGGGGAACCGGAGATCACGATCCCGATGGGCTACAGCCCGACGCAGCGGCGCTCGGTGAACGTCAACGTGATCGGCGGCGCCTATGACGAGTACAACCTGCTCGGGATCGGCTACGTGATGGAACAGTCCACGAAACTCCGTCAACCGCCGGCGATGGTCAACCCGGCCGCCTACCGGTGCGCCCACACTGTGCCGGCCGAGCCGTTCGCCTCACGTGGACACTGCAACCCCGACTACCGCTCCACCAAGAAGCTGCTCGGCAACAAACCCGTGCTGCCCTTCTCGCTGGAGACGGCCTCCACTACAACACTCCAGGAAAAGCTAAACGAAGGGACTCTGACCTCCAAAGAACTGGTCCGGGCGGAGCTCTACCGGATCGCCATCACCAATGCCGCGGGCCCGTCGACGCAGGCGATCCGCGCACTCAACCCGAACGCGATCGAAGAAGCGACAGCCAGTGACAAGCTGCGCCACAAAGGCCTGGCGAAAGGTCCGCTGGCGGGCATCCCGGTGCTCGTCAACGACTCGATCGACGACAGCGGCCTGGCAACGAGCGCAGGGTCGATCGCGCTGCAGGACAACCTGCCGGCGGCCGACTCGACGATCGTCGCGAAGCTCAAGGCGGCCGGGGCGATCGTGCTCGGCGACACCAACGTCACCGAGCTGAACGGCGCGTTCGACCCGAACATGCCGCAGGGATACTCCTCCCTCGGCGGACAGGTGCTGTTGCCCTCCGACACCAACAAAACGATCGGCGGCTCCTCGGCAGGGTCGGCCACCGCGGTCTCATCCGGCCTAGCGCCGCTTGCGATCGGCATGGAGACCTCGACCGACAGCGCCCAGCTGATCGCACCGGCCGGAAACGCCGGCGTGGTCGGACTGAAGCCGACGGTCGGGCTGGTCGGCCGCACCGGCGTGTTGGGAGTGGCGAAGTCACAGGACTCGCCGGGACCGATCGGGCAGACCGTCACCGATGTGGCGAGCGGTCTCCAAGCGCTCGCCGGACCCGACGCCAACGACCCGGCCACGGCGAGTCAGCCCAACCCGCTGCCGAGCTACACGGCCGGCCTGTCGGCTACGGCGCTGAGCGGAAAGAAGGTGGCCGTCGTGTCGAGCACGACGGTCCCGTACCCCGCTGCCGTCAGCGAGCTGGCGACGCTCGGTGCGAGCACGACCACAGTCACACCCGGGGCGGCAACCACCGCGCCAAGCGTGATCCCGTACGAGTTCCACCGCGACCTCGACTCCTACCTGGCGCCGACGAGCGGTCCGAAATCGCTGCAGGAAGTGGTCGAATACAACAAAGCCAACCCTGTCGAGGGCCTGAAGTTCGGCCAGTCCGGCCTGCTGGCGGCCGCGGCCCTCGAAACATCCAACCCGACCACGACGGCGACCTACCAGGAAAACCTGGCCAAAGGCCAGGCGGACTCCAAGGCCGTCATCGACAGCATCCTCACGGCCGGCACGCCGGCCGAACCGGCTGACGACTACTCGACGCTGATGGTCCCCAGCGGCAGTCCGCTGGTGGCGATCGCAGACCGCGCCGGGTATCCCGTCCTGTCCGTCCCCGCCGGGTACGCCGTCCAGAACAGCTCGACCGGCGGTGACCCGATCGGTGTCGACTTCATCGGCGCCGCATACAGCGAGCCTCAGCTCCTGGCCGACGGCTATGCCTTCGAACAGGGCACGAAAGCTCGCCAGACGGGTCCGGCATACCAGCAGTCCGCAGGGAACCCGTCGTTCACAGGGGCCCCGAGCGAGACCAACCAGAGCATGTGGCGCTGCGTGCTCGGGAGCTCGTTCTACAAGCCCTATGAGTGCAACGCCGGAGACATCGAAAGCGAAATCCTCGGCGCGCCGTAGGCGACGAGCGTGACGTGCGGACGCCCGTTCCCCGAGCCATTCGGGGGACGGGCGTTCCGTCGTTGCCGGGGGCTCCTGCGAGCGGTCCGGTAAAGAAGCTGCGGGTGCACGTTTTGCCCGCACCTGCCTCGGGCACCATCTCCCCGTGGCCCATCCGCCGGGAAACTCGTGACAAGGCTGGCAGACGAGCTGCGCGCCGTGCTCGGGGTCCGGGAGAGCAACCCGCCCCGCTTTCAGCCGAGCCCCGCTGCGATCGAGGAAGAGGCTGCCAGCAGGCTCTACGGGGAGCGGACCGGCACCGTCAACGCGTCGCCCGCCTCTCCACCGCTGAGGAGGCAGGACAGCGAGCGGCCCTCCGGCGAGAACGACCGCCGGCCCGGCGTCGGACTGATTGAGACCCGGGCCGAGCACGGTCAGCGAGCTGACCGACCACCGGGCTGAATCTCGGGTGGCCAGGTATCGCGGCCAAACCTTGAGCTGCACGGCAGCGGCGTCGAAGTGAACGGTGCGGCGCTTCCCTCGAGCGTCGCACCACCAAATGAGCAGCCGCAGCCCTCGCCTCGACTCGCGCGCCGCGCGCCACGTGCCCGAAACGTCCGGGCTCCGCTCCCGGCCACCGTGGGACCCGTCGGCCAAGCCCGGCACGGGTGCCGCGCTCACCGGCAGCGTCGCCCAGGGCGCCGTCGACGCCACAGAGCTCGCGGCACGGCTGTCATTGACCGACCGCTTCGCAGACCTCGGTTCGTGGACGTGGGATCCGGCCAGCGACGAGCTGACGGCCAGCGATCGCTTCACGGCCCTTGTCGGGCTACCGGCCGGCGAGCCGATGCCGATGAGTGCCGCCATGGACGTAATGCCACCCGAGGACGCCGAGAAGGTCCTGCGCAGCCTCGAGGAGATGGTGCACGACGGTCGTGACTCGTGCAGCGTCGACTACAGGGTGTGCGGGCCGGGCGAGGAGGTCCACTGGCTCGAGGGCTACTGCCTCTCGGTGCGAGGCCAGGGCGGAACGGTCGAGAAGGTCATCGGACTCTCGCGCGACGTGACCGCTCGGGTTGAAGCCACCCAGGAGGCCGTGCGCGCACAGCGCGATCTGGAATCGGCGCGCGACTACCTGCGGGCCGTCACCGACACGATGGACGAGGCGATGTTCACGCTCGACACCGTCGGCTACGTGCAGTACATGAACCCGTCAGCCGAGCTCCTGCTCGGCTGGACCGCGCAGGAGCTCGACGGGAGGCTGATGCACGACGTCGCCCACAACGAGCGACTCGACGGCTCGCCCTATCCGATCGAGGAGTGTCCGATCATGATCGCGCGCGCCGAGGGCCGCGTTGCGGAAGTCCCCGAGGACGTGTTCATCTGCAAGGACGGGACGCGCCTGCCCGTCAGCTACACCGCGCTCCCGTTCTCCACGGACGCCGGTATCGAGGGCTGCGTCGTGATCTTCGAGGACATCACCGAGCGCAAGGCCGAGGAACGCCGTGTCGCCGGCGATCGAGAGAAGCTCGCGTGGGCGACGCGGATACACGAAGCGCTCGAGCAGGATCGCTTCGAGCTCTACGCACAACCGATCGTCGACTGCGCCAGTGGTCGCGTCGTCCAGCAGGAGCTCCTGCTGCGGCTGAACGACCCGGAGCGTGGGGTGGTGTCCCCGTGCGAGTTCCTGCCCGTCGCCGAGGAGCTCGGCCTGATCCGCGAGATCGACCGCTGGGTCATCGCTCGGGCCGCCCGGCTTGCGCATGACCTCGGCCCCGTCGAGGTCAACCTGTCGGCGCGGTCGATCGGCGACCCGCACCTGATCGACCACATCGAGCGCTCGATCGCGCGCGCCGGCGCCGAGGCCGACACGCTCGTCTTCGAGATCACCGAGACCGCCCTGATCGAAGACAAGGAGTCCGCGCGCATCTTTCTCGAGCGGCTGCACCGGCTCGGCTGCAAGATCGCCCTCGATGACTTCGGCACGGGCTACGGCGGCTTCAGCTACCTCAAGCAGCTTCCGATCGACATCCTCAAGATCGACGCCGAGTTCGTCGCCGACGTGCGCTCGGACCCGGCCAGTCGCTCCGTCGTCGAGGCCGTCGTGAGCCTCGCGCGCGGCTTCGGGCTGAAGACGGTCGGCGAGGGCGTCGAGGACGGCGAGACGTTCGAGCTGCTCCAGCGCCTCGGTGTCGACCAGGCGCAGGGCTTCCATCTCGGCAGGCCCGCCCCGTTGATCGCCTCCTCGCCGGCGGCGCCTCACCGCAGGCGCGGTCGCGAGATCGCCGACCTGCACGGCCCTGAGCGCCGCTGAGCCTCGCTCGGTCCGGCCGGCGGCCCGCCCGCCGCTACGACGACGCTCTGAGTCGGACTCGCTGGTCGAGTAATACTGGTCGGAGGGGGTAGGCGACCAGCACAAATCGGAAGGAGCCCGAAATGAGCACAGCTACTCCCGTCGAGCAGAGCGGCACCCTCGAGATCGGTGGCGAGACCACCGTGCGCCGGCTCGGCTACGGCACCATGCAGCTCACCGGCAAGGGCGTCTGGGGACCCCCGCGCGATCGCGACGAAGCGCTCCGCGTGCTGCAACGCGCGGTCGAGCTCGGCGTGAACTTCATCGACACCGCCGACTCCTACGGCCCGTACGTCGCCGAAGAGGAGATTCGCGAAGCGCTCGCTCCGTACCCGGCCGATCTCGTGATCGCGACGAAGGCCGGGCTATGCCGCTGCGGGCCCGGCGACTGGCGCCCCGTCGGTCGCCCCGAGTATCTGCGCCAGGAGGTCGAGATGAGCCTCCGGCGCCTCGGCCTCGAGCGCATCGACCTGTTCCAATTGCACCGCATCGACGCCAAGGTCCCGCTGGCAGAGCAGGTCGGCGAGCTGAAGATGCTCCAGGACGAGGGCAAGATCCGCCACATCGGCCTCTCCGAGGTGACCGTCGAGCAGCTCCAAGAGGCGCAGGAGACGGCCGAGATCGCGTCGGTTCAGAACCTCTTCAACCTCACGAACCGCTCCGCCGAGCCGCTGCTCGAGCATGCCGAGAGGAACGGCATCGCCTTCATCCCGTGGTTCCCGCTGGCCACCGGCGAGCTCTCGAGGCAGGGCGGACCGCTTGCCGAGATCGCCTCCGAGCTAGGCGCGACGCCCTCGCAGCTCGCCCTCGCCTGGCTGCTGTGGCGCTCGCCGGTGATGCTCCCCATCCCCGGCACCTCCACTGTCTCCCACCTCGAGGAGAACCTTGCCGCAGCGACGATCGAGCTGACCGACGAGCAGGGTGAGCGGCTCTCGCAGATCGCGAGCTGACGAGCTTCGAGCGCTGCGCGGCGTTTCGTCGCGCAGCGGGCCGGGCAGGATCGCTTCATGCCCACGTTCGGCTACACGATGATGTGTGAGCAGTCACCCGCGGACGCGCTCGTCCGTGACCTGCGCCAGGCCGAGGACGCGGGCTTCGACTTCTCGGTGATCTCCGATCACTACCAGCCGTGGCTGGCCGCGCAGGGGCACTCTCCGTATGCCTGGGCGGTGCTCGGCGCCGCTGCGCAGGCAACCGAGCGGATCGGGCTGATGACGTATGTCACCTGCCCGATCCTGCGCTATCACCCGGTCGTCGTCGCGCAGAAGGCCGCCACCGTGCAGGTCCTCTCCGGCGGTCGTTTCAGGCTCGGCCTGGGAGCGGGGGAGAGGCTCAACGAGCACGTGATCGGCGCGCGCTGGCCGTCGGTGGGCATTCGCCACCAGATGCTCGCCGAGGCGGCCGAGATCATCTCCGCGCTGCTCGACGGCGAGACCGTCAACCACCACGGCCGCCACTTCGAGGCCGACCAAGCCCGCCTGTGGGACCCGCCCGGACAGCCCGTGCCACTCGGCATCGCCGTCTCGGGATCGGAGTCCTGCCGCCTGGCCGGCAAGCGCGCCGACGTGATGATCGCCACCGAGCCCAAGGCGGAGCTGGGCGAGATGTTCGATGCCGCCGGCGGCGCCGGCAAGCCCCGGGTCGGCCAGCTCGCCGTCTGCTACGACACCGACCGCGATGCCGCCGTGGCCGTTGCCCACGAGCAGTTCCGGTGGTTCGGACTCGGCTGGAAGGTCAACGCCGACCTGCCCAACCCGGACGCCTTCGAGGCCGCCACGGAGTCGGTCACGCCCGAGCAGGTCGCAGAGCAGATCCCCTGCGGCCCGGACGTCTCCGAGCACGTCGAGAAGGTCAAGGCCTTCCTCGACGCGGGCTTCGACGAGGTCGCCCTCGTGCAGATCGGCGCGGAGCGCCAGAGCGACTTCATCGCCTGGGCCGAGCGCGACCTGCTGCCGGCTCTGCGCGCGCTGTAGCCCTAGCGCGGATCGTCGCGGTCGAGGTTCCAGTGGCGAGAGACCGAGCACATCCAAAGCCACGGCTCCTCGTCGCTGTCATGCAGGCGCGGGGAGAGGAAGAAGCGCGTGACCGTCCGCTGGCCGCCCTCGTGGTCGCCGTAGAGCAGGTCGATCGTGATCCCGTCGCCGGCGGCGATCGCCGCGCTGACGGGGCCGTGCAGCGGGTCATCGCTGTCGCGGATCGCCGCCTGCCAGAAGCTGACGTCGCCGGCCGGCACGTACATGTCGCGCACGTTGCGCCGGAACTCCTCGACCGCCGGCGGGCCGGAGTCTGAGGTCACCCGTTCCGGGCGCAGGTGCCAGCCGTGCACGACGGCAAGACCCGACGCCACGTTGCGCAGCGGCATCGCCATGTAGACGTTGTCCTCCTGCTCCTGCACTGCCGCCAGGCCGTCGTGGAGCCGCAGCCAGTGGTTGTCGACGAACCCGACCTTCTGCGGCGGGTCCTGGGGACGCGCGTTGAACAGCACCGGGCGCAGCCCGACCATCAGCGCCTCCTCGGAGGCGCGCGCGGCCCGGTTCGACGAGCGCGTCGCCGAGAACGTCGCGATCGCCAGCACGAGCGTTCCGCCGGCCGTCGCCAGCGAGGCGATGGTGCTCGTGTCCGACACCCCGCAAGGCTACATCGGCGGCACCGGCGTGGCCTGCTCCGGGGCGATGCCGAAGCGTCGCTGGTACTCGGCGTTGAGCTCGCTCCATCCGCTCGGCAGGCTCGCCGCGGTGCCGCGATCGGGCGCCTCGCCGCCGTCCACGACCGCAGCCAGCGCGACCAGGCAGACGTGCCAGCCGGCCCCGTCCCGCGCGGCCTTGAAGCGATCCTCGAAGCTGTGCTCGAGCGTCAGCAGGCACCCCTCAGCGCGCTGCTCGAGCGTCCATCGCAGCTCGTCCTCGCCCCACGTGTGCACGAGCAGCGACGGCTCCTCGCACTCGAGCACCCGGCCCGACCCCATGTCCGGCGCCCCGGCGGATGGGGGGAACGTGACCGTTCCTCCCGGCGTCTGCTCGAGCAGGAACGGCGTCGGGTGCCACATCTCGAGCTGCTCGCGCTCGGTCAGCGCTCTCCAGACCCGCTCGCGCGGGTGGTCCAGCAGGCGCTCGAAGCGAAGCACCGAGCGCCCGTCGCGCTGCAGCAGAACGGCGTGATCGTCTCCCATCAGATCTCTCCTTCGTCGTCCAGGTGCGACTCCAGTGCAGCCAGCCCGCGCTGCCACATCAGCACGTACGGAGTCAGCCACCGCGCCAGCTCGGCGAACCCGTCGCCGCGCAGGCCGTACAGGCGGCTTCGCCCCGACGCGCTCGACTCGACCAGCCCCGCCTCGCGCAGCACGCGCAGGTGACGCGAGGTGTTCGGCTGGCTCAGGCCGGCTCCCCGCGCCAGCTCACCGACCGTCCGTGGCCCGTCGATCAGCTGGTCGAGGAGCCGTCGCCGTGCCGGCTCGGCGACGACCTCGAATGCGCTGGCGGTCATGCCCATATATAATCATATAATTATATAAGTGCTAAGGCATACGAGATGGCCGGCTGTCGATGGAGCCGGGCGTCGTTCGTTTCGAGGGTGTCCATACTCTGCAACAGGAGGTCACATGCAATACCTCGTCCAGATCTTCACCGGCGACACGATGGCAGCGTGGGAGCGGCTTTCCGAGCCCGAGCAGGAGGCGGTCTCGCAGGAGTACTTCGCGATCTCAAGCGCGCCAGGAGTGACGGGCGGCGCGCAGCTGCAGCCGCCGGACACGGCGACCACGGTGCGCGTCCAGGATGGGCGCACGCTGACAACCGACGGGCCGTTCACCGAGACCAAGGAGGCGCTCGGCGGGTACTACCTGTTCGAGGCCGGCGACCTCGACGCGGCGATCGAGCTGGCCGCGCGCATCCCAGCCGCAAGGCTGGGCGGGGCGATCGAGGTCCGGCCGCTGGTGGCGCACTGACCGAGGAGCTTTTCCGCGAGCAGTGGGGCAGGGTGCTCGCCGCACTGGTCGGCTACCTCGGCGACTTCGACCTCGCCGAGGACGCCGCCCAGGAGGCATTCGCGATCGCCGCCGAACGGTGGCCGCGCGACGGGCTGCCGGCAAATCCCGGCGCCTGGCTGATCGTCACGGCACGCAACAGGGCGATCGACCGCATCCGCCGCGAGCGCACTCTGGCGGCGCGCACCCACCTGCTCGACGTGCCCGAGCCCTCAAGCGACGAGCCCGATGTGAACGACGCGTTCCCCGACGAACGACTCGAGCTGATCTTCACGTGCGCCCATCCGGCGCTCGGCCTCGACGCCCAGGTTGCGTTGATCCTGCGCGCGCTCGGCGGTCTGAGCACCGCCGAGATCGCCCGCGCCTTCCTCGTCTCGGAGTCGACCATGGCACAGCGGCTCGTGCGGGCCAAGCGCAAGATCGCCGCCGCCGGCATCCCGTTCCGCGTGCCTCCGTCGCATCTGCTGCCCGATCGCCTCGCGGCGGTGCTGGCCGTCGCGTACCTGATCTTCAACGAGGGCTACGACGGGCGCCCGCAGCTGGCCGAGGAGGCGATTCGCCTCGGAGCGAGCCTCGCCGAGATGATGCCCGACGAGGCGGAGGTGCAGGGGCTGCTCGCGCTGATGCTGCTGAGCGAGTCCCGCCGCGCCGCCCGGCTCCATGACGGCGAGCTCGTGCTGCTCGCAGATCAGGACCGGACGTTGTGGGACGGCGCGCGCATCTCGGCCGGCCTCACTGCGCTGGAGCGGGCTCGCGCGCTGCGCGGGGCAGGGGGCCGCGACGGGCCTCACCCGAGCGGCGGCCCGTACACGATCCAGGCTGAGATCGCCGCCCTGCATTCGGCGCCGGCGCGCGACTGGGGGGAGATCTCCGCGCGCTACGAGGAGCTCGTCGCGTTGACCGGATCTCCGGTCGTGGCGCTCAACCGTGCCGTCGCGGTGGCCGAGGCGGACGGTCCCGAGGCGGGGCTCAGGGCGATCGAGGGCCTGGACCTCGACGGCTATCACTACCTGCACGCCACCCGCGCCGAGCTGCTGCGCCGGCTCGGCCGTGGCGAGGACGCCCGCGAGGCCTATCTCCGTGCCCTCGAGCTGGTGCGCTCGGAGGCCGAGCGGCGGTTCCTCGAGCGCCGCCTGCGCGAGCTGTGAGCCTTCAGGTGCGACTCAGACGAACATTTCGCCGGCCGAGGAGATCGTGCGCAGATGCTCTCCCACGCCCGTCACGCTCAGCAGCCGCTGCACCTGCTGGGAACCCGGCGTCACCGCGAACTCCTGGCCGCGGCGCCAGCACTGCTCGCGTGCCGCAAGGATGATGCGCAGCCCCGTCGAGTCGAGGAACGTCAGCCCCTGGAGGTCGAGCACGACCGTCTTGGCCGCCGCCAGCTCCGAGCTCTCGATCGTGTTCTGCAGCAGCGGCGCATTGGCCATGTCCAGTTCGCCCTCGAGCTTCACGACGGCCCGGTCGCTCTCCTGCCGCAAATCGATCCGGAGCTGCTCGATTGCCCCCATGCGCGAATTCTAGCCATACCTCTGGTGTGCGATGCAACCCCCGCACGCTCGCTCGCAGGCACCTGGTCCGAGTTCAGACCAGGCGCTTGTGCATCCGTACCTGGGTGCCGCCCTCACCGGAGCGGATCTGCACGAGGTCGCAAAGCTCGTTGGCGATCCACAGCCCCCGGCTTTCATGCGCAGAGGTCCCGGGACGCACTCGCCCGATCGTCGCATCGGCGATCCGTCCGTTGTCCTGCACCTCGCATACGAGCGTGTCGCTCATCCGCCACAGCCGCATCATTCCCACGCCGCCGGCGTGACGGACGCTGTTCGTGGCGATCTCGTGCGCCGAGAGCACCAGCTCGTCGGCGGGCTCCGGCATCATCCCCTCGCGCGCGGCCCATCCGGCGAGCAGCTGGCGAAGCTCGTAGAGGTCCTCGGCCGCGAACGGAATCTCCCACAGGTCGCCCTGAGGCTTCGCCAGCTGGCCGTCGAGGGCCGACTCTGGGATTCCGGTCATGTGCCGGACCGTGTCCGGGCTACCAGCGGCCATACCACCGACGCCTGCCGCCGGCGGCTGGGACGCCGCCGAGGAAGAACCCGATCAGCCAGAGCAGAACGGCGATCACGAGCACGATCCACAGCACGTGAACGGCAAAGCCGAGACCGCCGAAGATCAGAAGTATCAGGACGAGCGCGACAAGAGGGAGCACGTCCACCTCGCTTTCCGCTTTGAGCGCGCCCGCGACACCGGGTGTGTCCAGTAGCGCATCATCACAATGCCCCAAAGGGCGGTCCGCCAAACCAAACGGCGGCACCTACTCGGCCATCGTTGCGGCCGGTCTTTGGACCTTTTGGCGACCCGCACGAGTACTTGCATTTGCTTGTTTAGAGCTGGCGATTGGGGGCAAGAAGGGACTATCAGTGTCGCCCTGCGGACGGTCGGCCGCGCGCCCCCTGCGGTCGCCGTCTTACCGGGGGTGGCAGTGAGTGGCATGTCGGCCGGTTTGCCCCGACGCAGCCCGGCCGGCATGCCGCGTAGTTCTCGGACGACTCACGGTGCGGCGGCCGCAGCTGCGCGCCGTCTCGCGTCAGGCGCGCGCGGTGGCGGCTCCGGCGGCGCTGGGGGATATGCGCCATGGTTATACGCGGCGGCTGGGTGGGTCCATGCGTTGCCGGGAGCGTGCGCCATGGTTATACGCGGCAGCGGGGTGGGTCATGCGTTGCCGGGGGCGTGCGCCATGGTTATACGGGGGCCCGCTCGTCGTATGAGCTGCCGGTGAAGCCGGGTCAGCTGCGCTGAGCGAGCTTCACGTCGAGCATCTCGGCTGAGCCCGCCGCGGAGACCTCGTGCCCGTCGGTCAGGCGCTCGAGCACAGGGCCCAAGCCGTCCATCGCGGTGTCTCCGAACAGCGCGCCGGCGCGGCCGGTCTGCAGCGGCCCGATGCGAATCTCCAGATGCCGAGGCGCGACGCTGACGCCCACGCTCAGGTGCCCGGCGCTCATCGAACCGTCGGTATGGGCGACGAGCGCGTCGGCCACCAGCTGCGTGTCGGAGATGCGGTCCGTCGAGAAGTACGCGCGGGCTGCCAGCGTCGAGAGCACGCGTGGCACCACGCCTCGCGCCACCGATGTCGGGCCGACTGTCATCAGTGTCACGTCCCCAGGCGTCGTGTGGTCGATCGCGGCGAGCTCGGCGCCGTCGTCGCTCTCGCACTCCTCCAGTGGGTCGGTGAAGGCGGCCTCGAAATGCATCGCCACCTCCGTGCCGCCCCCGGGGACGTCGCGGAACTCGACGCTGTCGCTCAGAGCCTGGATCACCGGTAGCCCGATGCCGCCGGTGACCTCCTCCGTCGCCGTCACCCCGGGGAGGATCCCCGAGCCGTGGTCGCGCACCATCGCGTCGAGCCCGCTCGAGCTCGTCGTCAGCTCCACCTCGAACGGGCCTTCGCCGCCGCTGTAGGCGTGCAGGACGACGTTGTTGCACGCCTCCGTCACGGCCGTGCTGACGTCGTTCAGCGCAATCGGGTCGAGCCCGACGGCCTCCGCCAGGCCGGTCAGGGCCTGACGGACGAGCAGAACGTTCTCCGCTCGGTTGGAGAGGCTCAGCCGGACGTTCGGCGTACCGGCCATGGACCCTCAGGCCGGGATTCTCGACAGCGCCGGCTCAGCTTCAGGCCGGCTCCCTGAAGCGGTCTCAGCCGCATGGCGCTAGACGCTCAGCGCGCCTGGCTCGGCGCGTCGGTCAGTGCTCGCAGCTGGTCCAGGGAACGACGCAGCAGGCGCGAAACCTGCATCTGCGAGATCCCGACCCTTTCCGCGATCTCGGTCTGCGTGAGATCCTCGACGAAGCGCAGCTGCAGAACGAGGCGGTCGCGGGCGGGCAGGTGCCCGAGTGCCGAGCTGACAGTCGCGTCGAGCTCGACGAGCTCGTAGCGCTCGTCATCCCGGCCGATCGTGTCGCCGTACGGGACGACATCGTCGTCACCGCCGCCGCGCGGGGCATCGAGCGAGACCGTCTCATAGGCACGGATCGCCTGCAGGGCGTCGATCACGTCCTCCACGTCGAGCTCGAGGTACTCGGCGAGCTGGTTGACGCTCGGCGCGCGACCGGATTCGTTGGAGATGCGCTCCTGCGCGTCCCGGACCTTCAGCGCCCGCTCCTGGGCGCCCCTCGGGACGTGGATCGCCCAGCCGGAGTCGCGGAAGTAGCGGCGCATCTCGCCGAGGATCGTCGGTACCGCGTAGGACTGGAACGGGTGGCCCCGCTCGCCGTCATAGCGATCGATCGCCTTCAGCAGCCCGAGCGATGCGACCTGGAGCAGGTCTTCGAAGGGCTCGGAGGAGCGGCCGTAGCGGCGTGCCAGGCTGCGCGCCAGTGGCATGAAACGGCGCACCAGCTCCTCGCGTGCCGACTCGTCGTCGTGCTGCTGCCAGCGCTCGAACAGGCGTACGACATCGCCGTCGGCGACCGCCGTGTTGCCGGCTCGTGATCCGATTGTTGGGGTGACAGCCGTGCTCGGCATCCTCAGCTCCCTTCGTCGGTTCTGACAGCTACAAAATACTCAGCGTTGCCGCTGTCCCGCGCATTCTACGCCAAACGGGCGACATGTGGGTGCATTGTCCAGTCAGGGTTCAAACATATGTCCACGTGTAAACCCCGCGTACACCAGGGCCGCCCCGTTGACGGCGGCGCCGGCGGGACACGATCCCGTGCCGCCGGGTCGAGCTAGGCTCAGCCGATGGCAGCCGAGCAGCCCGCGACGATCGCCGCGACCCTCGCCGCTCGCACCGGCGAGGAGATGGCGCTGAACGACCGTTACCTGAATCCGCAGATGGGCAGGATCCTGCGCACGCTCGGGTTCGACAAGGTCTGGACGGGCGGCGACGGGGCGCACCTGATCGACGACAGCGGCGAGCGCTATCTCGACCTGTTCGGTGGGTACGGAGTGTTCGCTATCGGGCGCAACCACCCGTCCGCGATCGCCGCCGTGAGGGAAACGATGGAGGCGGCCACGGCCAACATGCCGCAGCTCGGCGTGACCCTCCTCAGCGGCGTCCTCGCCGAGCAGCTGCTCGCCCGCGCTCCCGGCAGCGTTGCTGCGATGGTCCCCGCCAACAGCGGAACAGAGGCCGTCGAGGCGGCGATCAAGGTCGCGCGCGCCGCCACCGGGCGCCCACGCGTCCTGTACGCCGAGCACGCCTTCCACGGGCTCACGCTGGGCTCACTCTCGTTGAACGGCAACGCCGAGTTCCGCGACGGCTTCGGCCCGCTGCTGCAGGGCTGCCAGGCGGTGCCGTTCGGCGACGCTGCCGCGCTGACAGACCAGCTGGCCCGCGGGGACGTCGCTGCGCTCGTGCTCGAGCCCGTGCAGGGCAAGGGCGTCAACCTGCCGCCCGACGGCTACCTGGCGGAGGCGCAGCGCCTTTGCCGCGAGGCGGGCACATTGTTCGTGTGCGACGAGGTCCAGACCGGCGTCGGGCGCACCGGCAGGTTCCTCGCGCTCGAGCACTGGGGCCTGCAGCCCGACATGATCTGCGTCGCCAAGGCGCTGTCCGGTGGGCTCGTCCCGATCGGGGCGCTGCTCGTCTCGCGCGCCGCCTTCGAGAAGGTGTTCGACGGCATGGAGCGGGCAGTCCGGCACGGCTCGACCTTCGGCGGCAACGACCTCGCCGCGGCAGCGGCGCTGGCGACGCTGCAGGTGATCGACGAGCAGCGCCTCGTCGAGCGCTCCGCCAGCCTCGGCGAGCTGCTGCTCGAGCTGACCCGCCCGCTCGTCGAGCGCTACGAGATCGTGCGCGACGTCCGTGGCCTCGGGCTGATGTGGGCGATCGAGTTCGGACCTCCGTCCGGCGCCGTGGGGCGCCGTCTGTGGGCGGGCGTGGAGGGGCGCCAGCCGGGACTCTTCTCGCAGCTGATCACCGTGCCCCTGTTCCACGAGCACCGCATCCTCTGCCAGGTCGCCGGCCACCACATGAACGTGATCAAGGCGCTCCCCTCGCTGACCGTCGAGGAGGAGGAGATCCGCCGCTTCGCCGCCGCCCTCGAGCAGACCGTCGCCGCGGCCGAGCGCTACCCGGCAGCGCTGGCGCGCTTCGGCCTGCGCACAGGCCTGCGCGCCGCACGGGTCCGGCGTTAGCCGGCCCGGCCCACGCAGGCCCCGAGCGCACCTGGCGCTAGCCGAACACATCCGTCCCGAACGTGCTCGGCACCGTCGCGGCGTCGGCGAGGCGCGGCAGCCCCAACAGTGTCTCCCAGCTGGCGAGCGAGGAGTAGTGGTTGTAGGGCGTCGCGCTGAGCGTGCCCGGCTTGATGAGCGGCGAGAGCAGGATCGCCCCGACACGTCCCCCGCCCGGCCCCGTGATGCCCGGCATCGGCGAGCCCGGCCCCGGCGTCTCTTCGCAGCACGCTTCCGTTTCGGAGTTGGACGCCTCGTCGAAGACGATCTCGAGCAGCCCGTTCTTACGGTACGCCGCCGAGCTCGTGATCTTCGGCACCCACGTTTCGAGGAACCCATCGATGTCGGCCAGGGCCGAGGCGCCGCTCGGCTGGCTGGTGCACGGGTAATCATGGCCGTCGTTGCACAGGTTCGGCGTGATGAACGACAGTGCCGGCGTCCGGGAGACGTGCAGCAGATCCTTGGCCAGTCCCGTCTCGCCCTTCAGCGCTGCCGCCGGCATCGCGCCCGTCGGGGAGCCGAGCGCGACGACGTGTGCGTCGCAGAAGGCCGCTTCGTCGATCACCGAGTGGAAGTACACGAACGGGTCGTGGCGTGTGGCGTAGCCGTCCCCCGGCGCGGCTTTCTGCGTTTCGTCGGTCGCTCCGACCGCCGGGCGCCCGCACGCGGCCGCCTCGCGGTTGGGGTCGTTGCCCATGTCCTCCTGGTAGGCCTTCCAGCTCTTGCCTGCCGCCGACAGCTGGGTCCCGATGTTGGGAACCTCCGCGGGGTACACGCAGCCCGTTCCCGTCTCCACTCCGCTGGGCAGCATCGTCGCACCCGTGAAGTCGTCGAACTGCGGACAGTCAGCCTGGTTCTGCGCGTTGGGCGGTTGCCCGGAGACGAGCGAGATGTAGTTGTCGTTGCTGGCGTGTCCCGTGGCGTAATAGCTTTCAAGCAGCGCCCCCTGGGACGGCAGCGTCTGCGCCAGGTAGGGGTCGGCGCTCGGGTTGCCGAAGGTCGCCGCGTAGCCCTGGTTCTCGAGCACGATCACGAAGATGTGGCGAACCTTCGGCGGCTTGGGCGACTTCGAGGCGGCGGCGCTCGACGGGCCGGTCATGGCGGCGCAGAACACCACGACGAGCGCCAGTGGCGCGACCCAGCTGCTCGCCGCCGATCGGCGCCGGCCTGGTCGGGCAACGGGCTGTCGCGGCGGTGCAGACGTCAGGCGCATCGATCCTCTTTCTGTCAGGGGTTCGTCGCGGCGCCGACGGGAGCCGGCGGTTCAGCGACCGTGGGTGGGTTCAGGAATGCGGCTCTCGAGACATCGAGGAAGTCCTCGACGGTCCTCGCGTTCGCGTCGCGGTAGGTCATCGCGGGCAGGTTCCACTTCGCCTCGACGGTCGCCAGGAACGAGGTGTGATCGTGCACCACGTTGGTCACGGCGTTGGCCTTGGAGTACGGCGAGAGGACGATCGCCGGGACGCGCGGCCCGTACACGTCATAGCCGCCGGGCACGTCGTTCGGCCCCAGCTTCGGCGGGATCGAGTCGGGTGCGAGCGCTTCGGGCGGGGCGACGTGGTCGTAGTAGCCGCCGTGCTCGTCATACGTGTAGATCAGCAGCGTCCGCGGCCAGGCCGGCGAGCGAAGGACGGCGTCGATCGCCTGGTAGGCCCAGTACTCGCCGTAGGCCATGTCCTGAGGAGCCTCCTCGTCCCCGCCTGTGGTCTGCAGCTTTTCGGCGATCGGGGCCAGCGCAGGAAGCTGCGCCAGCGCCGAGCCGACTTCGCCGACGACGCCGAACTCGGGGTCCACGAGGCTCACGGCCGGCAGCGAGCCGGACGAGCAGTCGGCGAAGAACTGCGCGATCGGAGCCAGGTTGCCGGGGTACTTTTCGACGGTCGAGGAGATGATCCCGGTCGACGGCAGGTCGGTGAAGTAGTTGCGCCAGCTGATTTCGTGGTGGTGCAGGCGGTCCCAGATCGTGCCGTTCGGAGGGGGCGGGTCTTTGAGGCTTTCCAGGCTCGTCGAGATGTTGCCGTAGGCGGTGCCGGCCATCAGGAAGCGCCGGTTGGCGTAGGTCTGACACGGAGCCGAGCTGAACCAGCGGTTGGCGACGCAGAACGTGCGCGCCAGCGAGTACGGCAGAGGCAGCACGTCCTCGGTCCAGTAGCCCATGCCGCCGTCGAGTCCCTGGCGCGCGAAGCCGTCCATCTTCCCTCCGTCCATCTCTTCGTGCGTCGCGTTCCAGCTCTGGGAGGGCCCGGCCGGCTGCGCGGTCGTCGGGATCGGCCAGGACCGGACCGGACCGGCCGGCCCCGGGTTGCTGTTCAGCGCGATCCCCCTGCGGTTGAGCCTGAGCCCGTGCGCCTTCGGCTGACCGGAGTGCGCCAGCGCGCCGAGCACGTTGTCGAAGGAGTGGTTCTCCATCATCACCACGACAACGTGGTCGAACGGCATCGACGCGTCGACCGTGCCGGCCGGGCGGCTCCGATCGGGCAGGCTGTCGGGCAGCCGCAGCGGACGGGCCAGCGCCGACGCCGCTCCGATCAGGTGGCCCGCTCCAGTCAGTCCGGCGGCTGCCGCGCCGCCGTAGCGGAGCAGTGTTCGGCGGGTAAAAGGACGCTGCTCTAGCGGCTCGAACATCGATCTCCTCGTCGTGATGACGCGGAACGCGCCGGGATCCAGGCCGCGCGCGGGCCGCTTGCTGGTGAAAGACCGTTGCCCGCAGGGCGCCCCCGACTCGTGAACATCTCGTTAGCGGCGCTACCCGCAAACAGCGATTTTCGCGCGCCCGGCCGGGAGCGCCGCTCCGCGCCGCTAGCCTGTCGGCCCGTGCTCAGCACCAGAGATGACATCCGAAACGTCGCGATCGTGGCCCACGTCGACCACGGCAAGACCACGCTCGTAGACGCGATGCTCTGGCAATCGGGCGCTTTCCGCGTCGGCCAGGACGTCGCCACTCGCGTGATGGACTCGATGGACCTCGAGCGCGAGAAGGGGATCACGATCCTCGCCAAGAACACCTCGCTGCACTACTCCGACGTCAAGCTCAACATCATCGACACGCCCGGCCACGCCGACTTCGGCGGCGAGGTCGAGCGCGGCCTGACGATGGTCGACGGCGTGCTGCTGCTCGTCGATGCCTCCGAGGGCCCGCTGCCGCAGACGCGCTTCGTGCTGCGCAAGGCGCTCGAGGCCGGGCTGCCCGTGATCCTCG
>JAOPZS010000034.1 GCA_025963965.1 Solirubrobacterales bacterium
GTCGCGAGCCTCAGCGTCGCGCTGGCCGTGCTGGCGGCCGCGATCGGCCTGTACGTGGCGGTGCGCTCAGACCTGCGCGGGGAAATCGACACGCAGCTGCGCACGCGCGCGCGGCTGATCGCCGGGCCGAGCGGGGCGGCGCGCGAGTTTCGCTTCGGGAACCCTCCCGCTGCACCGGGGGCCCTGTTCGGTGACCCGAGCGCGCAAGGCCGAGCCAGGCTCCCGGGCAAAGTGCAGCCGGCGCCGCTCGGCGCGGCCTCGGGCTACGTCCAGTTCATCGCCGCGGACGGGCACGTGTTCGTGCCCGGCGGCCAGGGCGGCTCGACACGGATCGCGGTCACGGCCGCCGACCGGCGGATCGCTTCGGCCGGACGCGGCAGCCGGCTGTCCGACCGCAGGCTCAAAGGGACCGAACTGCGCGTGCTGACGGTCGCCACGGGCGGCGGCAGCGCGCTGATGATCGCCCGGCCCCTGACCGAGGTCGAACACGAGCTCTCCCACCTCCTGCTGATCCTCGCCCTGATCGGCGGCGCGGGGATCGTCCTGGCCGCTCTGCTCGGCACGCTCGTCGCGCGCACGGCGCTAGCGCCGATCGCCCGCTTCACCTCGCGAACGGAGCGGCTCAGCGGCAGCCTCGACCTGTCGAGCCGGCTCGAGGTGCGTGGGCGCGACGAGCTGGGACGCCTCGCCGAGAGCTTCAACTCGACACTCGACGCGCTCGAGCGATCGGTCGCCGCGCAGCGTCATCTGATCGCCGACGCGAGCCACGAGCTGCGCACGCCGATCGCCTCGCTGCGCGCCAACATCCAGGTGCTGGGCGACGCCGACAGGTTGCCGCCCTCCGAGCAGCAGAGCCTGCGCGAGGACATCATCGCCGAGCTCGACGACCTGACGGCGCTGGTCGGCGACGTCGTCGAGCTCGCGCGGGGCGCCGAGCCGCCGCCGTCGCTAGACGATGTGCGCCTCGACGAGGTCGTCGAGGCGGCCGTCGCCGCCGGGCGCCGGCGCGGCGGCGTGAGCTTCGAGCTGGACCTGCAGCCGACCGTCGTGACGGGCGCTGCCGACCGCATCGGCCGTGCCGTCTCGAACCTGATCGACAACGCCCGCAAGTGGAGCCCCCCGGACGGCGAGGTCGAGGTGTCGCTGCGCGACGGCGTGCTGAGCGTGCGCGACCACGGCCCCGGCTTCGACGAGGTCGATCTGCCGTTCGTGTTCGACCGCTTCTACCGCGCCGAGTCCGCGCGCCGAGCACCCGGTTCGGGCCTCGGCCTGGCGATCGTGCGCCAGGCCGCCGAGTCGTGCGGCGGCTTTGCCGAAGCGCGCAACGCGCCGGGGGGCGGCGCGCTGCTGCGCGTCGGCTTCGGCGCGCCGGTCGCGTCCGAGGTGCCTTCTAACGTCTGAAAAATGACCCGATGCACCGGAGGGGGCTCCGGGGGTCGCGGGAGGACAATCTGGCCGTTCGTCTAATAGGCCGTTGATGCCCGCAACTTAAGCGGCATCATGGAGTCATGAGGGGTAGATGGTCGATGTCCGGTTTCCATAGGGAGGTTCGCATGAGGGTGCACGCTCGGGTTTGGTTCTTGGCTCTGCTCACGGGTGTGCTGCTCGCCGCCGCCGTGCCGGCGGCCGCGCAAGCGATCGGAATTGAAAAGTTCGTCGCGACGAACTGCGAAGTCGAAGGATGCGGCCAGGAAAAAATCGCGGAAACCGAAGAGACGGTCCTTGAAAAAGGCGCACCGGTCAAAAAGAAATTCCAATTCTTCGAGCCGAACAAAGAAGTGACCGTCGAAGAAGCCGAAGAAGAAGGCTTCGTCGAAGCCGGCGGCCGCGTTCCCTTCGGCGTTACCGACTTCAAGCTCGCCAGCGTCGGCGAATACCCTGAAAAGGTCCCGACGGCTGCGACCACGCACATCCGCACCGACGTCGCGCCGGGCCTCGCCACGAACCCGTTCGCCGTCGAACGCTGCTCGCTCGCCTCATTCGGAGGCGGACCGCTGGTGTCAGCCGGGCTGTACGAAGCCCCGGGTGCCGAATGCAACGAAAGCGAAATCGGAACGCAGGAAGCGACCATCTACACGGGCGCCTACCCAACCGAAGGCTTCGGCGACGTCCCGGTCAGCGGCCGGGTCTACGACCTCGTGCCCGCCGAAAGCGAACACATGGCCAACGGCGCCCGTCTCGCGGCGCTCTACGGCGTCGCCGTGAAACTGCCGAAATTCCTCACGGAAGCCGAGCTCACCAAAGCCTTCGCGGAAAAAGGCCACCCATTCGGCGAACCGACCGAAAAAGTCCTGATCGAAAAACAGTGGTACTCGCACTCGCTGATCAAAGGCAACGTCGAATGGGGCAAGGAAGCACGCGGGACCAACGCCGGCGACTTCCACGACTACTTTGAAATCGAAGCCGCGGCGTCGCCTCCGCTGCTGCGCTCGCGTCTCGTCTTCGAAGGCACGAACGGCCGCGGGGACTTCATCACGAACGCGACGAGCTGTCCGGGCAACCTGACGACGTCACTGACGCTCGCGGGCGTCGGGCTCGTCGGCCCGGAAGCCGGCAAAGCCGGATCTACGAGGTCCTCGTTCACCACCCCGATCGGCCTCGAAAAGAAATCGTGCGAAGAACTCGTATTCAACCCGAAAT
>JAOPZS010000042.1 GCA_025963965.1 Solirubrobacterales bacterium
ACGACCGGATGTCCCAACCCGGTGCCGTTCGCGATCGCCCAGACGACGCCTGAGAGCACGAACAAAGCCGGCGCCTTCACCTCGTGGAACTTCAACCTGCACCGTTCCGACGGCAACCAGAACCTCGGCAGGGTGCAGACGACGCTCCCCGCCGGTCTCGTCGGGCTGATCCCGTCGGTCAAATTGTGCAACGAACCGCAGGCGGCGAGTGGCTCGTGCGCTCCGACGAGCCAGATCGGCACGGCCACGGCCAGCGCAGGTGTCGGCTCTGAACCGTTCACCTTCTCCGGCCCCGTCTACCTGACGGGTCCGACCGAAGGGCAGCCGTACGGGTTGTCGATCCCGATCGAGGCCGCTGCGGGGCCGTTCGACCTCGGCCGCGTGACGACCCGCGTGGCGATCGGCGTGGACCCGCACACCGCTCGCGTGATCGCCACGTCGAACCTGCCGCGCATCGTCGGCGGCGTGCCACTGCACCTGCAGGGGCTTAACGTCGCGGTCAACAAGCCCAACTTCCTGTTCAACCCGACCAACTGCGGGCCGCTGTCGACGAACTCGCTGCTCGGGGCGATCCAGGGTGCGACGGCGGCGCCGGCGACACCGTTCGCGGTGACCGCCTGCACGAGCCTGCCGTTCAAGCCGGTCTTCGCGGCCTCCAGCCCGACCGCGCCCTCGCGGGCGAACGGCGCGAGCCTGACCGTCAGCTACACCCAGCCCGACCATCAGGCGAACATCAAGTCGGTCGTCGCGTCGCTGCCGAAGGAGCTGCCCTCGCGACTGACCACGCTGCACCAGGCCTGCCCTGAAAACATCTTCGCCGGCGGCACCAACTACAAAGCATGCCCCGCCGGCTCCAATGTCGGCACGGCGAGCGTCACCACCCCTGTGCTGCCCGAAAAACTCACCGGGCCGGCCTACCTCGTGTCACACGGCGGCGCCGCCTTCCCCGACCTCGACCTGATCCTCGAAGGCAACCACGGGGTCAAGGTGATCCTCGAAGGCAACACGAACATCAAGAACGGCATCACCACCTCGACGTTCGCGATGGTTCCCGACGTCCCCGTGTCGAGCTTCGAATTGAAGCTGCCGACGGGACCGCACTCCGCGCTCGGCTCGTTCGGCAGTCTCTGCGCGAAGCCGCTGTACATGCCGACGACCATCACCGCCCAGAGCGGAACCGTCTCCAAACAGAACCTCCACCTTTCGGTCGGTAGCTGCAAGATCAAGATCCTCAGCCACAAGGTGAAGAAGCACAAGCTCGTGCTGCGGGTGAAGGTCTTCACCGCCGGTCGCCTCAGCGTGAAATCTCCCGGCCTGCACACGACCTTCCGCAAGGCGGGTGGCCCCGGCGTCGTCACGATCAAGGTGCCGCTCTCGAAGAAAGGTAAGCGGACGCTGGCCGCCGGCCGGGCGCTGAAGGTGAAGGTGCGCGTCGGCTTCAGCCCCAAGCACAAAGACGAATTCCACTCGGCGGCGTTCGCGAAGGCCACGTTCAAGCATTAGCCTGCGGCGCATCGCTCGACCGCCACGCACACCGTCTCGCCAGCCGGCACCGCGTCGCCTCATCGCAGCGGTGCTGCTGGCGACGCTCGGCTGCAGCGCGCTCGTGCTCGGCCGGGACACCGTCGCCGGCGCCGCGTCGACTCCCAGCCTGACGGCGAGCATCGCTCCCGCCGAGCTGACGCACGGAGCCACGTTCACGCTCGTGGGGCACCTCAGCGAAGGCGCCACGCCGCTCGCCGGCCTGCCCGTCGAGCTCGAGGCGAACCCGTACCCGTACAAGCGGTGGGTCACGGTCGCGAAGGGCGCGAGCGCAGCCGACGGCAGCTTCCAGATCACGGCTCCGGCGCCGCAGCGCAACGAGCGCGTGCGGGCGCTCGCGACGATGCCCGTCCGCATCGCGAGCGCGGCGCTGAGCGTCACGGTCGACCCGCGCGTGGCCCTCAACGCCGCGAGCCTCGGGCCCGGCCGCGTGCGCCTCAGCGCGAGGATCTCCCATGCCGTCGACATGCCCTCGCCCCCGGTCACGGCACGCTGGTACCTCGCCTCCCGCGGCAGCTCCACCTACCACCTCGCCGCGGTCACGACGACCCGCGAGCTTCCCGGCGCGGTCACCTACGCCAGCGCGATCGTCGATCCGCCCGCGACGCGCTTCAGCTACCGCGTCTGCCTGAATCCGCGATGGGAAGCCGCGATGGGTCGCCCGGCGGCGCACGGGCCCTGCCCGCCCCACGGTTTCCACCTGGCCGCGTCCGCCGCGAGCCACGGCCTGCCGCGGGCCCACGCCGCCTTCGAGTTCGGCGGCGAAGGGCGCGGCACGCCGCTGCCGCCGTTCCCCAACGCGGGCGGCATCGCCGCCGCCCGCAGCTACCTCGCCGAACGCGCCGGGCGCAGCTCGTTCGCGGTCGTCGGCAGCACCGGACAGCTGTCAGGGCTCAACCTCCACGAGCACTTCGAGACGGCGAGCGTGGTCAAGGTGATGTTCCTGACTGCCTACCTGCAGATGCTCGAGGGCCGCCACCGCTCGTTGGGGCCGGGCGACCGCGCGCTGCTGTATCCGATGATCCACGAATCGAACAACAACTCCGCCTCGGCGGTGCTCGGGACCGTAGGGAAGGCAGCGATCGCCCGTGTCGCGAGCGAAGCGGGCATGCGCGACTACGCGCCGGGCGTCGGGTGGTGGGCGTTCACGCAGACCTCCGCGGCCGACCAGGCGCGCCTGTTCACGCAGCTCGGCCGTCTGATCCCGTCGCGCTTCTACGGTTACGCGCGCTACCTGATGTCGACGATCGAGCCACAGCAGAGCTGGGGCGTGCCTGCGGTGGCGCGGCCGCACTGGCAGGTCTACTTCAAGACCGGAGCACTGCCCTCGCAGGGCCTGTTCAACGAGGCGGCGCTGCTCGAACGCGGGCCCGTGTCGTTCACTGTCGCCGTGTTCACCGACGGAGCTCCCTCACAGGCCTACGGCGAAGAGACGATCGCCGGCGTCGGCCGGCGGCTGCTCGCGGGATCGCCGTGAGCGCGCTCGCATTCGTCGAGCGCCCGGCGGCGAGCGAGCCCGACGGACTGCTCCTGCTGCATCACGGCCGCGGCACCGACGAGCGCGACCTGATCGGCCTGGGCGACGTGCTCGATCCGGAGCGGCGCCTGCACGTGGTCGCTCCGCGTGCACCGCTCTCGCTACCGGGCTCACCGGGCTACCACTGGTACCTGGTGCCGCGCGTCGGCTTCCCCGACCCGGGGACGTTCGCCGCCGCACAGGCCGCGCTCGCCGAGCTGCACGACGAGCTGTGGCAGCGCACCGGCGTGCCCCCGTCGCGAACGGTGCTGGGGGGCTTCTCGATGGGGTGCGTGATGAGCTACGCGATGGGCCTCGACGGCGCGCGCCCGTCACCCGCCGGAATTCTCGGCTTCTCCGGCTTCATCCCCACCGTCGACGGCTGGCAGCCGGACTTCGAGAGCCGGCGCGGGCTCGAGGCGTTCGTCGCCCACGGCCGCCGGGACCCGGTGATCTCCGTCGAGTTCGCCCGTGCCGCTGTCGAGCGGATGCAAGCGGCGGGTCTCGCGGTCTCCTACCACGAGTCCGACGTCGGCCACCAGATCGATCCTGAGCACCTTCCCGCCGCAGCGGCGTGGCTGCGGGGCGCGTTGCCCGGCGACGCTGCCGGCTAGCGGACCGCACGCGAAGCGCATAAGGTCTCACCGGCAGGAAGCCGAGTGAGGAGGAGTCGCGTGTCGGTCGCAGCGATCGAAGCACAGCCAAGGCGGAGGCGCAGCCTGCGCGTGCTGATCGTCGGCGCGGGCTTCGGCGGGATCGCGGCTGCGGTCGAGCTGCGCAGTCACGGGATCGAGGACGTGACGATCCTCGAGCGCGCGCCGGACCTCGGCGGCACGTGGTTCTACAACAGCTATCCGGGCGCGGCCTGCGACGTGCCGAGCCATCTGTACTCGTTCTCCTTCGCGCAGAGGCGAGACTGGTCGCGCCTGTGCTCACCGCAGCAGGAGATCTTCGAGTACCTGCACGAGGTCGCCCGCGACCAGGGCGTCGAACAGCTGGTGCGGACGGGACGCACTGTGACGGCCTGCAGCTGGGACGAGGACGCGGCGGTGTGGAGCGTCGAGACATCCGAGGGGGAGCGCTACGAGGCTGAGGCGCTGGTGCTGGCGACGGGCCAGCTGCACCAGCCGCACGTGCCCCTGATCCAGGGCGCGGGGCAGTTCGCCGGGCACACCTTCCACTCAGCCTCGTGGGATCACGAGTACGACCTGTCGGGAAAGCGGGTCGGCGTCATCGGCAGCGGCGCCAGCGCCGTGCAGTTCGTGCCGGAGATCGCACCGCGTGTCGCGCAGATGACGGTCTTCCAGCGCACCGGGAACTGGTTCTTGCCGCGCAAGAACCGGCCCTACCCCGCGCTCGTGCGGCGCGCCTTCGAACGCGTGCCCCGCCTGCAGGAGTTCAGGCGCCGCTTCGTGTTCGAGTACGGCGAGTCGCTGACGCTCCTGATCCGCCACCCGGGGAGCATCGGCCGGATCGGCGCAGCCCGCTCGGCGGCGTTCATGCGCTCGCAGCTGAAGGACCCGGTGCTGCGCGAGAAGGTCTGGCCCGACTACACGTTCGGCTGCAAGCGGATTCTGTTCAGCTCGCAGTTCCTGCCGGCGCTGGAACGGGCGAACGTCGAGCTCGAGACCGAGCGTGTCCAGGAGATCGTGGCCGAGGGGCTGCGCACCGCCGACGGGCGTCTGCACGAGCTCGACTGCCTGATCTGGGCGACCGGGTTTCGCACCAACGACTTCATGTTCCCGATGGCGATCACGGGCCGCGGCGGACGCTCGCTGGAAGCGGCGTGGCAGGGCGGTGCGCACGCGCACCTCGGCATCTGCGTGCCGTCGTTTCCGAACATGTTCGTGATGTACGGACCGAACACGAACACCTCGGGCGGCTCGATCATCTTCTACCTGGAGACCCAGGCGGCCTACCTGCGCCAGGCGATTCAGCAGCTGGCCGCTCGCGGCGCAGGCGCGATCGAGGTTCGCGCCGACGTCGAGGCGGCGTCCGACCATGCCGTTCAGCACCGTTTCGCCGGCACGGCGTGGACGGCGTGCGACTCGTGGTACCGCGACGCGCAGGGCAGGATCGTCGCCAACTGGCCGGGCTACATGCGCGAGTACGCAGAGCAGGCCGCGCGGCTGGACGCCTCGCAGTTCGACTTCGAGCCGCTGCCCCGGCAGGCGGCGGTCGCATGACACGCCGGCGGCGGGAGGCTCAGTGCACGACTACGTGATCGTCGGCGCCGGCTCGGCCGGCTGCGTGCTCGCCAACCGCCTCTCGGAGGACCCCTCGACGCGGGTGCTGCTGCTCGAGGCGGGCGGCAAGGACCGCTCGCTGAAGGTCAAAATCCCGGCAGCGTTCCCGCAGCAGTTCCACACGAAGCTGGACTGGGACTACGCGACCGAGCCCGAGCCGCACGTCGACGGGCGCGAGCTGTTCGTGCCTCGCGGCAAGATGCTCGGCGGCTCGAGCTCGATGAACGCGATGCTCTACGTCCGCGGACGGCCGCTGGACTACGACGGCTGGGAGGCGCAGGGCGCGCCCGGTTGGGGCTACCGCGACGTGCTGCCGTATTTCATCCGCTCCGAGGACAACGTGCGCGGCGCGTCGGAGTTCCACGGCGCGGGCGGTCCGCTGCGCGTCAGCGAGCAGCGCTCACCGCGGCCGCTGAACAGGCGCCTGCTGGAGGCGAGCGAGGCGGCCGGGATCCCACGGATCGCCGACTACAACGGCCCGGAGCAGGACGGCGTGTCGATGTTCCAGGTGACCCAGCGCGACGGCAGGCGCTTCAGCGCCGCGGACGGCTACCTCCGTCCGGCGATGACGCGGCCGAACCTCGAGGTGCGCACCAACGTCTCGGTGCAGGGGGTCGAGCTGGAGGCAGGGCGGGCCGTCGGAGTCCGGATCGGACGGGGCCGGCGCGGCTCGGAGCTCGTGCGGGCCGGGCGCGAGGTGATCCTCGCGGCGGGCGCGATCGGCTCGCCCCAGCTGCTGCTGCTCTCCGGGGTCGGCGACGCCGAGGAGCTGACCGAGGCGGGCGTGACGCCGCGCCATCAGCTGCCGGGCGTCGGGCGCAACCTCCAGGACCACCCGTTCGTGACGGTCATCTGGGAAGTCTCCGGAGAAGACACGCTCTACGGTGCGGACAAGCCGGGGCAGCTCGCCGAGTGGCTGCTGCGGCATTCGGGCAAGCTCACCTCGACCGTCGCCGAGGTCTGCGCGTTCACGCGCACGCGCGGCGGCCTGCCGGCGGCGGACATCCAGTTCCACATGGGCGCGGCCTACTTCGAAGACCACGGTGCCGAGGAATATGACGGCCACTGCATGGTGATCGCGCCGGTACTCGTCTCGCCGAAGGCGCGAGGGCAGGTATGGCTGCGCTCCGCCGACCCCGGCGACAAGCCGCGCCTGATCACCAACGCCCTGTCCGAGCACGACGACGTCGAGTCGATGATCGCGGGGATGGCGCTTGCCCGGGAGATCGCCGCGCAGGGCCCGCTCAGCGAGATCGTCGTCAAGGAGCTCAAGCCGGGCGAGACGATCTCCGGGCGCGAGGAGCTCGAAGCCGACCTGCGGCGGCGGCTGATGCTGATCTACCACCCTGTCGGCACGGCACGCATGAGCGACACGCATGAGCTGGCCGTGGTCGACTCGCAGCTGCGCGTCCACGGGCTAAAGGGCCTGCGCGTGATCGACGCCTCCGTGATGCCCACGATCGTCGGCGGCAACACGAACGCGCCGACGATCATGATCGCCGAGCGCGGTGCGGACCTGATCAAGGGCCAGGCTTGAGCATCCAGCTCAACCACCACCGCCAGGGCGAAGGGCCGCCACTGGTGCTGCTGCACGGCGTCGGTCACCACTGGCAGGGATGGCGGCCGGTGATCGACCTCCTGGCCGGCGAGTTCGACGTGATCGCCTGCGACTCCCCCGGCTTCGGCAGCTCCGCGCCGCTTCCCTCCTCGATGGAGCCGACGATCACGTCCTACGCCGACGCGTTCGAGTGGTTCTTCGCAGAGCTCGGGCTGACGCGCCCGCACGTCGCCGGCAACTCGATGGGCGGGGCGATCGCCCTCGAGCTCGCGCGACGGCGCGCCGTCGCGTCGGTCACGGCGCTCTCACCGGCCGGCTTCTGGACGGCGGCCGAACGCCGCTTCTGCCAGATCTCGCTGTCAGCGCTCGCATCGACGCCGAAGGTCGCGCGCCCGGCGGTCGAACGCGCCGCTCGCACGCGCGCCGGGCGCATCGCGCTGTTCTCTCAGACGTTCGGCTATCCCGCTCGGCTCCCCCCCGAGGAGGCGGTGGCCACGCTTCGCGACGCCTGGGCCTCCCCCGCGATGGCAGCCACGCTGAAGAGCTTCGACAGCTACCGCTTCCAGCGCCCTGACGAGCTGCGCCACACTCCGGTCACGATCGCCTGGGGCGAGCGCGACCGGCTCCTTCCCTATCGCCTGCAGGCACCGCGGGCGATGGCGATGATGCCGTGGGCCACGCATCTCAGGCTGGGCGCCGGGCACGTGCCCTACTACGACGATCCCTCCGCGGTCGCGGCGGCGATCCGCACGACGGCACGGGCCGTGCCCCGCGAGGCGGCTGCCGGTCGAGCCTGAGCACCGCGGCTCCCCGGCAGGCGGATCCGCTCTCGGACGTTCACGTGTGCCCCTGGAGGATCAGGGCTCGACGTGTGGCCCGGGGACGTCCGCAGACGTAGGCGCGGGCCAGTCCGGTTCCACCTCGGCCGTGTCGCATGAACCGTCGAGCCCGTGCACATGGATCAGCGGCTCACCGAAGTTGCGGGCGTGCAGCCGCGCCTCGGCGATCGCCTCTGCTCTGGTTGAGCTTTCCGCCAGCGGCGTCGCGTCGCCCTCGTAGCGGACGATCCAATGCTCCTTCGAGCGCGGCAGGACCTCCAGATGGTGCCCCGTCACGTGAGAGCCTCGGTCAACCCGCGGGCTCCAGACGCAGCAGCGTCTGAGTGTGCTCGGCGTCCTCGATGTCGTAGACGATCTGGCGGTCATCGCCCTCGGCGACCATGATCCGCCGCGGGTTGTAGACGACCCGCTCGAGATCCTCCGGGGTGCCTCCCGGCGCGTCCAGCCCGATCACGAGAACGTCGTCGCGATCGTCGTAGGAGATCCCCGCCAGGCGTGCCTGCCCGGCCTCGACCTGCGCGCCGAGATCCTCGGCGATCACCTCCACCGTCGCCGCCAGGTCGGGGAGATCGCGGCTGAAGTCATCGAAGTACGTCCGCCATTCCTCGCGCGGGATCTCGCGTGTCGTGGACGCCATTAACGATGGTGTAGGCCGCCACGCACGGGCAACAACCCCGGTGGCGGTCGGGGGCGAACTCCTCGCGCCACAGCCACCCAGTCTGTCCCCGCCCGCAAGGAGCCGGCGGCGACCGGCGAGGGGTCCGCGCTCCAGCCGGGGGGCGCCGCGACGGGCGCCACGCGGGCGGCGCGTTTACTTTGAAGGTGCTCGTCCGATACCTTCAGGCCGGTGACACTCGAGGAACTCACCGAGGCGGTGGAGCGCGGCACGGTCGACACGGTGCTGCTGGCCTTGACGGACATGCAGGGGCGGCTGCAGGGCAAGCGCCTGACGGCGACGCATTTTCTCGCGGAGGTCGTCGAGCACGGCGCCGAGGGCTGCAACTACCTGCTCGCCGACGACGTCGACAAGGCGTCGTTCGACGGCTACGCGATGTCCTCGTGGGAGCGCGGCTACGGCGACATGATGCTCGTGCCCGACCTCGACACGCTGCGACCGGTGCCGTGGCAGGAGGGCACGGTGATCTGCCTGTCCGATGTCGCTTGGCTCGACGGCAGCGACGTCGTCGCCTCACCGCGCCAGATCCTGCGCCGCCAGCTCGCCCGCCTGGCCGAGCGCGGCTGGAGCGCGAACGCCGGCACGGAGCTCGAGTTCATGGTGTTCCTCGACACCTACGAGGAGGCATGGCACAAGGCCTACCGTGATCTGCGCCCGGCCAACCTCTACAACGTCGACTACTCGCTGCTCGGGACCGCACGGGTCGAGCCGCTGATCCGCCGCATTCGCAACTCGATGGCGGCCGCGGGGATGGTCGTCGAGGACTCCAAGGGCGAGTGCAACTTCGGCCAGCACGAGATCAACTTCCGCTACGCGGAGGCGCTGCGCACGGCCGACGAGCACGCGATCTTCAAGAACGGCGCGAAGGAGATCGCGGCGGACGAGGGAGTGGCGCTCAGCTTCATGGCCAAGTACGACGAGCGCGAGGGCAACTCGTGCCACATCCACTTCTCACTCGCCGACGATTCGGACTCGCCGACTCCGCTGTTCGCGCACGACGAGAAGCTGTTCAACTCCTTCCTGGCCGGCCAGCTGGCGTGCCTGCGCGAGATGACGCTGCTGCTCGCGCCGAACGTCAACTCCTACAAGCGCTACGCCGCCGCCAGCTTCGCGCCGACAACGGTGGCCTGGGGCCAGGACAACCGCACGTGCTCGCTGCGCGTCGTCGGGCACGGCCCGTCCAAGCGCTTCGAGAACCGGGCCGGCGGGGCCGACCTGAACCCGTACCTGGCGCTCGCCGCGATCATCGCCTCCGGGCTGCACGGGGTCGACGCCGGACTCGAGCTCGAGGCGCCGCTGGAGGGGAACGCCTACACCGACGAGCAGCGTCCGCGCGTGCCGGCGACGCTGCAGCAGGCGCGCGAGCTGTTCGCCGGCAGCGATGTCGCCCGCGAGGCGTTCGGCGAGGAGGTCGTCGCGCATTACCTGAACGCGGCCGACGTCGAGCTGGCCGCGTTCGGCGCCGCGGTCACCGACTGGGAGCGCTTCCGGGGATTCGAGCGACTGTGAGACAGGCCCGAGATGGCCGCCGCTGAGCGCCGGGGTGCGGGAGCCGCGATCACGCCCCTCGAGGGCGTCTTCGCGCCGGTCCGCTCGCAGACCGCGTTCGAGGAGACCGTCGACCGGCTCGGCACGGCGATCAAGCTGGGGCTGCTGCCCGCCGGCTCTCAGCTGCCGGCCGAGCGAGAGCTGTGCGCGCGCATGGGAATCGCCCGCTCGACGCTCCGCCAGGCCCTGACGGCGCTCACGCAGAGCGGTCACGTGTTCGCCACGCGCGGCCGCGGCGGCGGCACGTTCGTGTCCGACCCGCAGCCGCCCGCCGACCCGCCGTCCAAGCGGATGCTGGGCGAATGGCGCGAGGTATGCGACCAGCGCCTGGCGGTCGAGCTCGGCGTAGCAGTGCTCGCCGCCGAGCGCGCCGAGCCCAAGGCGCTGCGGGCGCTCGATGCGGTCGCGGCCGCGCTCGACGCGTCGCTCGAGGACTTCGCGGCCTACCGCCAGGCCGACATCCGCCTGCACGTCGGGCTCGCCGAGGCGGCCGGCTCGACTCGGCTCGTTCGGGCGATGACCGAGGTGCAGGGCGCGATGACGGACCTGATCGCCTACATCGCACACCCGCCCGAGGTTCTGGCCTCATCCAATGCCCAGCACCGCCGCCTGCTCGGCGCGGTGCGCGAGGGCGACTCGATGCGCGCGGCGAGGGTCATGGCCGAGCACCTGCAGGGAACCGAGCACGTGCTCGCCGGGCTGCTGCCGGGCGGCTGAGGGCTTCGGCGCCGCTGCGAGCGCGTCAGGTCAGCCGGACTTCTTGCCGCCCTTTTTCCCTGCGGCAGCCTTCTGCGCTTTGTTCCCTCCGCTCCCGGCGCCGGAGCTCTTGCGGCTTTTTTCGCTGCCGGAGCTTTCGCCGCCTCGTTTCGAGGAGCCGGGGGAGTTGGATATCGCGGCCGCCCGCGACTTGCTCATGCCCTTTTTGCGCAGTCCTTCGTACTGCTTGTCGTTCTTCACGCTCGAGCCATGATCTTTGGCCATCTTCATGCCTCCTTCGCTTCGGGGACCGTTTTGGCAGATACCCGCCGCCGGCGTGCCTGACGCCCCGAAACGCGGGTGCGTGGCACCCCGACAGGAGGACAGACGGCGCCGTTGAACATTGGACAAGTGCGCTCTTGACTTCCATCCGGGATCGCGCGTATTGTCACGAGCGAAGGACGGACGACCAAACCTTTACCCAACCAGGGGGGCGAGCCGATGAGCACGGCCGAGAGGACGCTGGACCAGGACGAGCAACGACTTGCTGAGCTCGGCTACAAGCAGGAGCTCAATCGGACGTGGAGCGCCTTCCAGAACTTCGGCATCTCGTTCACGATCATCTCGATCCTGGCCGGATGCCTGACCACCTACTACCAGGGGTGGAACAACGGCGGCCCGGTCGCCATCTCCTGGGGCTGGCCGATCATCTCGTGCTTCATCCTGATCATCGCCTTCTGCATGTCCGAGCTCGTCTCGGCGTTCCCGACGGCGGGCGGCATCTACTGGTGGGCCTCCAAGCTCGGCAGCCCCGTGTGGGGCTGGTTCACCGGCTGGTTCAACCTGCTCGGGCTGATCGCGATCCTCGCCTCGGTCGACTACTTCGCCGGACAGTTCCTCTCGGTGATCCTGGGCCTCTACAAAGTCAAGGTGCTGGGGATCGACTTCAGCGACACCAAGCACCTGCTTGCGGAGACCTTCCTGATGTTCGTGATCCTGCTGTGCGTCCACGTGTTCATCAACATCCGCGGCAGCCACCTGGTCGCCCGGCTGAACGGCGTCTCGGTCGTGTGGCACGTCCTGGGTGCGCTCGCGCTCGTCGGTGTCCTGATCTTCGCGCCCACAAAGCACGCGAGCTTCCACGACGTGTTCACGCAGACGCAGAACAACTCGGGCTTCGGGCACAACATGTTCTGGTGGTATGTCCTGCCGCTCGGCTTCCTGCTGACGCAGTACACGATCACCGGCTTCGACGCCTCGGCGCACATCTCCGAGGAGACCCACGGAGCGGACAAGTCGGCGCCGAAAGGGGTCTGGCAATCGGTCTTTTTCTCGGCGATCGGCGGCTACATCCTGCTGATGGCGATCACGTTCGCAGCGGCAGCGCACACGACCGCCGTCAACGAAGCGGGCGGCACGATCTTCGCGGTGTTCGAGAGCTCGATGAGCATGGCGTGGGTCAAGTTCGTGCTGATCGTCGCCGTCGTCGGACAGACGTTCTGCGGGATGAGCTGCATGACCAGCGCGTCGCGGATGATGTACGCGTTCAGCCGTGACGGAGCCGTCCCGGGCTCGAGACTGTGGAGTCGCGTCAACGACCGCCGGATCCCGTTCAACGCGGTGATGGCGGTCGCTGTGTTCGCGCTGATCCTGACGCTGCCCGCGCTGAAGGGCAACAAGGCCGGCGTGACGGTTGCCTTCACGGCCGTCGTCTCGATCGGGGTGATCGGTCTGTACCTCGCCTACATCATCCCGATCTTCCTGCGCTGGCGGATGGGCGACGCGTTCCCCGCGGGGCCGTGGACGCTCGGCAAGAAGTACAAGTGGATGTGCGTCGTGTCCGTCGTCGAGGTGCTGATCGTGGTCGTGATCTACTTCAACGCCCCGTTCAGCTCAGGCGGCGTACCGTGGGAATCGGGCTTCGACTGGTCGCTGTTCAACTACACCCCTGTCGTCACCGGCGGCGTCTTCATCGCGGTCGGGCTGTGGTGGCTGTTGAGCGCGCGGCACTGGTTCACCGGGCCCAAGCACACGGTCAGCGAGATCGATACGGAGATCGGTGCCGCGCCGGCGATCGTCGAGTACCCGTAGCCGGGAGCGCTGAGAGACGGCGCGGCGGCCGGAACCGTCGCGCCGTCCCGATGGCGCGCGCCACGTGATGAGCTCCACCCTTTCCGTCCTCGAGCCCGCCACAGAGGAGGTGCTCGCGGAGATCCCGCGGGCCGGCGTCGAGCAGGTCGACGAGGCGGTCGCCGCCGCCACCGCGGCGCTGCCCGCATGGCGGGCGCTCGATCCGGGCGCCCGCGCCCGGCTGCTGCACGCGCTGGCCGACAACCTCGCCGCGCACACGGAGGAGCTGGCGGTGACCGAGGCGCGCAACGCCGGCAAGGCGATCGCGGACGCGCGCGGCGAGATGCAGATGGTCCGCGACACGTTCCGCTACTACGCCGGCGCCCCGGAGCGGCTGCTCGGCGACACGATCCCGGTCGCGGGCGGCCAGGCGTTCACGGTGCGCGAGCCCGTCGGCGTGGTCGGGCTGATCACGCCGTGGAACTTCCCGCTGGCGATCGCCGCGTGGAAGCTCGGCCCGGCGCTGGCCGCCGGGAACACGGTCGTGCTGAAGCCCGCCGAGCTGACGCCCCTGACCGCGCTGCGCTTCGCGGAGCTGGCCGTCGAGGCGGGACTGCCGGAGGGTGTGGTGAACGTCGTCGTAGGCCCGGGCTCGACTTGCGGCGCGCGCCTCGTGGAGCACCCCGGTGTCGCCAAGATCGCCTTCACCGGCTCGACCGAGGTGGGGCGGTCGATCGCCGCCGGGGCGGCGCAGACGATCAAGCGCGTGACTCTCGAGCTGGGCGGCAAGTCGGCCAACGTCGTCTTCGCGGACGCCGATCTGGAGGCGGCGGCCACGGCGGCGCCGCTGGCGGTCTTCGGCAACGCGGGGCAGGACTGCTGCGCGCGCTCGCGGATCCTCGTCCAGGCAGAGGCGATGGACGAGTTCATGGGCCATCTGGAGAGCGCCGTACGGGCGCTGCGCGTCGGCGACCCGCTAGACGAGGACACGCAGATGGGGCCGCTGATCTCCGCGGGCCAGCGCGAGACCGTCGCCTCGTTCCTCGAGGACGACGTAAACGTCGCCTTCCGCGGCTCCGCTCCGGAGGGCCCGGGCTTCTGGTTCGCCCCGACGGTGCTGTGCCCGGCCGCTCCTGGCGATCGTGCCGTGCGGGAGGAGATCTTCGGCCCGATCGCCACGGTGATCCCCTTCCGCGACGAGGCCGAAGCGATCGTGCTCGCCAACGACACGATCTACGGGCTGTCCGGCTCGATCTGGACGCGTGACGGAGCCCGCGCGCTGCGCGTGGCGCGCGCGCTGCAGACGGGCGTGCTGTCGATCAACTCGAATAGCTCTGTGCGCGTGACGACGCCGTTCGGCGGCTTCAAGCAATCCGGCTACGGGCGCGAGCTGGGCCCGCACGCGCTCGACGCGTACACCGAGCTCAAGACGATCTACTACGCGACGGAGGAATGATGGCGCAGCAGGGTCATAGGCTCGAGGGGCGCGTGTGCGTCGTGACCGGCGCCAGCGGCGGGATCGGCGCCGCGACGGTCGAGCTGTTCCAGCGCGAGGGCGCGAAGGTCGCCGGCGCCGACGTGCTCGCCGACTGCCCTGGGGACATGTCGCTGCAGATCGACCTGACCAGCGAGGAGCTCGTGGCCGACCTCTACCGCCAGGTGCGTGAGCGCTTCGGGCGCATCGACGTGCTGTTCAACAACGCCGGAATCTCGCCCAACGACGACGCCTCCGTGCTGGAGACGACACTCGACGCTTGGGAGCGGGTGCAGTCAGTCAACCTGCGCAGCGTGTTCCTGTGCTGCAAGCACGGGATCCCTCACCTGCTCGAGAACGACGGGCCGGAGCGCGGCTCGGTGATCAACACCGCCTCGTTCGTGGCGGTGATGGGCGCGGCCACCTCACAGATCTCCTACACCGCCTCCAAGGGAGGCGTGCTCGCGCTCTCGCGCGAGCTGGGCGTCGAGTTCGCCCGCCGCGGCGTGCGCGTCAACGCCCTGTGCCCCGGCCCGGTTGACACGCCGCTGCTCAAAGAGCTCTACGCGAAGGATCCCGAGCAGGCGGCGCGCCGGCTCGTGCACGTTCCCGCCGGTCGCTTCGCCGAGCCGATCGAGATCGCCAACGCCGCGCTGTTCCTGGCCGGGCCGGAGTCGAGCTTCGTGACAGCCTCCACGTTCCTCGTCGACGGCGGCCTGTCCGCGGCCTACACGACCCCGCTGGACTGACCCGGGCTGCGGGATACTGAGCGGATGGCGGCGAGCAGATCCGCAGCCGCATCGACCGCCTCCGCTCCGAGGGCCCCCTCCGCGACGCTCTACGTGATTCCCGGCTCGCACGCCTGCGCCACGGCGATCCTGACGCTGCGCCACAAGGGCGTCGAGCACCGTACGGTCGAGCTGCCGACGGGCATGCATCCGCTCGCCGTGCGGCTGCTGGGCTTTCCGGGTCATCCGCAGCCGATCCGATTCCTCGACGGTCGCTCACACCGAGGCCTGGCGCGCCTGGACCGGCTCGGCACGGTACCCGCGCTGCGCTGGGACGGCCGGCGCCTCCAGACGAATCGCGCGATCACGGCCTTCCTCGAGCAGTCCGTGCCCGACCCGCCGCTCTACCCGGCCGACCCCGGGCGCCGGGCGGCGGTCGAAGACGCCGTGCGCCTCGGCGACGAGCCGCTGCAGATGGCTGCGCGGCGCGCTGTGCTCGCGGCCGGCTCAGGCGGGCTCGGCGGCCTGCACCACCGCGGTGGCG
>JAOPZS010000060.1 GCA_025963965.1 Solirubrobacterales bacterium
TGGCTTTCTGTTCGCTCCGGGCATGCAGCTGGCAGCCTCGATCTTGCTCGTCCAGTACGACCCGGACCTGTACCCACCCGACCCACTCGCGTTCCGCCCCGAGCGGTTCCTCGATGACGCACCCGAGGCCTACACCTGGATTCCGTTCGGAGGCGGCGTGAGGCGCTGCATCGGCGCCGCCTTCGCCCAGCTCGAGATGAGAATCGTGATCGCGGCGATCCTCGCGCGGGTGCGGCTGCGCGTGCCGCGGGCCGCGAGCGAGACAGCGCGCTTTCGCGGGGTCACGCTGCTCCCGAGCCGTGGCGGCGAAGCGATCGTCGAGAGCGTCGAGTAGCGACCCCCGATGGCTTCGCGTCCCTGACCACGCGACTCCGGCGGCTGCGGCTTCAACACGGCCCTCCTCTGTGCCCAAACGTTTGACCTGGTTCCAGCGGGGCAGATATGTGCTCAGACGGGTGGATGTCACCCGTCTGCCAAGCGCTAGGACTCTTCTCACGGTCGCGGCTGGCACCCCAGGGAGACCGATTGGAGTTCTAAATGAGTGCATCAGCTTCAGGCGAACGCGACCGCGTGGCTACTCGCCGATCCACAGCCGTGAGCCGCTTCACCGAGACCAAGGCGGCAATCAAGACCACCGAGTTCTTCGCGATGATCGGGGTGATCGCCGCAATCCTCGTGGCCGCCGCATCGATCGGCGCGAGTGAAGGCCATCCGGACCGTTTCACCGGCTCGCAGGCATGGCTCTACGTGTCGATCGTCGCGGTCGGCTACATGATCAGCCGCGGGCTTGCGAAGAGCGGCAGCCGCGAGCCGTACACCGAGGACCGTCGCTGACCTAGCTGACCGGGCCTGGTACGTGCGTCCGAGCAGCCCACAGTAGGAGCCGCGCACCGCGGAACAACACGGTGCGCGGATCCTCGCGGGCGGGACGTGATCGTCGCCACACGCCGTCTCGGGCGCTGTTCTGGGCCCCGGGCGATTTATCTCGACACGAAGGAGCATCATGGCGGAGTTGACGCATCTGGAGAGCAAGTTGGCGGAGGTGCTCGGGCTGGCGGAAGCCTCCAAGACCGCCGTTGACACAGTGAAGGGCATGCTCGACGAGAGCGAGAAGGACCTAGCGAGCAAGCTTGACCGGCTGCGCCAGGACGCCGTTGAGACGGCCGATAGCTGCACCGAGGTCGCCAGCGGCTTCGACGGCAAGAAGACGGCGATCCTCGAGGCGGCCCGCGAAACCAAGCAAGAGGCGGTCGAGATGATGGAGACCTATCTCGAGGGTGAGGACGACGCTCTCGACGGATTCGAGTTCCTGACGATGTCCGAGGCCGGCGAGGTTGGTCACTGGGCGATCGTCAAGAAGCTCAACGAACGCGCCGGGGTGAGCGCCGTCACCGACCTCGCCGAGTGGGCGCTGCTCGTTCAGGAAGAGCATCTCAACGTGATCCTGGACAGCTCGCTGGATCTGGCCGGGCGTAAAGACCCGAACCAGGTCGCCTAAGGACGGCGTTACCTAACAATTACGCTCGGTTTCATCCTCTTGTCACGAAGCGCTCCCTAGCGTGACCGGTGCTCATGACCCCCCGACAAAGGAGCATCATCATGCGCACACGTCTGAAGACGATGACTGGCACGATGGCCGCACTCGCGGCCCTCGCACTGGGCGGCTCGGCGATTGCCACGGCTGCCCAGGGCACTGCAGGCACGGGTAAGAAGGCGGCCGTCGAGCGCACCACCGGCCCGGACACCGACACGATCCAGTCGGGCGACCAGACCTCGCCTGACGCGGCGAGTGTCAAGAAGGCGACCTCGGCTTCTGTTTCTGAGCCCGCCACAGAGACGAGCTCTGAGAACCCCGAGAGCTCGGCCCCGAGTGACGGTCCCGGTGGCCACGAAGACCCGGCCGGCGTCGACAGTCAGACCCAGGAATAGGGCACTGCAGGCGCCAACGGAGCGGGCCGCTCAGCGGCCCGCTCCGGCCTGCGGGTGCAGCAGCATAGGACGACCGCGCCGCCCGACTCTCCGAATCCGCCGGAGCATGCAGAAGTTTTGCCGGCGCCAGCGCCTCTTCGTGCGATGCTCAGAGACATGTCAGTCGTGCTCAGCCACACCGGGGACGCGAACGGGATCGCGCTGACCGTCGGCTGCCGTTTCGGGCTCAGCACCACACAACCCGCTGAGGCGATCCTGCAGGTTGCGCCCCACCCGCACCAGGGCGTCTCGATTCACCGTGAGAGCTGGGAGACGACGGCGGTCCATCACGGGTACATCGACCACTACGGCAACCGCTGCGAGCGTTTCGCCCTGGCCCCGGGGGACTCGCACGTCGCCTACGAGGCACAGGTGCTGATCGAGCACCCGGACGACAGGATCGAACCGGACACGCCAGAGACACCCGTCGCGGCCCTCCCCGATGAGGTGCTCGGCTTCGTGATGCCGAGCCGCTTCTGCCTGCCTGACGAGCTCGGGCACGAGGCTTGGCAGCGCTTCGGAGGGCTCGCGCCCGGATGGGGGCGGGTGCAGGCGATCATCGACTACGTGCACACGCACCTCGAATTCGCCCCCGGCAGCTCGAACCCCTGGACGACCGCAGCCGATGCCTACCGAGCGCGGCAGGGCGTCTGCCGTGACTTCGCCCATCTGGCGATCACCTTCTGCCGCGCCCTGAACATCCCGGCGCGCTACGTGTTCGGATACATCCCCGAGATCGGTGTCGAGCCACCGTGGGAGGCGATGGACTTCGCAGCCTGGTTCGAGGCGTATCTCGACGGCGAGTGGCACACCTTCGACGCCCGCAACAACCGGCCCAGGGTGGGACGCGTGATCGTCGGGCGTGGCCGCGACGCCGTCGACGTCGCGCTGATCACCTCGTTCGGTCCGCTCACGCTCACCGGATTTGAAGTTCACGCGGACAAGACCGCCTGAGCGCTCGCCGGTGCGTTGGTGATGGCCGCTCCGCTGCTTCCCTCGAAGGCCGGCCCGGTGCCCGACCGGCTGACGATCTGGCCGATCGACGACGGCCGCTACGGCCTCGATGCCACGTTCCAGGGCGAGACCGGGTATCAACGCGCCCAGCAGCACCGGCAGCAGTTGGACGCAGATCAGGTGCCGCACACGTTCCGCCAGGAGCTCGACGGGGCATGGACCCTCAGGTTCGGCCCCCTGCCGGCCGCCGACGTTGGGGCTGCTCTCGGCGCGTTCGTCTACTAGCTGCCGACGCTCACATCCGAAGGCTCGGCCCCAGGGCCCTCTGCGGTCGAGCTCAGGCGTCCGCGAAATGCCCACAGCGCCTTCGCCTCGCCCACGGTCAACAGCCGCCATCGCTCCCTCCTCGGCTCCCAGCGGAGGATTCGCACGTCGATCACGCTGCGCTTCCCTTCGAGCGCCTCGACCGTTTCGCGAACGTCGGCGTCCTCGGCCAGGACCTGCGAGCTCATCACGTCGACGACCTTGAATCTCAGCGGCTCCGGAGGCGCGGCCGGACGCGGTGGTGACGGGGTGCGGTCGAACTCGAAGAGCGCCAGGTCTCTGTCTGTTCGGGCGCCCTGCACCGTCTTCTCATACGGCACCACATGGGCTCCCGTGCCCTTCGTCTCGGTGTCGAGCACCCACCTCTTGGCCATGCCTTCCAAGTTAGAGGCTCGAGCCGCTCGCGCCGGCCGCGTACCTCCGCCAAGATCACCCGATCGTGGGATTTGTGCCAGCCGGTCGGCTTGTCACCCTGAGGGCATGACTCTGTGCACGTTGCTCGGGCACCGCTTGATCTGGCGCGGCGACCACTGCTCGCGCTGGACCGAGTGCGCCCGGTGCGGTCACCGCTTCTGAGCGGCGAACTTTAGATCTGCCGTTCGCCCGGCGAGGCACCAGGCCCCCGCCCGTCCGACCAGGCGCCGGACCGAGCCGGCGGCCGCCCGTAGAACGCACCCCGAGGGTTGAATCCCCGGGGCCACGGTCTACGGGAGGGACCATGTTCGATGACACGAATCTCTCCTCACGCCTCTGCGCCGCGATTGGCGCCACCGCTGCTCTGTTCGCGACGTTCCTCCCGTGGTACTCCTACGAGGTCGTCCTTCCGACCACCCGAACCATCCATGTCTTCACAGTCACCGCGACGCTGTGGGGCCTGGAAACGCTGGCACCGATCCTGATCGTCGTCGGCGCTGTCGTGTCGCTGGTACTCGTCGGCGCCGCCGTCCCCGGGCGCATACTCGGCGCGATCGTCGGCCTGATCGGGCTCGCGATCCTCGTCTATGGGATCGTCCGCTGCTTCGACATCCCCAACCTTGGAGTCGTGCTGCTCTCACCCGTCGGAGCCGCACGCCTGTCGGCGATCACGCAGCTCGAAGGCGGACCGTTCGTGGAGCTCGGCGGCGGAGCGCTGATCCTGCTCGGCGGGATCGGAGCGATGGCGTCACGTTGGGTCGATGTACCGGTGGAGGTCCGGCCCAGCTCGACTGGCTGGTCCGGTAACCCGTCGACTCCGCACACCGCGTAGAGGAGCGCGTCCGGCAGTGGCTCGAGGCTAGAGCGCGGCCAAGGCGGGGGCGCCCGGCTCAGGCTCCGTCCGGGGCCCGACGCGGGGCGCGCCGTCGCGCGCCTCGCCGACCCAGTCGTCGAGCTCCTGCCAGCGCGCGTACAGCCAGTTCACGAGCTCCTCCCGATCGCGCGGCACGCTGTCTGCCGGGAATCGCCAGAACTTGAGCCGGACCGTGCTGCCGACCAGGCCGCCCGCCCAGATGTCGCTGACGTACTCGAAGCCGTCGAGCCCGACGTGGCCGAAGATCACGACGTCCGCCGTCGGCGCCGCCTGCAGAAGCGCGATCGAGCCGCCGAGGCGGGGCGGCAGCAGATTCTGCAGGCCATCCGCCAGCGGAGCGATCTCGGGCTGGCGCTCGGCGATGATCGCCTTCGCACGCGCGAGCTTCTCAGGCGTCGCGCGGGTGCCCTCCGGATAGATCAGCAGGCCGTCACGCTCCGTCATGTCGATCGCGAGGTTGCGCAGCCGCTCGAGCTCTCCCGCAGTGTCGCCGGAGGCGCGGCGCACGAACAGCGTCGGCACCCAGCGGCCGCCGATGTCGATCGTCGGGAGCATCTGCAGCTCGCGCTTGATCACGAAGCGGAAGCCGATGCCGTGCGCCCGACCGATGATCGCGTCGGGAAGCGCGTTGTCGATGATGCTCGCGTGGCGGATCATCACCAGCACCGGCCCCGGGCCGGCCAGCTCGAGCCCCTCGACCTCAAAGCGCAACCCGAACAGGCGCCTGATGCCGGCGAGGTGGCTGCCGAGCCATGCGCGCTTCACGCGATAGACGGCCTCGCGCCGCCGCGCGCTGTCACCGCCGCGGAAGCGGACCCACACCGTGAGCAGGCCGATCAGGCCGTACAGCTCGCCGACCAGGAACCACCACAACATCGCGAGCAGCCGCACCGCCATCCACGGCTTGCGTGTGCGCATCCACAGCACGACGTCCACGACGATCGCGGCCGGCGCGAGCAGCGGCGCGAGCACCGTCAGCGCGAGCAGCACGGACACCTCGACCGCGATCCCGCGGAAGCGGCGCCACATGCGCGGCCCCCTCGGCCCTTCGTCGGGCAGTAGCGGCCCCATCGGCGAAGCGTACCCCGACCGGGCCGCACGCGTGACCGGCTGCCGCCGAGAAACACGTGCGCTGACCTTCACCCGAGTGCCATGCGGTCGGCGGTCTGACGGTCCGGTGCGAGAGCCTGTCGATTTCCTGGCCGGCGGTTCGTCCTGTGGGTGACAATCCACGAAAGGAGGACGCGATGAAGTACATGCTGATGATCTACCAGGGCTCGACCCCGCTCCCCGGAACCCCCGAGTGGGCGCTGCTGAGCGATGAGCAGCAGGGCGCCGTCTACGCCGGCTACCAGGCCGTCAACGAAACCCCCGGAATGTCCCCGGGCATGCAGATGAGCTCTCCGGAGACGGCCACGACCGTGCGCGTGCAGGACGGGCGGACGCTGACGACCGACGGCCCGTTCGCCGAGACCAAGGAGGCACTCGGCGGCTACCTGTTCCTCGAGACCGACGACCCTCAGGCCGCCGTCGAGCTCGCCGCCAAGATCCCCGCCGCCGCGATGGGCGGGGCGATCGAGGTGCGCCCGATCGTTGAACGGCAGAGCTGATCGCGCGAGCGAGGAACGGACGGCGCGGGGCCTGCTCCCCGCGCCGCCCGTTCGTAAAGCCGCGCTAGGGAACTACCGCTTCTTCTTCTTCTTTCAGTTTTTCTTCTTCTCGTTTTTTCTTTTCTTCTTCCTTCAGTTTTTTCTTTTCTGCATTTTCAGCTTTGCGTTTTTCGGCTGCTTCAGCTTTTTCGATTCGTTTTTCGTTGCGTTCGCGCGTCTTTTCAAGCCGTTCCTTGTTCTTTTCTTCCGCCCGTTCGCGAGCTTCTTTGTTCTTTTCTCTCGCGTGTTCGGTGCGTTCTTTGTTGTGTTCTTCCCGTCTTTCCGCCTTTTCTCTGTTCTTTTCGCGCGTTTCTTCGAGCTTTTCTTTGTTGACTTCTTCAGCTTCTTCGACCAGCGGTTTTTCGCCTTCGGCCGCCGAGGCAATCTGAGCGCCCCCCGCCATCAGCATGCTGCTCGCGAGCGTCGCGAACAGCATCAGCATGAGCTTCCTCCACCGATTCATTCTCGGTTCCTTCCTTTAGGGTTGTGTCCGTCTGCGCACGGCGGACTCTCGGGCGTGCCTGCGGGTCGGAACCACACAGCCTCCTCGGGCGCCCTTCCGTGGTCGGCTCGCCACGGCGCAGACACCGCGCCAGCCGCCATCGGGGGAATTCTCGAGACCCCGTCGTTGATCTAGTGATGCCCGATTCAGCCTTCTGGAAAACGTCACCCTCGCGTTCGTGATCTCAGACGCGGGGGTAGATGCCCGGCATGGACTTCCTGAGGGAGGCGTTTCGCGGAGGCAACCGGTACGTGCTCCGCCTGGCGATCGTGGCCGCCCTCGGCGGCTTTTTGTTCGGCTATGACACCGGTGTCATCTCGGGCGCCCTGCTGTTCATCGGCAAGGACCTCGGCGCCGGTGAATTCGATGAACAGGCGTTCGTCGGCGCGCTGCTGATCGGCGCGGTGCTCGGCGCGCTCGTCGCGGGCTGGGCCGCCGACGCCCTGTCGCGGCGGCGCACCAAGATCATCGCCGGCGTCATCTACGTGGTCGGCGCGCTCGCCTCGGCGCTCGCCCAGACCGCCCCCGAGCTGATCGCCGCCCGCTTCGTGCTCGGGCTCGCCGTCGGCACCGCCTCGTTCGTCGCGCCGATGTACATCTCCGAGCTGGCGCCGAAGCGCATCCGAGGCGGCGTGACTTCGTTCAACCAGCTGATGATCGTCAGCGGGATCCTCGCGGCCTACATCGTCAACTGGGCCTTGAAGGACACGACTGAGAACTGGCGCTGGATGCTCGGCCTCGGCGCGCTGCCCGGCCTTGCGCTGGCGATCGGCATGTACTTCCAGCCGTTCTCGCCGCGCTGGCTCGTCGAGAAGGGTCGCAAAGACGAGGCGCGTGAGGTGCTCTGCAAAGTCCGTAAGAGCGAAGACGAGGCCGACGAGGAGCTCGCCGAGATCGAGCAGGAGACCAGCGAGGAGGGCGGCTTCCGGGAGGCGCTGCGTCCGCAGGTGCGGCCGCTGATCGCGATCGGGCTGGTGCTGGCGTTCGCGCAGCAGTTCATCGGCGTCAACACCGTCATCTACTACGCACCCAAGATCCTGTCCTTCACCGGCGTCGGCAGCGGCAGCGCGATCACGCAGGCGCTGTCCGTCGGGATCACGAACTTCGTCTTCACAGGCATCGCGATCCTGCTCCTGGACCGCGTCGGGCGCCGTCCGCTGCTGCTCGCCGGGACGGCCGGCTGCGTCGTATCGCTCGCCGCGCTCGGCGCCTTCTTCGCCAGCTCCTCCCTGCAGCACGACGCCTCGTGGATCGCGCTCGTCTGCCTGATCACCTACATCGCGTCGTTCGCGATCGGCCTGGGACCGGTCTTCTGGCTGATGATCTCCGAGATCTTCCCTTTGCCGATACGCAGCTCGGCAATGTCGATCTCGACCGTGGGCAACTGGACAGCCAACTTCCTGGTCTCCTCGTTCTTCCTGACGCTGACCTCGGCGATCACACGCGAGGGCACGTTCTGGCTCTACGGCGGCTTCGGAATCGCCGCGCTCGTGTTCTTCGCGCTGCGCCTGCCCGAGACCAAGGACCGCTCGCTCGAGCAGATCGGGCGCGACCTCGACACGGCCGAGCAGGCAGCCTGAGCGGGCGCGGCCGGCGCTGTCCGCCAAGCGACGGCCGGCCCTTGACGTGCCTATGGGAGTTAGGTAAAGTCCTAATCACGATAGGAAACCGCCACTGTGGCGTGACCGCAGCCCGAGCAGAAGGGACAGCCAGATGAAGACGACGACAGTCACCCCCGACCTCACACAGCTCACGAGGCTGCGGTTCGTCAACGCCTACCTGGTGCGCGAGGACGACGGCTTCACATTGGTCGACAGCACGCTCGGCGGCGCCGCCGAGGACCTGATCGCCGTCGCCCGCGCCGCCGGCGGGGAGATCCGGCGGATCGTCCTGACGCATGGGCACGGCGACCACGCGGGATCCGTCGACGGGCTGCGGGCGAAGCTCGGCGCGTCCGTCGAGGTGTTCCTCGGCGAGGCCGATGCCAGGATCCTCGCCGGCGAGCAGGTGACGCAGGGCAAGCCGCCGGGAACCTGGCCGAAGATGCTCACCGTTCCGGACGTGCGGCTGGCAGGCGGCGAGCAGATCGGGCACCTCGAAGCGATTCCGACTCCGGGTCACACGCCAGGGCACTTCTCGTTCCTCGACACGCGGGACCGCACCGCGATCGTCGGCGACACGTACACCTCCCTCGGGCGCCTGGAAGTCTCGAGCCACTTCTACTGGCGCTTTCCGCTCGCCCAGATGGCGACCTGGGATCGCCCACTCGACGTGGCCTCCGCGCTGCGCCTGCTCGAGCTCGACCCATCGCGCCTGGTCGTCGGGCACGGACCGGCGACGCCGATGCCCTCGCACGCGATGCGCGAGGCGATCGACCGCGCCGGCGGCGCGCCGCAGGCTCCCGAGGCGGCCGGTCCGGGGCTGGCCGGCGAAGCGGGGGATTGATGCCGCGGGCGGGCCTGACGACCGACTCGGTCGTCACGGCCGCCGGCGAGCTGGCCGACGAGCACGGCCTCGACGGCGTGACGCTCGCCCGCCTCGCGGGCAGGCTTGGTGTTCGCCCGCCATCGCTGTACGCACATGTCGACGGACTGCCCGACCTGCGTACGCGGCTCGCCGTTCGCGGCGCCGAGCAGCTGGCGGCCACGCTGCAGGCCGCCGCCGCCGGTCTCGCCGGCAGCCAGGCGCTGAGCGCCGTGGCGCACGCCTACCGCGCCTACGCGCTGGCGCACCCCGGTTCCTATACGGCGCTGCAGCGGACGACGAGTAACACCGACGAGGCCGCCGAGGCGGCCCGCCGTGTCGTGGCCGTCGTGCTGGCCGTGCTCGCCGGCTACGGCCTCGACGGCGAGCCGGCGCTGCACGCCACGCGCGCGATCCGCTCCGCGCTGCACGGCTTCGTGCTGCTCGAGACCCAGCACGGCTTCGGCCTGCCGCTGGCGCCCGACGAGAGCTTCACGACGCTCGTCTCGATGCTCGACAGCGGCCTGCGCGGCGTGGGTGGCGCGAGCGCCTAGGGCCTGTCGGGCAGTTCGACCGGCGGCGCGCCCACGCCGCCGCAGTCGGGGCAAGGCGTCGTCTGCAGGACGAGCTCACGACCCCGCCGCTCCGAGACGACCGTCGCGACGAACAGCTGCTGACAGTCCAGACACACGAGCTGCTTGGTGCGCAGAGGTGGCACGAGCGGATGGTCGCACCCGATTCGGACGCTGAGAACGGCCCGGTTCGCGCTTCAGCGGACGACCACGAGCGCCAATGGACGCCGGTCGACAGCGCCTCTCAGCGCGGCGCTCAGCGGAACCCCCGCGAGCTCGAATCCCTCGGCGTCCCCTGCCGGGTCGAGCGCTCTCACGAGCGCCCCGAGCCACGCGCTCCGGCCGGCCGTCGAAGGCGCCTCGGGACCCTCGATCACGAAGCCCTCGAGGCGCTCCGCGCGCGCCGCCTTGGCAAAGACGGTCAGGGTCGGCGCGAGCGCCGCGGCGCGCTCCGCGGGGGAGCTGCCATCGATCGGGTCAGGCGCGCCCCACAGCCGTGGTGGCAGCTGCGCCCCGGCGATCCGCCCGAGCACCGGCGCGGCGCTCGGGTCGAACCCTTCGCGCCCGAAGCGCTCGATGTCTCCACGCGCGTGGATCTGCTCGATCTTCGCTGCGACGGCCGCCCCAAGGTCGACCTCGCCGGCCGCGGCCACCGCCCCGAGCGCGGCCTGAAAGCCCGCCACGGCAACGTGCAGCGATGGCATCGCAACGCCGGTCCGCGGCACCTTCGGCCCGTCGTAGTGGTTGACGACCCGCGCGATCGGCCCGGCGGCGGCAAGCAGCGCGGCGATCGTCGGCGGTCCGTCGGCGACGGCGCCCGGCTCGGGGACCCCGCCGAGGAACTGGTCGGCCAGGGCCGTCGTGATGATCCACAGGTCCGCCAGCTCGGCGCCGAGCTCCTCACGCGGCCCATCGAGCTGCTCGGCCAGCTCGCCGAGCTCCTCGAGCAGACGCGCCGTGGCAGCGAGCGGCCGCCAGTATCCGCCCGCCGCGATCATCGTCGCGCGAACGAGCTGCTGGCTCGAGCCGCCGAGAGCCGCCATCCTCACGGGACCCGCAGGATCTCGACGCCGGCGTCGCGCAGCACGTCCTCGCCGTCGAGCACGGCGTAGCCGCTGCGGAAGTAGACCCGCGTGACGCCCGCCGCGGCGATCAGCTTCGCGCAGGGCGGACACGGGAAGTCGGTCACGTACATCACCGCCCCCTCCGTCGCGCGCCCCTGCCGCGCCGCCGCCGCGATCAGGCGGGCCTCGGCGTGCTGGGCCGTCGAGAGCTCGAGCGCGACGCCTTTGTAGAAGTTCGCGCGGGGATCTCCGGCGGCGTACGCCGAGAGCTCGTGCGGCAGGTGCTCGTTGCGCGCCGCGTCGAGCGCACCGTCGGCGAAGCGGATCGCCGCACCGACACGGCGCCACCAGTCGACGCTGCCCGCCGCCTGCTCTGCGGCGGCCGCGGCGAGCTCGGCGAGCTGCGGGTCCTCCTCGGCCGCGACGCCCGCGTCGGGCGCCAGCAGCGCGACGGCGCGGGTCTTGTCCCAGCGCAGGAAGACCGTGTCGTAGCGGACCTCGCAGCGCGGAAACCAGCGGTCGACGACCGCGTAGCTGACGTCCTCGGCGGGCGCGACGAGCGACGGCGAGGAGGCGGCCAGCAGCTCGGCGCCGGCGACGTCGAGCACGACGACCTCCGAGCAGATCCCCCAGGCGGCGATCGCGCTCGCGGCGAGCTCCGCTCCCAGTGCGCGGATGTCCTTCGCCAGCGGCCTGGAGTCGGCGTACAGCTCCGGACCGATCAGGTACAGCGGCGCGCCCTCGCCGTGCGCCGCGAGAAACCGCCGATAGCCCTCGTGGAGCACCGGCACGTAGGCGAGCACCGCGTCGCTCATCCGCGCCGCAGGATCGAGTCGATCAGCCCGGGCAGCACCTCGGCCAGCTTCGGGCCGAGGCGCTCACCGAGGTTCATGTACATCTGGCGGATCCGCTCGCTGGTCGTCACCGACGCCTGCCGCGGCAGCACCTCGATGCGCCCGACCAGCCCGCTCAGACCGGC
>JAOPZS010000074.1 GCA_025963965.1 Solirubrobacterales bacterium
GTGCGGATCGCAAAGGCGGCGAGCGCGCCGCCGATCAGCCCGCCGATATGGGCGCCGACGGAGATGTTGGCGAAGGCGAAGCTGAAGATCAGGTTGATCAGGATCAGGCCGCCGATCCCGGACTCCATGACGCTGAGGCCGCGCGAGCGAAGCTCGACGGCGGCGGCGCCCATCAGGCCGAAGATCGCGCCGGAGGCGCCGAGGCTGGCGCCGGAGGTGGCGAGCAGGACTCCGAAGGAGCCGGCGAGCAGCGCGACGACGTAGATCGCAGCGAAGCGGATGGAGCCGATCGCCGGCTCGAGCATCCTGCCGAGCACGTACAGGAGGTACATGTTGAAGCCGATGTGCAGGAGGTTCTCGTGCAGGAAGGCCGAGGTGATCAGACGCCAGTACTGGTGGCCTTCTGAGATCGCTGCGCGGTACAGGACCCCTTCGTCGATGACCTTGCCTCCGATGCCGGTGCCGCTCACCGACAGCTGGCCCTGCTCGGTCAGGTAGGCGGCGATGTTGAGGGCCATCAGCGTGTAGGTGACGCGCGGCACGTTTGCCGTGTCACGCAGCCGCTTGACCTTGGTGCGCTGGCGAGCGCACTCCGGGCAGCGCATCCCGACCGTCGTGGTGGTCATGCAGTCGGGACAGATCGGGCGCCCGCAGTTGGAGCAGGAGACGCCGGTCTCGCGCGAGGGATGGCGATAGCAGGTGGCCATGGCGGAGGGAGAGCCTAGCTTGGCGGTGCTCCGGTTCCCGCGGCTCGGCAAAGCCGCGGGAGGGATTGCCCGCTCAGCGGTCGCCGAGCAGTTTGCGGGTCTCGCGCTCGATGTCCTCGATCGCCCGCTCGGCGGCGTCGCGCAGGCCGCGCAGGTTCGGCGCCGAGGATGACCCGCGGCGGCGGGCACGCAGCAGCACGAGGGCTGCCCCGGCGGTGCCGCCGACGACCAGCGCGGCGGCCGGCCGCGCCCAGTTGCGCGGGTCGCGCATCGCCGAGAGCTCCCACGCCTCGAGCTCGTCGGCGGCCATCTCGGTGATGCTCGTCAGGGCGCCCTCGAGGCGCTCGACGAGGTCGGCGGGCGGCTCGACGGGCGCCAGCGCTTCGCGCAGCAGGCCCTCGAAGTTCGGCAGGGTTTCACTCATCGTCCCGATCCCCGTTCTGGGCCTTGGCTGCGCCGGCGGTGCGTCCCTCGTCGCGCTCGCCGACGATCTCCTCGAGCTGCTTGATCGCGCGATGGATCAGGACCTTGGTCGCCCCGTCGGAGCGTCCTAGGGCCCTGGCGATCTCGCGGTTGTCCATGCCGAGGGCGAAGCGCATGATCAGCGCCTCGCGGCGGTCGTCCGGCAGCATCCCGACCCCGTCGAGGATCCGGCTCAGCTCGTCGCGGCCCTCGACGAGCTGCTCGGTCGTGTGCGGGGCGGTGATCGTCGTCGTCTCGTCGATCGGCGAGGAGGGTTTGCGGGACCGGTCGCGATAGAGGTTCGCGGCGAGGTTGTGGGCGATGCGGATCAGCCACGGCCGGAGCGGCCGGCCGTCCGATTCGCGCTGCGCCCGCTCGTAGTGGCGGTAGGCCTGCAGGAAGGTCTGCTCGGTCAGATCCTCGGCGTCGTGATGGTTGCCAACCCGGTAGTACGCATAGCTGTAGACGTCGCGAAGGTGGGCTCGATACAGGTCTGAGAACTCGGCGTCGAGCTGGGCCTTGGTCTTCTGGCTGGCTTGCTCGGCCACTCATTGCACCCTATCCCGTGACGATCGCCGGTCAGGCCGCCCGCGAGATCTCGCTCGGCGCAGGCTCAGGGACGGGCTCCTCGCGCTGCGCGTCGATGCCGCCAAGCCAGTCCCACTGCAGCCGCACGCACGCCCAGATCCGTTCTGTGACCGCGCCGGCAAGGCTCGGCGAGCATTTCTCGACGGTCGGATAGTGCAACGGCCGGCCAACACGCAGGCGCACCTTGCGGGGACGGATGCGCCATCCACGCCGAACCTGATCGGTGCCGATCACGGCGATCGGCGCGACGGGCGCGCCGGTCTCGAGGGCGAGTCGGCCGATGCCCCGGCGCGGCTCGCCAAGCGGGCCGCGGCGCACGCGCGTGCCCTCCGGGAACACCACGACGCAGTCGCCGCGTTCGAGGATCGCCCGGGCGGTTGCCATCGCATCGCCGTCGCCCGCGCCGCGGTCGACGGGGAACGCGCCCAGCGCGTTGAGGATCCAGGCCTGCCAGCGCTTCTCGAACAGCTCGCGCTTGGCCATGTAGTAGACGGGCCGTTTGACGAGCGTCCCGATCACGAACGGGTCCAGGAAGCTGCGGTGGTTGGAGGCGAGCAGCAGCGGCCCCGTGCGCGGCAGGTGCTCGCGCCCGATGCGCTGCATGCGGAGGTAGACGAGAAAGAAGGGCACGAGCAGGCCGCGCAGGACCCAGTAGACGACCGGGTTGACGCCGCGCTTCAGAGAGCGCTCGCGAAAGCCTCCCAGCTCGACCCGCGGCGGACCGGCCGGACCGGGCGGCGGAGCCGGCTGTGCGCGAGGTGCTGTGATCGGTGTGGCCACGCAATCTCTACACCGGCGGCGACCACCCCGTTACAGCTGATCTGGAACCGGATCGCGGCGGCGCGACCAGGAAGGGCCGGCGAGGGCCCGGGTGAGGCTCAGGCGGCCTTCTGTCCGGTCAAGCGGGCTAGCTCGCGCAGCTCGCCGGGGGACTCGCCGGCGAGCAGCCAGCCGTTGTCGGTGGGGCGCACGACGCCCCTCTTGGAGAGCAGCGTGAGGGCACTGGTCACAGTCGGCCGGCGCGCCGCGACGAGTTCGGCGAGCACGGCGTGGGTGAGGCGCAGCGGCACGGTCACGCCGCCGCTGCCGACGCGGCCCCAGCGCGCTGCGAGGTGCCAGAAGAGCATGTGCAGGCGCACGTCGACGCGGGCCTGGTGGACGATCGCCATGTTCACGGCGATGTTGCGCGAGCGGGTGACGGCGCGCCCGACGAGCCGCCCGCCGAGCTGCGGGTAGTCGGCGAGATGGCCCATGAAGGCGTCGTCGAGGATCGCGACGCGAGCGGTCTCGAGCACGCGCCAGCCGATCGTCATTGGCAGCGTCGGCATTTCATCGGCGCCGTCGGAGGGGCGCAGCAGATCTCCTTCGCCGAGCAGCTCGGCGCCGAAGCGCCCTTCGATGCCGACTCGCCTCACCAGCAGCCCTGCGAGCACGAGCAGGCCGATGCCGAGCCTGTGGCCGTTGAGCGGCGGCGCCCCGCGCCAGCGGCCGGTCGGGATCGTGACCTCGCGGGCGACACACTCGGCGACCGCACGATCGTGCAGCTCGGGCGGGATGCCCTCAGCCAGGCCCGGATCGAGCTCCAGGACCCGGCACACGGCGGGTTGGGGTGTGGTGATTGCGGTCGTTGCCATAGGCCAAACCAGCGGCGCGACTCTCGGACGCATGTCGCGACGAGAGCGTCCGCTGTCATTTGCGTTACCCAGAATCGTCCCTGCTCAACGGTTATCCACCGTTTGGTCCGCATCGCCCGTCCCACGGGAAACCCGCTCGGCGAACCTGTCAGAACGCTTGCCGGATAGCGGTCACCCGGCGCCCGAATCACTCGTGGACTCCCGCGCGGCCTTGCTCCACGCCTCCCTCAGCGCCCGCCGGTGGAAAGCCAGCACGGGCAGCAGGAGGACCAGCACCACCTCGTCGACCGGCCCGGGAATCGGCAGCAACGCGATGCCGCCGATCCACCGGATCGGCTTCGGTATGCGCTCGTCGCGCAGGACGAGTCGCAGGGCGCGGAACAGTCGCATCGGGTGAGGCTAGCTCCGCCCGCCCGCCTATGATCGAACAGACCTGCCGGAGTAGCTCAGTTGGTAGAGCGCCTGTCTTGTAAACAGGGGGTCACCGGTTCGAATCCGGTCTCCGGCTCTGGCCTGGCACCAG
>JAOPZS010000108.1 GCA_025963965.1 Solirubrobacterales bacterium
ACCGGCTGGCGCGGGAGCGGCAGCCGCGTGAGGAAGCGATGCAAGAGGAAGTACGGGATGTGCCGGCGCATGTACGGGGTGGCGCGCGCAACGGCCTCGTCGTGTGAGATCGAGCGGCCGTGCACCCGCAGACGCAGGGCTTCGCACTCGATCAGCGCCTGATCGAACCAGGTGGCTGTCTTCTGGTCCTCGTGCACGCGGAAGGCACCGAGGAACCTCGGCACCCGCACCATTTTGGCGCCGCTCTCGCGCATGCGCAGCAGCAGGTCCCAGTCGACCGCGAACCGCAGGCTCGCGTCGATCTGTCCGCCGGCCGCCTCCCAGGCCGAGCGGCGCCAGAAGAGCGTCTCCTGGGGCACGAAGTCGAGCAGCGCGAGCTCCTCGTCGTCGTGAGGCGGGAGCACGTGGCTGCCGATCTGGCCGTCGTGCTCGTCGATCATCACGCGATGCCCGTAGAGCACGTCGACCTCGGGGTGATCGGCGAAATACCGGGCGACGTAGGCGAGTGACCCTGGCAGCAACAGGTCGTCGGAGTTGAGGTAGGCCATGATCTCGCCGCTCGTGTGCGCGAAGCCGCGGTTGATGGCGTCGCCCTGCCCCCCGTCGCGTTCGGAGACCCAGTGCGTCAGCGCGCCCTCGAAGCGGCGCAACACGGCGGTGGTCCCATCGCTCGAGCCGCCGTCCTGGACGATGTACTCGAGTGCGGGATAGTGCTGGTTGACGACGCTGTACAGCGTACGTTCGAGAAAATGGCCCTGTTCGTATGAGGGCGTGACGATCGAGATCCTCGGGGCGGGCCGCGGCGGGTCGATCGAGAAGTAGCTCCTCGGAACCTGCAGCGGCACGGGCGGGTGATGGCGCAGGATGCCGAGGCGCGGCCTGATCATCTCTTTGAACCGCCTCAGCAGCTGGAACCGCTCCCGGCGCTCGACGCGTCGGATATCCGCGCGCATGTAGTTCTCGATCTCGAGCATTCGCCCCTCGACCAGGACCATGCGCGCGGCGATCGGATGAGCGGGCTGGCCGTGCTCGTCGAGCGTCGGGTCGAGGGCGTTGCGCGCGGCCTCCAGCCGCTTTCGGTAGGCCCCCAGCTCGTCTGCGAGGTAGCGCTGCTCGTGGCCCTTCACCGGCGGGACTCTAGCTGGTGCGGCGGGGTCTTCGGAAGCGTCAATTCCGTGCCGGGGACGCGGCTCGCGGGCTTTCACCGGCGAGTGGGGAAGGGGGCGGAGCCGCCGCCACGGCAGGCTATGCTTGCGGCGTGTCCCCCGCAGCCGGAGATGCCACGAGCGCGTCGGCGCCCCTGAGCCTGAGCGGCAAGCGGGTGCTCGTCACCGGCGGCGCCGGTTTCCTGGGAGCGCCCGTGTCCCGCCTGCTCGAACGCGGCGGTGCGGCCGAGGTGACGGTCCCTCGCAGCTCTCGGCACGATCTCACGGACACATCAGCCGTAGCGGAACTGTTCGAGAGCGCCCGGCCGGACATCGTTCTTCACCTCGCCGCCGAGGTCGGCGGCATCGGCGCCAACCGCGACAATCCCGGGCGCTTCTTCTACGCCAACATGGCGATGGGCCTGAACATGATCGAGGAGGCGCGACGCCGGGGCGTGGAGAAGTTCGTGCAGGTCGGCACCGTCTGCTCGTACCCGAAGTTCACGCCCGTTCCGTTCTCCGAGAGCAGTCTCTGGGACGGCTATCCGGAGGAGACCAACGCTCCCTACGGTGTCGCCAAGAAGGCGCTCCTGGTGATGCTGGCGGCCTACCGCGAGCAGTACGACTTCCCAGGCATCTTCCTGATGCCGACGAACCTGTACGGCCCGCGAGACAACTTCGATCCCAGCTCGAGTCACGTGATACCGGCGCTGATCCGCAAGTGCGAGGAGGCCCGGCTCGAGGGAGCGGCGAGCATCACCTGCTGGGGAACCGGAAGCGCCTCGCGCGAGTTCCTCTACGTCGAGGACTGCGCGGAGGCGATCGTGGCGGCGACCGAACGGTACGAAAGCCCCGAGCCGGTCAACATCGGCGTGGGCAAGGAGATCACGATCCGGGAGCTCGTCGAGCTGATCGCCGAGGTGACCGACTTCAACGGCGAGATCGAGTGGGACACGTCCAAGCCCGACGGTCAGCCGCGGCGGGTGCTCGACACGGCGAGGGCGGAGAGCGAGATCGGATTTCACGCCGCGACGTCATTCGAGCACGGCCTGGGCGCCACCGTCGACTGGTTTCGCGAGCACCTCGGAGCCGGCGAGCGGGCCCGCGCCCGCTGAGCCCGACTCGCGACCCGGGCCGAGGCTTTGACTGATCCCGTCGCGATGGAGCCGAAGGACGTCTTCTGGTCCGCCCACTACCTCAGGCACAATCAACGGCGCCAGGAGCATCTGGCCTCGCTCGGCCTTCCTCTCGCGGGGCAGCGCGTGCTCGAGACGGGGGCCGGCATCGGCGATCACACAAGTTTCTTCCTCGACCGCGGCTGCAGCGTCGTGGTCACCGAGGCCCAGGAGCAGAACCTCGCGATCCTGCGCGAGCGCTACCCCGACGGCGACATCCGCCGCCTCGATCTCGATCTGCTTCCACCCGACCCGATCGCGGTGGACGTCGTCTACTCCTATGGGACGCTGTATCACCTCGAGCGACCCGCCGAGGCGCTCGCGTGGATGGCGCGGTGCGCCGGCAGCCTGCTCCTCCTGGAGACGTGCGTCGCGGCCGGCGCCGGCATGGAGCTGAACGCGTTCCCCGAGCAGCCGGCGGCGCCTGAGAACGCGATCAGAGGCCAGGGGTGCCGTCCCACTCGCGACTGGGTGTGGCGCGAACTTGCTGCGAGCTTCCCCTACGTGTACATGCCGATTACCCAGCCGTGGCACGAGGAGTTTCCGCTGGACTGGGCACGCCCGGAGCTGGCCGGGACGCCGCTGATCCGCTCTGTCTTCGTCGGCTCCCGACGGCAGCTTGCGAACCCCCTGCTGAGCGACCGGATGCCCATGGTCCAGGTCAACGACGCAGCCGATGCGGCGAACGTGAGGGTCTAGCGACGCGGGCTAGGGCGTGCCGGACCTGACCGCCTCGAGCTCGGCTTCGAGTGACTCGATACGGACGGCCCTGACCTCGAGCTCGGTCGCTCTCTCGTCGACGAGCGCCCGTAG
>JAOPZS010000116.1 GCA_025963965.1 Solirubrobacterales bacterium
CCTCGGCCAGCTTCGGGCCGAGGCGCTCACCGAGGTTCATGTACATCTGGCGGATCCGCTCGCTGGTCGTCACCGACGCCTGCCGCGGCAGCACCTCGATGCGCCCGACCAGCCCGCTCAGACCGGCCAGGTCCTGCTCGCTGTAGGAGTGGTCCTCGGTCAGCACCAGCACGTCCGGGCGGACCGCCTCGATCAGCGCCCAGCGTGTTTCGTCCTCTTCCTTCTTGTAGATCAGGTCGACCGGCCGCTGAAAGGCGAGTAGCTCCAGACGCTCCATCTCCGGCACCATCGGACGGTCCTCTCCCTTGCGGCGGCGGATCTTGGCGTCGCTGTCGACGCCCACGGCAAGAACGTCGCCGAGCTGCTTGGCGCGTTCCAGGTACTTGACGTGACCGAGGTGGATCAGGTCGAAGGAGCCCGACGTGAGCACGACCGCGTACCCCAGTCCCTTGAGGTGGGTGACGGTGCGAGTCATCTCCTCCAGGGAGGGGATCAGCCGCTCGGAGAAGTTGACGTGGGGGCTGAGGATGCCGGTGCTGGCTGGCAAGTTAATTCGCTGTTTGCGGCCTTCTGGGAGGGAGCTTCAGCACCTTACCCGCCTTTGCCCCCAGCCTCGCCGCGAGCGCTGCGAGGCTGTCTGACCGAGCCTTCAGACTGGCTCGCCCAGCGACCCGAATCCGCACACTTGCCCGACTACCTTCCCTTCGACGAGCGCACCCCGAGCACCGCCTATCGAGACATGCTCGCGGCGATTCGCGACGGGGGCGTGCGCGTGCAGACCAAGCAGGGCCTGCAGGCGCTCGCGCTGGCCGGGCAGCCGATGCGCTTCCCGATCGCTCACGGCGCGGCGGTGATCACCGAGCGCTCGATCAAGAGCTTCGTCGGCAAGGCGATCGGCGAGCTGTGCGCCTTCATCAACGGCGCCCGCACGCTCGAGGAGCTGGCGGCCTTCGGGTGCGACTGGTGGGACGCGTGGGCGACGCCGGAGAAGTGCCAGGCGCGTGGCCTCGAGCCGGGCGACCTGGGACCGGGCTCCTACGGACACGCCTTCAGGAACTTCACGACCGATCTCGACGGTGACGATCCCGGCTTCGACCAGCTGCCGCACCTCGTCGCCAAGCTGCGCGACCTGCCGCTCGACCGCACCGCCGTGATGAGCCCGTGGATCCCGAACGCCAACCACCGCGAGGCCGGCGTGCGCTCGCGCAACACGATCGCGCCCTGCCACGGCTGGATCCATGCGCTGGTGTTCGGCGAGGACCTGCACCTGATCCACAACCAGCGCTCCGGCGACACGCCGATCGGCGTGCCGTCGAACATGGCCCAGTACACAGCGCTCGGTCTGATGCTCGAGCAGCTGACCGGCTACCGCTTCGTGGAGTACGTGCATTGGATCCAGTACGCGCACATCTACGCCAACCAGCTGCCGGCCGTCGAGGAGATGCTCGCGCGCGAGCCGCGCCCGCTGCCGACGCTGAGCCTGACCGAGGCGGGCCGTCGGGTCACCGACATCCACGACTTCCGCGCCGAGCACTTCGAGCTGAGCGACTACCACCCACACCCGCCGATCGCAGGCATCCCGGTGGCGACGTGATCGCGATCGTCGTCGCCCACTCCGCAAATCGCGTGATCGGCCGCGACGGCGAGCTGCCCTGGCGGCTGCCGGCCGACATGCGGCGCTTTCGCGAGCTGACGCGGGGGGGCACCGTGGTGATGGGCCGGCGCACCTTCGAGTCGCTGCCCGACGCCTTCCGCCCGCTGCCCGAGCGCCGCAACCTGGTGCTGAGCGCCGACCCCGGCTACCGCCCCGCAGGCGCCGAGGCGTTCTCCTCGCTCGATGCCGCCCTCGATGCGTGCGAGCGCGACTGCTTCGTGATCGGCGGAGCCGTCACCTACCGTGACGCGCTGCCGCGCTGCGAGCGCCTCTACGCGACCGAGATCGACGTGGAGCTCGACGGCGACGCGTACTTCCCGGAGATCGACGCGACGCAGTGGACGTGCGTGGAGGACGGCGAGCGGCTCGTCGAGAACGACCTGGGCTTCGCGTTCAAGACCTATGAGCGATCGCCCGCTCTATAACCTCGAGGCGGCCCGGGGCTCCGGGCAGCTGGAGCGGATGCGCAGCCTCGAAGCCGAAGGCGTCTGCATCTTCTGCCCAGAGCACGCCGGACGCTGGCAGCGCGAGCCGGTCGAGCACACCGGCGAGCACTGGTACGTGACGCGCAACGACTTCCCCTACGAGGGAACCGCCGCCCACTACCTGATCGTCGCGCGACGCCACGTCAGCACCTTCCAGGAGCTGCCCGACGCGGCAGGCGCAGAGCTGTGGCAGATCAGGCGCGAGCTCGCCGAGCGCCTCGGGGCGCTCGCCTTCGCGACGATCGAGCGCAGCGGCGAGATGCGCCTCAACGGCGGCAGCGTCGCGCACCTGCACGTGCACATGGTCGCCCTGGAGCCGGCTCCCGCGAAGACCGTGCGCTTCCGCGTCAGCGCACGCGCCGAGCGCGACCCGGCCTAGCGCTCCGGCGCCGTGCACTGCGCGAGCGCGTATGCTCGCCGGGCCGCCCTGCACCGAGGAAGGAGCCTGAGAGATGAGCAGAGGCACCCTGTCGTTCGTGGCCCTCGTCTTCGCGCTGGCGCTCGCCGTCGCCCTGCCGACCGCCGCGCTCGCCGGCGAAGCGTCCTACCAGGACGCGGCCACCGGCCTCATCGCGCGTGCCCCAGCTGCCCCGCCGGCGGCCGTGCCCTTGCAGAGCTCGCTCACCGCCCGTCCGCGCGGCGCCCGGCGCGTGCACACGATTCGGCCCGCAGCGGGCGCGCTGCGCTCGGCGCCGGGCGTCTCCGCGCCGGCCGCCCGCGCGGCCGGCGCCTCGCTGCTCACGAACTTCAACGGCGTCAGCAGCCGCGACAGCGCTCTGACGAACTTCGGGCTGCAGTTCGAGCCACCCGACCAGGGGCTCTGCGTCGGCAACGGCTTCGTCGTGGAGATGGTCAACTCGGCCTACACGGTCTACGACCAACGCGGCAACGCCCTCGCGGGACCGTTCAATGTCAACGGTCCGTTCGGGGAAGGCCTGACCGAATTCACGAGCGACCCGCGCTGCTACTACGAACCGGTCCATCACACGTGGATCGCGATCATCCTCGCGATCGGCAAAGGCGAAGAAAGCTCCTCTCTGGACATCGCCGTCAACACCTCCGGCGATCCCCGCACCGTCTGGACCGACTACAGGCTCGACACGACCGACACTCCGAAGCACGGCGGCAAGGGCAAGGAATGCCCCTGCTTCGGCGACCAGCCGAAGCTCGGCATCGACGCCTCCAACCTGTATGTCACGACCGACGAGTTCTCGATCCTCGGTCCGCAGTTCAACGGCGACCAGCTCTACGCCTTCGCGCTCAAGGACCTCGTCGCCGAAGCCGCAACGGTGCACTTCGCGCACTTCGCGGGGCTGAAGATCGCCGGCGCCCCAGCAAGCTCCGTGGAGCCTGCGCTGACCAGCGGCTCCGCCCCGGCGGAGTACTTCCTGAACTCCATCGACCCGAGCGAAACGTCGGGCAACACCATCGGCGTGTGGGCGCTCACCGGCGCGAAGAACGTCGCCAGCGGCGGCAAACCGACGCTGTCGAGCACGGTGCTCCCGTCGGAGCCGTTCGCGCTGCCCGTGCCCGCCGAACAGAAGGGGACCGGGACGGCGATCGAAGCCGGCGACGACCGCATGCAGCAGACGCAGTTCATCGGCGGCAGGCTCTGGGGCGAGCTGGACACGAGCGTGCAGATCGCAGGCGAAAGCCAGACCCGCGACGGGGCCGCGTGGTTCTCCGTCGAACCTTCGCTGCGCCAGGGCGTGCTCGGGCCCAAGACGCGGCTCGCCCAGCAGGGCTACGTCGCCGCGCCGGGCAGCTTCTTCCTGTACCCGGCCCTGCAGCTGACGCCGAGCGGGCACGGCGCGATGGTCGGCACGCTGACGAGCGCCAAGCGCTTCCCCAGCGCCGCCTACGCGACGATCGAACCGGGCGGAGCGATCTTCACGCCGATCGCCGTCGCCGCGGCGGGCACGACGAACTACGACCCCGAAGCCGAACGATGGGGGGACTACTCGTGGGCGATCGCCGACCCGGCCGGCGAATCGGTGTGGCTCGCCACCGAGTACGTGCCGCCGAAGTCCAGCCAGACGCCCGACGGATTGCGCGACTGGGGCACGCGCGTCTTGCAGGTTCCCACCGGCTGAGCCCGAGGTGCCGACAAACGGCTCGGTGGGATGACAGCGAACATCGCCTTCTCGATCGGTGCCGCCGTGCTCTCGCTGGCGATCGTCGTCGGTGCCGGCCTCAAAGGCGACTGGGCGGTCGTCGCCGTCTACTCGCTGCTCGTCGCCGGGTTCCTCGCCCGCGCCTCGTTCGGGCGTCGCGCGCGGCGCGAGGCGCCGGAGCCGCCGGCGTCCCCTGGCGCGTCCGAGCACGAGGACTCACCGGCGGCGGGCGCTCCCGAGCACGAGCCCGAGCGGCACCTGCGGCGAGCGCGGTTCAAACGCCGCTGACGCACCCGCTCGCCGAGTGACAGACTCTTCTGATGGCCAGCTACGACCTCGCCGGCAAGGTCGCGCTCGTCACGGGTGGCGCCCGCGGCATCGGCTTCGCGACCAGCCAGGCGCTGATCGCCCGTGGGGCGAGCGTCGTCGTCCTCGACCTCGAGCAGTCCGCAGCCGAGCGCGCCGCAGCGCAGCTGCACGACACGCGAGCCTTCGGGATCGGCGCCGACGTGACCGATCGCGGGGCGCTGCAGCGGGCCGTGGCGAGCGCCGTCGAGCGCTTCGGCGGGCTCGACGTGGTTGTCGCCAACGCCGGCATCGCCAGCCGCGTCGCAACGTTCCGGGCGATGGCAAGCGAGAGCTTCGAACGCGTGCTCGACGTCAACCTGATGGGCGTCTGCCGCACCGTCGAGGCGGCGCTGCCGCAGATCGTGCCGCGTCGCGGACACGTCGTCGTGATCTCCTCTATCTACGCGTTCACCAACGGCATCGGAGCGATCCCGTACGCGATGAGCAAGGCCGCCGTCGAGCAGTTCGGGCGCGCTCTGCGCGCCGAGCTCTCCCCCCACGGAGCGAGCGCCACCGTCGCCTACTTCGGCTTCATCGACACGGAGATGGTGCATCGCGCGATCGACGCGGACCCGCTCGCCGACAAGATGCTGCACACGCTGCCCAAGGTCCTCCACAAGCGCCTGCAGCCCGCCGCCGCCGGCGAGGCGATCGCGCAGGCGATCGAACGGCGCAAGCCGCGTCTGATCCGCCCGCGCCGCTGGACCGTCCTGTCGGTGCTGCGCGGGATCCTCGGTCCGCTGTCCGACGCGCAACTCGAGCGCGACGCCGACGCGCAGGCGCTGCTGCGCGAATTCGACGCGCGCTCCGGCCAGGACCAGCCGACGACCGCCTGACCGCCCCGCCGCTGCCGCACGGGCCGGCGCGAAGCTAGATTGAGGCGCGTGCCCGCCGTCAGACACGCCCGCTGAGCCGTGAGCGAGCCCGAGATCAGGTGGGCCCGCGACACCGCCGACGTGCACGGCGCGATCGCCGTGCGCGAGCGCGTGTTCGTCGATGAGCAGGGCGTGCCCGCCGAGGAAGAGCTCGACGGACGCGACGAGCAGGCGCTGCACCTCGTCTCGGTCGCCCCCGACGGCGGCGGCGTGATCGCCACGCTGCGCCTGCTGTTCGACGGCGACGCCGTGAAAATCGGCCGCGTCGCAGTCGACCGCCCGTGGCGCCGGCGCGGGATCGCCGCCCGGATGATCGAGCTCGCGGTCGAGGAGGGGCGTGCCCGCGGCGCCCGTCGCGCCCGCCTGTCCTCGCAGGTCGACGTCGTCGGGCTCTACGAAGGCGCCGGGTTCGCAGTCGAGTCCGATGTCTTCGTCGAAGCAGGCATCCCCCACGTGTGGATGGGCCTCGAGCTCCGCGCGGACGCGTGAGCGCAACAGACCGCTCGAGCGCGGGACGCGTGGCACCCCCTCCATTGGTCATCTTCGACTGCGACGGCGTGCTCGTCGACAGCGAGCCGATCTCCAACGGCGTGCTCGCCGCGATGCTCCTCGAGCAGGGCTGGGAGCTGACGCTCCCCGAGGCCCGCGCGCTCTTTCAGGGCCTGCTGCTCGAGCAGGTTCGCGCCGTCGCCGAGCAGCACCTCGGGCGTCCCCTGCCGCCCGATTGGCTCGAGGAGTACGTGAGTCGCCGCGCCGTGGTCTTCGACGCCGAGCTGCTTCCCGTGCACGGCGCCCGTGAGCTCGTCGAACTGGTCGCCGGCGCCGGCGCCGGCGTGTGCGTCGCCTCGCAGGGCAGCCTCGCCAAGACCGCTCGCTCGCTCGCCCTGACCGGGCTCGCCGACCTGTTCGCAGACCACGCTCGCTTCTCCGCCGCGCAGGTTCCACGCGGCAAGCCCCACCCTGACCTGTTCCTACACGCCGCCGCGACCTTGGGCGTCGCGCCGAGCGACTGCGCCGTCGTCGAGGACACCCCGTCGGGCGTCACGGCAGCGGTGCGCGCCGGCATGACCGCCTACGGGTTCTGCGCCGACAGCGACGAGCGGGCCCTGCGCGAGGCGGGTGCGCGGACCGCTCGTTCACTCGAGCAGATCGGGGAGCTGCTGGTCCCCGCCGGCTGACGGCTCCTCACACGCGCGGCCTGCTGCTGAAGGCCCAATGGGTTGACACGTCGTTACCGCTCTGGCACGATCTTGCGCGCACGGGTGGAGGGGCCGGTGCCGACATAACAGGGGAGATCCGTGCCGTATAGGACCAGGGAGGGTTTGCGCCGGTTCGGGGCGCTGCCGCTGATGACGATTGCGCTCACGTTGAGCGTCACCGCCACCGCCGCCGCGCTGCCCAAGTCGGGAGCGCCCGTCAACGTCTCGCCGCCGCTGGTCAAGGGCAAGACGACCGATGGCAAGAAGCTAAAAGCCTCGAGCGGCAAGTGGTCGGGCGCGACCCCCTCCTACTCCTACGTCTGGGAACGCTGCGACGACGAAGGCGAAGGCTGCGCGCCGATCGCCGGTGCCGCCGGCGCCAGGTTCCAGACGAGCGACATGGACGTCGGACACCGGCTGAGGGCTGTCGTGACAGCGACCAACGGCGAAGGCAGTGCCTCGGCGACGACGGCGCCGTCTCAGAAGATCGCGCCGCTCGCACCGAAGAAGAAGAAGGGCCCGGCGATCTCCGGGGCCGCGCAGGACGGGCAGGTGCTGAACGCGTCGAGCGGCACATGGCTCGGAACCGGACCGCTCGACTTCGCCTACCAGTGGGTCGCGTGCAGCGGGTCCTCGTGCGCGCCGATCGCCGGCGCGACGCATGCGAGCTATCGCGCAACCAGCGCCGAGCTCGGCAGGAAGCTGCGCGTGCTCGTCACCGCGACGAACCTGACCGGCTCTGCAACGGCGAAGTCGAAGCCCTCGTTGGCAGTCGCCGAAGGCGCGCCGGCCAACGTCGGCGCGCCAAGCGTGTCGGGGCTGCCGGTCGTCGAGCAGACGCTGACGGCCGACCCAGGGACGTGGGGCGGGACCGGTCCGTTCACCTACACCTACCAGTGGCGCGGCTGCCCGCTGCTCGGCGAATGCGAAGACATCTCCGGCGCGACCGGACCGACCTACACCGTCGGCCCGCTGCAGATCGCCAACTCGATCGAGGTGGTCGTCACAGCGCACAACGCGCACGGCTCGTCCTCGGCCACCTCACCGGCAACCGATCTCATCAAAGCGCTTCTGCCGGCGAACATCGAACTGCCGAGCATCACCGGGCTGCTGCAGGACGGCGGCCTGCTCGCCGCTCTGACGGGCGCCTGGTCGGGGTCCGAACCGCTCAGCTTCAGCTACGTCTGGGAGACGTGCAACGCGGCCGGCCTCGACTGCAATGAAGTCTCCGGAGCGATCGGCGGAACGCTCGGCCTGCTCGCGAGCGAGGTCGGCTCGACAGTGCGCGTGATCGTCACCGCGACGAACAGCGCCGGCTCGACGACAGCGACCTCGGAACCGACGAGCCTCGTCAAAGCTCTGCTGCCGTCGAACACGGGGCTGCCGAGCATCACCGGGCTGCTCCAGGACGGCTCCTCGCTGCTCGCCGGCCTCGGCTCATGGTCGGGCACCGGCCCGCTCAGCTTCAGCCAGGTCTGGGAACTGTGCGACGCAGCCGGGCAGAACTGCAACGCCATCGAAGGCGCAGTCGGCTCGACGCTCGCCCTGATCGCCGGCGAGGTCGGCGGCACCGTGCGGCTCGCCGTGACGGCTACCAACGGCGCCGGGTCAACCACCGCTACCTCCGAACCGACGAGCCTCGTCAAAGCTCTGCTGCCGTCGAACACCGGGCTGCCGAGCATCACCGGGCTGCTGCAGGACGGCTCCTCGCTCACCGCTGCGCTCGGCTCCTGGTCGGGGACCGGCCCGCTGAGCTTCAGCCAGGTGTGGGAACTGTGCGACGCGGCCGGGCAGAACTGCAACGCGATCGAAGGCGCAGTCGGCTCGACGCTCGCCCTGATTGCCAGCGAGGTCGGAAAGACGGTGCGGCTCGCCGTGACCGCGAGCAACGGGGCCGGGTCCGCGACAGCTCGATCGGAACCGACGAACGCGATCGGCTCCCTGCTCCCGTCGAACACCGGCCTGCCCAGCATCACGGGCCTGCTTCAGGACGGTGGGCTGCTCTCCGCGGTGACGGGCTCATGGGGTGGCACCGAACCGTTCACCTATGGCTACCAGTGGCTTCTGTGCAACGCGGCCGGTGCATCCTGCAAAGAAATCCCGGGCGCGACCAAAACGACGCTCGGGCTGCTGACGAGCATGATCGGCTCGACGGCGCGGCTGGTCGTGACGGCGACGAACGGCGCCGGCTCGACGTCGGCGACCTCTGAACCGACGAGCCTCATCAAAGCGCTGCTGCCGTCGAACACCGCGCTGCCGAGCATCGTCGGCTCGCTGATCGACGGCTCCGCGTTGACCGGTGCCAAAGGCACCTGGTCCGGTAGCGAACCGAGCTTCAGCCAGGTGTGGGAACTGTGCGACGCGACCGGGCAGAACTGCAAAGCGATCGAAGGGGCCGTCGGCCCGACGCTCGGCCTGCTCACGAGCCAGATCGGCCACACCGTGCGGCTCGCCGTCACGGCCACGAACTCGGCGGGGTCGACGACAGCGACCTCTGAACCGACGAGCGTGATCAAAGCGCTGCTGCCGTCGAACACGGCGCTGCCGAGCATCGTCGGCTCGCTGATCGACGGCTCCGCGTTGACGGGCGCGAAAGGCTCCTGGTCGGGCTCGGAACCGACCTTCGCCTACCAGTGGCTGCTGTGCAACAGCGCCGGTGCGGCGTGCAAAGAAGTGTCGGGGGCGACGGGCACGACGCTTGGCTTGCTGACGGGCATGATTGGCCAGACGGCGCGGCTGGTCGTGACGGCGACGAACGGCGCGGGGTCGACGTCGGCGACGTCTGAACCGACGAGCGTGATCAAAGCGCTGCTGCCATCGAACACGGCACTGCCGAGCATCACGGGGCTGGCCGAAGACGCCCAGACTCTGACCGGTGCGAAAGGCGTGTGGACGGGCTCGGAACCGGCCTTCAGCTACCAGTGGCTGCTGTGCAACAGCGTCGGTGCGGCCTGCAAAGAAGTCTCCGGGCCGAGCGGCGCCGGCACGACGCTCGGCCTGCTCACGAGCATGATCGGGCAGACCGCGCGCCTCGTCGTCACCGCGACCAACGGCGCCGGCTCGACCTCGGCCACGTCCGAACCCACCTCGCCGATCCTCGCGATCCTGCCCGCCAACCCGGCCGTGCCGACGATCGCCGGGATCCTGCAGGTCGGGAAAATCCTCGAAGCCGTTGCGGGTGGCAAATGGACGGGCAGCGCCCCCGTGAACATCACCTACCAGTGGCAGACGTGCGGCCTGCTCGGGAAACAGAGCGAATGCGTCAACATCAAAGAAGCGGTCGCGAAAACGCTGAAACTCGAACTGCTCCAGGTCGGCCTGACGATGCGCGTGATCGAAACCGCGACGAACGCGCGCGGCTCGGTGTCCAAGCCGTCGGCGATCACGAGCACGGTGCTCGGGCTGTTGCTGAACCCGGTCTCCGGCTCGACCGCGGGGGGGACCGCCGTGACACTGGCCGCACCCGGCGTCTCGAAAGCCAGCGCCGTGCAGTTCGGATCGAAGAAGACGACCGAAATCGAAGTGAACTCGCCCGACGAAATCACGGCGATCGCCCCGGCGGGCGCCGAAGGCACCGTGCCTGTGACGGTCAGCACGCCGGAAGGCAGCACGCACCCGACGCCCGAAGACCAGTTCACCTACGAACCCTGAGGATCACGCGGCGCCGAGCGGCGCGGGTCAAGCCTCAGCCGTCGAGCAATGCCGCCGCGACCCGCTCGGGCGCTTCGAGCGGCGGCCAGTGCGCGACGTCCTCGAGCGCCAGGAACGGCGCGCCGGGGACTCGCGCGCGGATCTGAGCCGCCATGTGCGCCCCGGAGACGGGGTCGAGCATGCCCCATACGAAGCGGAGCGGCACGGCGGTCGCCTCGAGCGCGCCGGTCCAGCGAGCCGCATGCTCGGCGCGGTCGCTGATGTAGCGAATCAGCAGGTGGCCGATCCGCTCGCCGCCGTCCCGGCTCGTCGCCTCCCAGATGTCCTCGCTGTCCCCGGTGGCGTCGTAGCCCTCGGCGAACGTCGGGCGCAGCCCTCCGATGTAGAGGTCCTCGGTCACCATCGCCGAGATCTTCGGGCCCTGCTCGGGGTCGAGCAGGGCAGTCTGCACCGGTTGCGGCCGGTGCAGCTCCGGATAGAGGCCGCCGTTGAACAGGTGAAGCATCGTGATGCTCACCGCGAGCCTGCCCTCGCCGGCACGTGCCAGCAGCTCCTGGGCGACCGAGACGCCGTAGTCGTGGGCCACGAGGATCGTCTCCTTCACTCCCTCCCGCGCCCACACCGCCTCGATCAGGTCTGCCTGCTCGAGCAGCGAGTAGCGATGCTCGACAGGCTTCTCCGAGGCCCCGAAGCCGAGGAAGTCCGGCGCCAGCACATCGTGTCTGCGCGCCAGTGCCGGCAGCACCTTCGCCCAGTCGTGTGAGGAGCTCGGGAAGCCGTGCAGCATCGTCATCGCCGGCCCCGTCCCGGCGCGCGCCAGGAACACCTGTCGCTCGCTGCCGCCCAGGCTCAGCCCGAGACGCTCCCCCTTGGCCCACCATCGGCGCAGATCCCCCACCACGCCATTATCGCGTCCTGCGAATAGGCTGTGCGCGATGCGCGCCTACCACGTGACCGTCGACCACCTCTTCTCCAAGCCGCCGGAGCGGATCTTCGCCTACCTCGCCGAGCACGAGAACCTGGCGGATCTGTTCGGCGCGAAGGTCACGCGGCTGAAGGACGGCGACGACGGCCACCGCAACGGGGTCGGCTCCGTGCGCAAGCTTCAGATCGGCCCGGGTCCGCCGTTCGAGGAGACGGTCACCGAGTTCGACCCCCCTTCGCGCATCGTCTACCGCATCACGAAGGGCGGCCCCCTGCGCGGGCACGTCGGCATCATGACCTTCGCGCCCGAGGGCACCGGCACGCGCCTGCACTACGACATCCGCCTCGCATCCCCGGTTCCCGGACTCGCCGCGATCGTGCGCGCCTCGCTGACGCGCTCGGTCAACAAGAGCCTCCCCAAAGTCGACCGCGACGCCTGAGGCCGCCGGCCGGCGGCGCCGCTCAGGTCGCTGGGAGGCCCGCCGGCATCCCCCGCTGGCCCTATCGTGCTCAGCCCGTGCCCGTTCCCTTTCTCTCAGCCTCGATCCGCCATGACGAGGCCGTGCTGCGCTTCCCCTACGACGAGGACCTGCGGCTGCTGCTGCGGGCGATTCCGGGCCGGCGCTGGGACCCGGTCGATCGGACGTGGTGCGTACCGCTCGGCGACGAGCAGGCCGAGGCGCTGGCGCGCCTGCTCGAGGCGGTCCCGTGCGAAGCGGAGGTCGAGGAGCAGCTCGCGCGCGTGATCCGGCGCCGGAGGGCCCGGCGCCGGCCCCAGGAGCTCGTCCTCGATGTCGTGCGCCCGGACAGCGACTGGTGGCTCAGCTTCGCGACCGACGGGCCGGTGGCGCTCGTCGCCGAGCTCCTCACCCATCCCGACGCACGCGAGCTGGAACGCATCGGCCGCGCTCAGGTGCCGCTGGACGAGCTCGCCGCGGGGCTCGTGCGCTCGGTGCGCGCCGCCGCCGGCGCCGGCGCCGTCGTGAGGCTGACCGCGGCCGCCGAGCGGGCGCTCGGAGAGCGCGACGAGCCGGCGGCTTCGAACGAGATGGGCGAGCAGGACGCTGCCCGCGCGTCCAGCTACGACGTCGGCTTCCGCCGCGACCGCCGCGGCGAGCATTGGATCCTGATCGGCGGGCGCCACGCAGCGCTCGCACGCGTGCTCGCGGCTCAGGCCGGGCTGCTGCCGCGCGAGGGACCCGCGCACTCGGTCGGCCTGGCGGCGCGCGAGCGTGACGCCGAGGCGATCGGAGAGCTGCTCGCGCAACTGGAGGACGCGGACGTCGAGCCGCGTGTCGTGGCATGGCTCGACCGGGCGACCAGCTGGCGCGGGAACATCGACGTCCACGGACCCCGCGCCGCGCCTCTGCTGCTGCTGCTCGGCGACGCCGAACGGTTGCCGCGGGCCGTGCGCGAGCACGCGACGGCGGCGCCTGGCGGAGCGAACCTGCCGCTGACACTCGAGTCCTGGCGGCTCGCCGGCGCGCACCTGGACGGCTGGGTCACCCCTGCGGCGCGCCGCTGCGGCGAGGCGCTCGAACAGGGACATCCGGCGCCACCGGGCGTGCTCGAGGTCTCGTGCGTCCACGAGGATCCGACATTCGTACTCGCCCCGGGCCACGACGCGACGCTGCGCGAGCGCTTCGCCGCGCTGCCGGGGGCGCAGGCGCGCCGCGGGGGCAGAGGACGGCCCCTGCCGGCCGGTGCGCACGCCGAGCACGCGAGCCTGCCGGCGATTCGGGCCGATCCGTTCTGCGTTCCCGACCTCGACGGCTTCCTCGCCGACAGCGGCGCCTGGGTCGCCGACGACGCGCTGGCGCTGCTGCAGGAGGCGCGCGAGGAGCACGCTCGAGCCGCGGGCGTCGTTGCTCTCTCGGCGGCGGATGACGCCGAGCTGCTGGTCGAGGGGCTGGGGGGCGAGCTGAAGCCCTTCCAGCGTGCCGGCGTGGCCTACCTGCTGGAGCGCAGGCGCGCGTTCCTCGCCGACGAGCAGGGCCTCGGCAAGACGATCGAGGCGCTCGCCACGCTGCAGGCCGATGAGGCGTTCCCGGCGGTCGTCGTCTGCCCGGCCAACCTGAAGCTGAACTGGCGCCGTGAGACGCGGGCGTGGCTGCCGGGGCGCACCGTGCAGGTGCTCAGCGGCCTGGGCACCGGCGCCGAGGAGCCGGCCGCGGACGTGACGATCGTCAACTACGACATCCTCGCCGCGCGCCTGCCGGGGCTGCTCGAGCACTCCCCGCGTGCGGTCGTGATCGACGAGGCGCACTACTGCAAGAACGCCAGCGCGAAGCGCACGCAGGCCGTCCAGCAGCTGACCGCCGCCGTGCCGCAGGAGGGGATCGTGCTGGCCCTGAGCGGCACGCCGATCGTCAACCGGCCGGCCGAGCTGATCGCGCAGCTGCGGATCATCGGGCGGCTGGGCGAGTTCGGGTCCGGCGCCGAGTTCGGTACGAGGTTCCGCGGCGCCGACGCCCACCAGCGCCTGCACTGGCATCTGCGGGCGCGCTGCTTCGTGCGGCGCCTGAAGCGCGACGTGCTGCCGCAGCTGCCTGCGAAGACGCGCGCCGTCGTCCCTATCGAGCTCGACAACGCAGCCGAATACCGCCTCGCCGAGAGCGACTTGCTGGCGTGGCTGCGCAGCCAGCCGCTCGACCTGCGCGAGCTCGACGCGAAGCTCGCCGCCGCCCTGCGCGCCGAACGCCTCGTGCGGCTGAACGCGTTGAAGCTGTTGGCTGCGCGCGGCAAGCTCGCCGCGGCCCTGGCCTGGATCCACGACTTCCGCTCATCCGGTGAGCGACTCGTCGTGTTCGCACGCCACCGCGAGATCCAGCGCGCGCTCGTCGAGCGCTTCCCCGGCGCCCTGCACATCCTCGGCGAGGATTCACCCGCCCGCCGTGAGCAGGCGCTGCGGGAGTTCCAGGAGCCCGACGGGCCGTCCAACCAGCTGATCGTCTGCTCGATGGAGGTGGCCGGGCAGGGCCTGACGCTGACGCGCGCGTCGAACGTCGCGTTCCTCGAGCTCGACTGGACGCCCGCCAAGCACGACCAGGCCGAGGACCGCTGTCACAGGATCGGCCAGCAGGACGCTGTGAACGCCTACTACCTGCTCGCCGCCGACACGGTCGACGAGACGATCGCGACGCTCCTCGAGCGCAAGCGCGCCGTCATCGAAGCCGTCACGGACGGTCGCGAGGAGGACGAGGAGGCCGTGCTCGACGCGCTCGTGCGCGAGCTGCGCGGCGCTCCTTACCGGCACCTGCGCGCCGTCGCCTGAAGTCAGGGACTCAGCAGCAGCTCGTCCATGATGTCGCCCCACGTTTCGACGGCCTGTGCTTCGACGTTCGTGATCTGGTATTCGAAGCGCCCCGAGTTGCGGGCGAGCGCGCGGCCCTGTGAGCTCTCCAAGCGAGAGAGCCCCGCAGGGATCAGTCCCAGCGCGACCCAGTTCGGGTAGAACGCCTTGACGAACGACACGGTGCTCGAGGCCGTCGATTTGAAGTGGCTCGCCGCCCACGCCTTGACGTCACCGCACAGGTCCGGGACGGGGAGGTTGTAGAGCGTCCGCAGCATCGAGGCATAGCCGGCGACAGCGTGGGTGATCGAGGCCTTGCTCCAGCGCAGTCCCGCCACGGCACGCAGGTAGGACTTCACCGCGGGACGGTCGGGCCTGCCTGCGGTCAGCACCATCGTGCCGATCACCTCGTTGCTCAGTTCGGTCGACTGCGCGTTCTGCGGCGATTCGGCGGCGGCGCGGGGACAGTCGCGCCTGACGCTGCTCAGCACGCTCTTGTAGGCCGCGATCGATGAGCCGAGGTGGGCGTGTCCGGCCTTGACCAGCGCGTAGTTCGCGCGGAGGTACGTTTCGGTCGCCGACGCATCCGAGCCGCTCGCGGCGGCGGGCGCCACCGCAAGCGCCAGCATCGCGCCGACGATCGCCGGAACCCGCTTCAGCATCGCCAGAGCCTATGCGATCGGGAACGCCCTACGCGCCGGCTGCGAACGGCTTTGAGGTGCCGAGCACGCGCCCGCCGGCGTCGAGCGCCTGAACCTCGAACTGCGCATGGTCGCCGCTGACCGGGATCGCCGTCTCAAAGCCCCCACGCGCGGCATGTGCCACCGCCGCCGGCGCCGCGGCGCCCGTGCCGGCGAGCACCCGCCACGAGGCCACCTTGGTCGCGCCGTTCCAGCTGGCGTACACGGTGGTGCCCGCGCCGCTGCGCCGCGCGGCGCCGGCCGGCGCCGTGAGCGGCAGGCCCGTCCATTGCTGCACGGACGCGCGGTAGGTGAGATCCGGGCCGGGCAGTTCGACTTCGAAGAGCGTCTTGCCCGCGCGGTCGTATTCGGCGAAATACGGTTCCGAGCCGTAACCGGCGAACACGTTGCCGCCGGGGAGCAGCTGCGTGTCGCCCATGTACTCCGACTCGAAGCCATCGGCGCGGCCGTACTCGCTCACGAGCGTCGCGGTGTGTCGCTGTTCGTCGAGCTTCAGCACCAGGCCGCGCGAGGGAGCCGTCGCACGGACGTAGGTGCCGCCGCCCGTCAGCTGGCAGCAGTGATCGTCGAACAGGCTGATCGTCGAGTTCGGCCCGAGCCGCGCGTCGTGCTGCCACTGGAACCCTGCCTCCGAGCCGAGCTTGAAGCTCGAGTGCCGCCCGCCCAGCGTCCACGTGATGTTGCCGCTGGCGATGTCGACGAGGTACACCGCCCACGTGTCGCGCATCGACACGAGGAAGCTCTTGCCGTCCGGCGTCAGCTGGATCGAGTTCACGTGGTAGGCGTCCCAGGGGAAGCCGTTGGTGGGCAACGTCGCCTGCGCGTCGTTCAGCGGAATGTGGTCGAGGGCATCCCAGCTGCGCAGCAGCTTGCCGGTTCGCAGGTCGTACTCCTGAACGGCCGAGTCGATCAGCGCGCCGTTGTAGGCGCCGCCGTACTTGGACAGGTCCTTCGGGACGTTCTTGTTCGCCGTGACCCAGGCGTGTTCGCCGTCGATCAGCAGCTCGTGCAGCGTGAGCACCCAGCCGCCCGTCGCTTTGAGGTGCGCCACGGGCCGGTAGTGCTGGTCGACGACCACGTATTCGCCGTATTCGGTTGCGCCCGTGTTAGTGACGATCCCCTGCCACCACGAGAGCGCCGGCTTGCCCTTCCAGGTCTGCGTGGCGAGGTTCGAGGCCACGTACTTTTCCGGCACCGGCTGGAACCACACGGGCTGCAGGCTGCGGTCGAGGATCAGCGGGCCGCTTTGCCCGATGATCGGCGGTTCGTTGAGGTTCAGGAAGTTGGCCGCGAAGACGTACCCGGGTTCGAGCTTCGCCCCCGAGCTGCGGTGCACCACGCGGTAGCGGGGCGGGTGAAGCGACGGCGCCGTGACGAAGTGCAGCGTGTGGGCTGTCGTGTAGCGACCGAGAGGCGCACCATGGTTGCCGGAGAAGGCAGCGGCGAGCCCGACGAACCCCGCCAGCACCAGCGCGATCACGCCTGCCAGACGGCGATCTGCGCCGCGCTGAGCACCCTCGGGGCGGGGGATGGCGAGGAAGGTCAGCACGGCCGCCGCCGCGGCCAGCCCGGCGCAGATCAGGTACGCCAGCTGAAAGCCGTGCGTCAGCGCCTCCGCGACCTGCTGGCCGTGGCCGATCAGGTCAGTGCTGTGCTGCGTTGCGAGCGTGATCAGCAGCGCCAGACCGAGGCCGCCGCCGACCTGGCGCGAGGTGTTGACGAGGCCCGACGCGAGGCCGGCCTGTCCCTCCTTGGCTCCCTGCGTCGCGGCGATCGTCGAGGGCACGATCGACATCGCGATGCCGGCCGCGGTGAGCACGCCGGGAATCACCACGTAGACCAGGGGGCTGCCGCTCGAGTTGATCTGCGTGAACAGCAGGAGCCCGCCGGTCATCATCGTGAGCCCGCTGCCGAGCACGGCGCGAACGCCGAAGCGCCCGACGAGTTTGCCCGCCCGCGGCGCGATCAGCAGGATCGCCAGTGTCATCGGCAGGAAGTTCAGGCCGGCGTGCAGCGGGGAGATCCCAAGCACCTGCTGCATGTACAGGGAGCTGATGAACCACATCGGGAACAGCGCTGCGCTGAACAGCAGCACGATGTTGTTCGCGATCTTGAGCGGCTTCGTCAGCTCCTTGAATGGGATCAGCGGCGCCTTGGCGATGCGCGTCTCGATCACGCCGAACGCGGCGAGCAGGGCCACGCCGAGGGCGATCGGGCCGAGCGCCTGGAAGGAGCCCCAGCCCTTCAGGCCGCCTTCGACGACGCCGAAGACGATCAGGATCTGGCCGATCGTGAGCGTCAGGGCCCCCGCCAGGTCGAAGCTGTCGCCGGCCTTCGCGCGTTTGCGCTCGGTGATGACCACCCAGCCGACCGCTGCGGCCGCGACGGCGATCGGCGGGTTGATCAGCAGCACCCAGCGCCAGCTGAGCAGTTCGGTGATGACGCCCCCGAACAGAACGCCCGCGGCGCCCCCCAGGCCGTTCATCGCGGCCCACGTCGCGATCGCGCGGTTCAGCTGGGCGCCGGGCGCGAAGGACGCCGTGATGATCGCCAGCGAACACGCCGCCATCAGCGCGCCCGCCAGGCCCTGCAGCGCCCGTGCGCCGATCAGCATTCCCTGGCTGGCCGCGACGCCGCCGACGAGCGAGGCGATCCCGAACAGCAACAGCGCCGCGACGAACGTGCGGCGCTGCCCGAAGTGGTCGGCGGCGCGGCCGCCGAGCATCAGGAAGCCCGCGAACGTGATCGCGTAGGCGTCGACGACCCACTGCAGATCGGGCGAGGAGAAGCCGAGATCCGACTGGATCGAGGGCAGCGCGACGTTGACGATGCTGAGGTCGAGGATGACCATGAACTGCGCAACGCAGCACACGGCCAGCAGCCACTTCGCTCCCGCTTTGCCGGCCTCCCCCGGCGGCGGCGAGGCGAGCGGCGGCTCTGCCGTTCCGACGCTCATCTCAGCGTTCCCCGTCTGTGCTCACAGGGTGCCCTGGTAGGCTGGACGGCCGAGCAATCGAGTGAGAAATGGAGCCCGGCCCACCATGAAGAGAACGCCACTGACCGCCATGCTAACGCTCCTGGCCGTCCTGGCTTCCAGCTTCGCGATCGCGGGCTGCGGCGGCAAAAGCTCGTCCTCGACGACGTCCTCGTCCGGCAAGTCGACGACGACCGAAACGACGGGCAAACGGAAATCCAAACCGGGCTACTAGGCCCGGCCGGCGAGCCACGGCGAGCCTCTGAGCGGAGGCTCGCGGCTCGCGTCATTTCGCCGCCCCGGGACGTGTCAGGGACGCGTAGAAGCCGATCGTCTTGACCGCTGCCGAGCTGCCGAGCACGCGCCCGCCCCTGTCGAGCGCCTGCACCTTCGCGTAGGCGTACTTCACCGGCAGGATCGTGTCGCTCTCGAAGTCGAGGGCCGGGATCGTCGCCTGCGTGGAGAGCGCGGCTTCGCTCTTGCCGGCCAGCACCCGCCACGCGGCCACCCCGGTCGCTCCGTTCCAGCTGGCGTGCACGATCGTCTCTTCGCCCGTGTCGTTTTCGCTGGCGAACACGACCGGCGGGGTCGCGGGCAGGGCGCTCCACGGGTAGCGGAAGGCGCGGTAGAAGGACATGTCATACGGCGTGTGCGCGTCGAACAGCACCGTGCCGTCGGGTGCGAACTCGGTGATCGCCGGCAGGCCGCCGTAGCCGATCAGGCTGTTGCCGCCTCCCAGCGTCTGCATGTTCCCCTGGCTCGCCGAGAGCAGAGGCGGGTCGGGATGCACGTAGGAGGCGAGCAGGCGCGCCTGCATCTTCGTGAAGTCGAGCGCGATCCGCAGCCCGCGCGACTGTTTGTGGACCGGCGGGTTGGCGCCGTCGTCGAACAGCGTGATCTCGGCGTCTCCGAGCATGCGCGCGTCGTGCTGCCAGGCTGTCTGCGTCCCCGGTCCCATCTTGAACGAGCTCTTGCGGCCGCCGAGCCGCCACAGGATCCGTCCGCTTCCGGCCTGCAGGCGGTAGGACGCCCAGGTGCTGCGCGCGGAGATCACCAGGTCGCCGTTCGGCTGGGGGTCGATCGAGTTGATGTGGAAGTAGTCCCACGGCGTGGAGTCGCGCGACGCTTCGACTTCGGACTCGCCCGCCGCGACGTGGTCGAGGCTGTGCCATTCCGAGCGCACGAGCCCGGTGTTCATGTCGATCTGCTGGATCGCCGTGTCGGTGATCGTGCCGTCCCGCGCCCCCTGCACCCGCGACAGGTCGCAGCGGATCGGGTTGAACGCGGTGTTGTAGGAGATCCCGTGGGGGCGGATCTGGAACTCGTGGAGGTCGGCGCGCAGGCCGTTGCCGCCATGGATCCGCTTGATCACCTGGTAGCGGTCGTTCATCACGAGGTCCTGGCCCTGGCCGAAGCCGTACTGCAGCACCCGGCCCTCCCACCAGGTCAGCACGCGCTGTCCTTCGTAGCTCTGGACGTTGAGGTCCTCTGCGGTCTGGGCGCCGAGGAGTTCTCCGAACCACACCAGCCGGCCCTTCGGTGTGTAGATCAGCGGCCCGTACTGCCCGGGGCCGGGACCGTTGGTCGTGAAGATGTCGCCGGCCGCCGGGTCGCGGTCGGCTCCGGTCACGGTCAGGATCGGCGCCCGCAGGTCGGGCCGGGTGTAGAAGCTCTGGTAGTCGGCGGGGGCCGCCGGGGGGTTGTGGAAGTCGGGACTGGCGGCGGTCGGGTACGGCGTGTCGACGAGGAAGCCGAACGAGACCGGCTTGCCGGCGATCGTCGCGCTCACGCTGACCCGCTCGCCCGGCACGAACGGGGCGTTCGGCAGGAAGCTCGCGCCGTCGCCCTGGGAGTAGCCACGAACGCTCCCCGCATGGGGACCGCTGCGCGCGCCGCGCACCGAGATCGAGGTGATCGCCGAGGCGGGCGCGCCCAGGAAGCTGATCTGCGTGTGAGGGTTCGCCGAATCCGTCTCCGGGGCGGGCGAGACGTTCACGGCCGTGCCTGCCAGCGAGGCGCTGTGCTCGACCGTGCTCGGCAGGCACGCGGGCGAGGCGCTCGCCGAGCTCGAGCCGCCGATCTTCAGGCTCGCCGAGCCGAGCACGATCGCCAGCACGCCCCAGACGAGCACGGCGACCCCCAGGATGATGAGCACGTAGCGGCGCATGAAGGAATGCGAAGACAGCGACCGGAGGCGCCGTGGGCGCCGCCGGTCGAGCCCGGAAGCCTGCCACATCCGCTACCGCGGAACGTAAGAGTTCCCGCAAAAGCCGCAAAGCGGAGCGTCAAGCGGCGAAGCGAGCGGGACGGGTCGGTAGCCTGCCGGGCTGATGAGCAGACTCCGCCTGGCCACACCTCCGCTCGCGCTCGCCGGCTGCGCGGTTGCCGTGATCGCCTGTGGCAGCGCCTCCTCGGCGAGCGTGTCGAGCGAACCCGCCGCCGCACCGGCGACCGCGAATCCCGTCGCCGTCTCGCCCCAGCCGGGAACTCCCGACGCCTCGGCGAGCACGCAGATCAGCTTCCTCGGCGCCGGCGGCACGCAGGTCTCCGGCGTCACCGTGAAGGGGTCGCGCAGCGGATCACACAGCGGCGTGCTGCGTCCCTATTCGACCGGGACGGGGGAGAGCTTCATCCCGAGCCACCCGTTCACGCCCGGCGAGAAAGTGACCGTGCACGCGCAGGTCACCGGTGGCCCGAACACGGGCGCGGCGTCGACGAGCTTCACGATCGCTCGGCAGTACTCCCCCAGCCAGAAAGGGTTCCCGCTCAACCCCGGCAACTCCTCCGAAGTGCAGCACTACTCCTCCGCGCCGACGCTGACGCCGTCGACGGTTCGCATCCGCACCCACGCCAAGCCGGGCGCGGCGCCCGGGGACCTGCTGCTCGCGCCCTACCAGGGCAAGGGCACCGCCGGGCCGATGATCACCGATCAGGAGGGCAACCTGATCTGGTTCCACCCGCTGGCCAGCGGCCAGACCGCCACGAACCTCGAGGTCGTGCAGTTCGGCGGGCAGCCGGCGCTGATCTGGTGGCAGGGCCGGGTCCTCGAGGTCGGCTTCGGCCAGGGCGAATACGTCATCTACAACTCGAGCTACCGCCAGATCGGGCACGTGCGCGCGGGCAACGGCTACCACGCCGACCTGCACGAGATCCGCCTCCAGCCCGACGGCACCGCCTGGATCGACGAGTTCAACCCGATCCAGATGAACCTCTCCTCGCTGCATGGCCAGTCCAACGGCGTTCTGACCGACTCGATCGTCCAGCAGGTCGACGTGAAGACGGGCCTCGTGATGTGGGAGTGGCACGCGCTCGGGCACATCCCGATCTCCGAATCCCACAACGCCGTGCCGAAGTCGCATTACCCGTGGGACTACGTGCACATCAACTCGATCAGTCCCGGCAGCTCCGGTGACGTGCTGCTCTCCTCACGCAACACGTGGGGGCTCTACGACGTCGACCAGCGCAGCGGCGCGATCCGCTGGCGCCTGGGCGGGCCGCACAGCAGCTTCAAGCAGGGGGCCGGCACGAGCTTCTACTGGCAGCACGACGCCGAGTGGCAGCCGGGTGGGCTGATCTCGCTGTTTGACAACGGCTCCAACCCTCCGAAGGAGAAGCAATCCCGGGGCCTGCTGCTGGAACCGAACATCTCGGCGCACACGGTGAAGCTGCGAAAGGCGTTCACCAACCCGTCGCGAACGCTCCTGGCCTCCAGCCAGGGCAACCTCGTGAGCCTGCCCGGCGGCACCTGGCTGATGGGCTACGGGGGCCTGCCCGACTTCACCGAGTACGACGCCTCAGGCCACGTGCTGCTCGACGGCACGCTCGGCAAGAACGTCCAGGACTTCCGCACGTACCTCTCGCCCTGGACGGGGCACCCGACGACTTCGCCGTCGGTCTCCGCGAAGAGCGCCGGCGCAGGAGCGCTGCAGGTCGCGGTGAGCTGGAACGGCGCGACCGACGTGGCGAGCTGGAAGGTGCTGGCCGGAGCATCCTCGAGCTCGCTCGCGCCCGTCGCGGCGGCTCCCAGGAGCGGATTCGAGACGACCGTGAAGGCGCCGAGCGGCGGCCCCTACGTGCAGGTCCAGGCGCTCGACGCGAGCGGCAACGTGATCGGCACGTCGAGCACGGTCAAAGCCTGATTCGCGCCCGCAGCCTGATCCTGCTGGGCGCGCTGGCGCTGCTGGTCCTGATCCCGGCCGGGCGCGTCAACCGCTCGGTCCCGCGGCTCACGCTGAGCGGCGCGCACTCCAAGCTCGCCCGTTCCGCCGCATCGGCGGCCTCCGCCTCGTGCGTGCCCGACACGCTCGATCGCTCAGCGCTGCTCGCCGGCGCCGTGACCGTCTCGCCGCTTCCCGGCAGCCGCGATGCGTCGCCGCTCACGCAGATCAGCCTGCTCGGCGTACCGGCCGGGGAGCTGTCGGGGATCAGCGTCACGGGCTCGCGCAGCGCTCGACACAGCGGGCGCGTGCTGCCCTACTCGCAGGGCGACGGTGCTAGCTTCGTGCCCGCCCGCCCGTTCAAGGCCGGCGAGCACGTGACGGTGCGGGCGACGATCACCGCGGCCGGTCGCACGACGCCGCTGGCCTACAGCTTCGACATCGCCGTGCCGGACACCTTCGGCGAAGCCGGCGGCAGCTCGACGCCGGCCCCGAAACCGCGCGACTACCAGAGCTTCCACTCGCGCCCGGACCTCAAGCCGCCGACGATCACGGTCACCGCGCACGCCTCCGGCGCCTCGCCCGGCGACGTGCTGCTGGCGCCCTACTCCGGGCCGGGCCAGTACGGGCCGATGATCCTCGATGAAAACGGGGCGCTGCTCTGGTTCAAGCCGCTCTCGCCGGCCGGCGCGCGGGCCGCGGATCTGAGCGTGCAGAGCTATGAGGGCAAACAGGTCCTGGCCTGGTGGCAGGACCCGCTGGTCACGGCGACCAGCCGCAAGGCGGGGATCGTGATCGCCGACAGCGCCTACCACCAGATCGCGGTGGTGCGTGCCGGCAACGGCTATCAGCCGGACCTGCACGAGTTCAAGATCACGCCGCGAGGCACCGCGCTGATCACGGTCTACGACGGGGTCCTCTGCAACCTCTCGGCGCTCGGCGGCCCGGCCGACGGCGCAGTCGCGGACACCCTGATCCAGGAAGTCGACCTGAAAACGGGCCTCGTCCGCTACGAGTGGCACAGCCTCGACCACGTCGCGCTGAGCGAGTCCTACGTGTCGCCTAGGCCGGGTAGCCGCAAGGAACCGTTCGACTACTTCCACGTCAACTCGATCGACGTGACCCGCACGGGCGATCTGCTGATCGACGCGCGCAACACCTGGGCGGCCTACGACACGGACCCGCGCACCGGCAAGGTCCGCTGGCGGCTGGGCGGGCGGCGCAGCAGCTTCAAGCTCGGGCCCGGCACGGTCACGGCCTACCAGCACGACGCCCGCGAACAGCCGGACGGCAGGATCACGTTCTTCGACAACGGCGCCACGCCGAAGGTTCACCCGCAGTCGCGCGTGATCGAACTCGCGCTCGACACGCGCGCGATGACGGCGACGCTGCTGCGGCGCGACGAGCATCGCCCGTCGCTCGTCGCCGGCAGCCAGGGCAACATGCAGGTCCTGCCCGGCGGGAACTGGCTCGTCGGCTGGGGGCAGTCGCCCTACATCAGCGAATTCGCGCCGTCCGGACAGCTGCTGTTCGACGCCCACATGCCGTCGACGTACCAGTCCTACCGCGCCTACCGACAGGCCTGGAGCGGGCAGCCGACGACGCCGCCGGCGATCGCGCTGCAGCGCGCCGGGGCGCGCGCGACGGTCTATGCGAGCTGGAACGGAGCAAGCACCGTTACCTCCTGGCGCGTGCTGTCGGGTCCCTCGCCTGCTTCGCTGGCGCCCGTCGGCGCCGCGCCGCGATCGGGCTTCGAGACGGCGATCACGCTCGCCGCGGCTCCCGCGCGCGGGAGCTGGCTGAGCGTGCAGGCGCTCAGCGCTACGGGCGCCGTGCTCGGAACCTCCCCGGCCCGGAGGGGCTGACGCTGGGCTGCTCGCGGGGCGCCGGGCCGCCCTGCCCCCGCGCGACGTCGCCGACGATGCTTTCGACCTTCTCCTTGCGCCTGCCGGTCGCCTTCGCGGCGGCTGCTCGCGCTGTGGAGAAGTAGTCGGCGAAGCCGCGCCCGTGAGCGGCCTGCAGCCGTTCGGGCAGCGGCCGGCGCAGCTCGTGCACGAACGCTTTCTTCATCTGCTCGCGCATCGATGACTCGAGCGCCGTGTGTTCGGCCGCGTTGTGCAGCTCGAGTCGCCCGCTCTCGGTCGAGTAGTCGTAGAGCTCGGCTTCCTGGCCTTCGCTGGCCGGCTGTATCCCGGCTTCGCCCCAGTGCGAGTAGAGCGCGAACTTCGCCTGAGCGGTGCGCATCGCGACGACGTGCAGCGGCGCCTCCGCGGCGTACTGCTCGCTCGCGAACTCGGTGACGGTCTCATCGGTGGCGTGCAGCACGTATTCGCGCCCGGGGGCTTCGGGGTCGGCGAGGATCGCCGCCAGGTCGAGACGGTCGGCGAGGTGCGCGTAGTGGGCCTCGCTGCGCCATTGGTTCGAGCCGGTCGCGAGCGTCAGCAGCAGCGGTGCGAGGTCGACGCTCGAGCTGAGCTGCGTGCGCACGGTCTGCGGCGAGGCGGCCAGCTTCCCCCGCATGTCCTTGACGATCAGCGGCACGCGGATCGCCTCCTCGTAGGCGCCGCCCCCCTTGCCGCGCAGGCCGTGCGATGCGCCGTACTCGCCGTGGTCGGAGGTGAACACCACGATCGTGTTGGCTGCCACCTCGGGGCGGCTGTTGAGGGTCTGAAGGACGCTGCCGACGTGACGGTCGACCTCGCGCTGGAGCTTCGCGTACAGGTCGAGGAAGGCGAGCCAGATCGGGGCGACTTCAGGCCCCGTGAACGGCACAGGCCCGAACGACGCGGCGGCGGTTTCCTGCAGCGAGCGCTGCAGGCGCGGCTTGTTGCGTTCGATCATCCGTTCGGGGGTCTCGAAGTTGGGCGGCAGCCTGCGCACCGTGCGCCGCGCCGTCGTCTCGGCCGCGACACGGTCGCTCCACACGTACCACCAGGCGATGTCGTGCGGGTTGACGAACGAGACGGTCGTGCACCACGGCTCAGAGCCGCCCGCTTCCTTGAACCACCCGCGGAAGTGCCTGGCGATCTCCGGATCCCTGTGCCAGCCCTGCCCCGGGCCGCCGTCGGGGGAGGGGTAGACGCCTCCGGCGAAGCCGTAGCGCTCCAGCGCTTCTTCGCCGAGCGCCGGCGTCCAGTGGTTGTCGTGGTGGGTCACGTGCCACTTGCCGAGCCAGCGGGTGTGGTAGCCGTGCTCGCGCAGCATCGTCCCGTAGGTCGGAAAGCCCGGGTCCAGCGTGCTGCCGCCCGTGATCATGCAGCCGGTCTGATGGGTGTAGAGACCCGTCAGCATCGCCGCCCGCGAGGGACTGCAGTCGTTGGAGGCCGTGTAGTGGTGGTCGAAGGAGACGGCGCCCTGGCGCAGCCGGCTCAGGTTGGGCGGCAGGGCCATGCCCATCGGGGTCGCCGAGAACCACTGCGGGTAGCGCAGCTGGTCGACCACGATGACGAGGATGTTGGGCCGTTTCGGGGCCGGTTTGTGCGCCGTCCGCGCCGGCTTTGCGGTCGTGTTGGCGCCCGGCTCGCCGTCTGCTTCCGCTAGCGCCTTGATGCCCAGTCCGGCACCGGCGAGCAGGCCTCCGGCGACCGCTCCGCGCTTTAGGAACGTGCGCCGATCCACTCTCATATGCTGCTCGGGATCCATGCGTTGTGTGCGAGCTCTCATCCTGGGGCCGTTGCTGGCCCTCGGTTTGGGGTTTGCCGGCCTGACCGCCACCGCCGAGGCGCAATCTGCGCCAACGTGCGTCCCCGCGAGCATGGAAACCTCCGCTCTGCAGGCCGGTGCCGTAACAATATCGCCCCTGCCGGGCAGCAGAGACGCCTCGCCGCAGACCCAGATCAGCTTTCTCGGCCTGCCGGCGCGAGACGTGGCCGTGGACTCCGTCACCGGATCGCGAAGCGGCGCCCATCCGGGGCATCTCGCGTCCTACTCGCAGGGCGACGGCGCGAGCTTCCTGCCGGCCCGTCCGTTCCTCGAAGGCGAGCGTGTCACGGTCCACGCGCGCGCCCGCGTGGCGGGAGCGTGGCGAGCGGTCCTGGACGTGTTCGCAGTCGCGCGCCCAGACCGGATCAGCTCGACGCCGGAGCCGATCCACGCGGGCAGCGTCACCGAGGAACAGCGCTTTCACACGCGGCCCGATCTGCGTCCCCCGGCCGTGACCGTCACCGCCACCTCGCCCGCCGCCGCGCCCGGCGAGGAGTTCGTCGCGCCGTACGGCGGCCCCGGGCAGGCGGGTCCGATGATCCTCGATCCGGCCGGCGGCCTGCTGTGGTTCAAGGCGCTGCCGCGCTACACGTCGGCCACGAACTTCCAGGTCCAGGAATACGCGGGCCGAAAGGTGCTGACGTGGTGGCAGGGGAACATCTCCGTGCACGGCTTCGGCGAAGGCGAAGACGTGATCGCCGACGGCGGCTACGACGAAATCACCCGCGTGCGGGCGGGCAACGGGCACCGCTCGGACCTGCACGAGTTCCAGCTGACGCCGCAGGGGACAGCCCTCGTCACCTCGTACTTCCCGGTGCTCTGCAACCTGTCGTCGATCGGCGGCTCCTCATACGCCGGCGTGACCGACGGCGTCTTTCAGGAGATCGACGTGCGGACGGGACTCGTGATGTACGAATGGACGAGCCTGGACCATGTCGCGCTGAGCGAGTCCTATTCCTCGCCGAGGCGCTCTGACGCGCGGTACCCGTACGACTTCTTCCACATCAACTCACTCGCCGTCACCCGCGACGGATCGCTTCTGATCTCCGCGCGCAACACGTGGGCTGTCTACGAGCTGAACGCCGCCAGCGGCCTGATCAAGTGGCGGCTGGGAGGCAAGCATTCGAGCTTCACCGGCGCCTCGGGGACCCGTACCGCGTGGCAGCACGACCCGCGTGAACTGCCCGACGGGTCGATCAGCGTGTTCGACAACGGCTCCTCGCCGACTGTCCACTCACAATCGCGCGGCATCGTCGTCAGGCTCGACCCGCAGAGCGGGACCGTCAGCGTCGTCGGGCAGCTGACGCACCAGCCGGCGCTCGTCGCGGAAAGCCAGGGCAACATGCAGGAGCTCGCCAACGGCGACTGGTTCCTCGGCTGGGGCCAGGAACCGTTCTTCTCGGAGGTGAGCCCGACCGGCCAGCAGCTGTTCGCGGCCCACTTCCCCGTCCACGAGCAGTCCTACCGCAGCTTCCGCCTCAGCTGGACGGGCGCTCCACACCATCCGCCGGCGCTCGCCTTTCAGGCCGGGGCCGGCGGCGGCACGGCGTACGCGAGCTGGAACGGCGCGACGCAGGTTGCTTCGTGGCGTGTGCTGGCGGGCGCCTCGGCAAAGGCCCTTCACCCGATCGCAACGACAGCCCGCACCGGCTTTGAGACTGCGATCGCCGTGCCCGCCGGCACGGTCGGGCCGATCCTCGCGGTGCAGGCGCTGGACGGCGCCGCCGGCGTGCTCGGCACTTCGCCTGCCTTGCGCGAGCCCGCCCTGCGGTGACGGATCCCGTCCGGCAGCCGCTCATCGCAGCGGACTCGCAGCGATCATCCGACCGGCGCCGACTTGCGCGGCGGGTGTCGGACGGTGGCTCGAGGCAGCGTGAGGCACACGTGCGCACCGCCGCCTGGATCGTTGGCCACGTGCGCCTCTCCGCCGTGCGCGCGGGCGATCACGCGGACGATCGAGAGGCCCAGGCCGGCACCGTTGCCGGTGCGCGAGCGCTCCGATCGGGCAAAGCGCTCGAACGCGAGCGGTAGGAAGTCGGGGGGGAAGCCGGGACCATCGTCGGTGACGTGGAAATCGACGAGCGCATCGCCGCGGGCCCTGGCCTGCACGAGAACCGAGCCGGCGCCGTGGTGGAGCGCGTTCTCGGTGAGGTTCCCGAGCGCTTGCTCCAGGCGGCGCGGATCGGCGAGGACCTCGAGGCCGGCGGGGGCGCTCGTGCGGATCGTGGCGCCGACGGCGGCCGCGCGCTGGGAGAAGCGGTCGCTCAGCGCCTGCAGGCAGTCGCTCGCGTCGATCGCCACCGACGTGATCGTCACGGCGCCGCGGTCGGCGCGGGCGAGGAGGAGCAGATCCTCCGCCAGCGCCGACAGGCGGTCTGCCTCCTCGGCCGCTGAGGAGACGGCATCGCGAAGCTCGCGCGGGGTGCTGTTGCCGATCAGCGCGACATCCAGCTCGGCGCGCAGGATCGCCAGAGGCGAGCGAAGCTCGTGGCTGGCGTCGGCGACGAAGGACCGCTCTCGCTCGAAGGCGACGTCGTTTCGCGCGAGCATGTCGTTGAGCGTGCGGGCCAGGCGCGCGAGCTCGTCGTTGCTCGGCGGCACCGGCAGGCGCTGCCCCGGCTCGAGCACGGAGAGCCTGAGCGCGCGGCGGCGCATCGACTCGACGCTGCGCAGCGCCACGGCCGCAACCGCATAGCCGAGCAGGGACGCCAACACGAGCGCCATCGGGCCGCCGATCAGCAGCACCTTCCGGATTTCGGCGAGCGATTCGTCGTGTTGGCGCAGCGACGTCCCGACGAGCACGATCAGCCGCTGGCCCTGCGCGCTCACGGGGATCGCCAGCAGCCGCGAGGAGCCGGCCGAGCCCGGCACGGTCTTGCGATCGATCAGCGTCGGCGCGACGCGGCTGCGCGCCTGTTCGCTCGGGCCGAGCAGGGCTGCGGTCGGGAGTAGGCGGGTCGAGTCGAGCACGCGTCCGCCTTCGCCGATGATCTCGGCGAAGCGTTCACCGGGGGCCGCAAGCGAGGTTCCGGCTGCCTGGCGCAGCCCCGAGTCGGCTTGGATCACGAGCGCGCGAACGTCATCCGCACGCGAGCGCAGCCCCTGGTTGACTGAGCGGTCGAGGTTGCTTTCGAAGCGGAAGTACACGAACACGCCCAGCGCGGCGAGCACGAGCGCCATCGACGCGGCGAACACGATCGTCATCTTGGTCCGCAGCCCGAGACGCGCAAGACGCGGGGCTCTCACGCCTCTTCACCCCTGATGCGATAGCCGGCACCCCGTACCGTCTCGAGCGAGTGTGTTCCGAACGGCCGGTCGATCCTCGAGCGCAGGCGATGGACGTAGGCATCGACGATGTTCGAGCGGTTCTCATAGGACTGATCCCAGGCCGCCTCGAGCAGGTCGAGCCGTGAGAGCACGTCGCCCTCGCGGCGCATCAGCGCTTCCAGCAGGGAGAACTCCTTGCGGGAGACCGCGATCTCCCGCTCGCCGCGCCACAGGCGACCCGAAGCGGGATCGAGCCGCAGGTCGCCGACCTGCAGCTCGACGGGTCGCTCGCGGCTCCCGCGCCGCGCGAGCGCTCGCAGGCGCGCGAGCAGCTCGCTGAGGGCGAACGGCTTGGTGAGATAGTCGTCGGCGCCGCTGTCGAGCCCCGCCACCCTGTCCTCGATGCCGTCCCGCGCCGTGAGCATCAGCACCGGCGCCCAGATCTCTCGCGAACGAAGCTCGCGGCAGGTCTCGAACCCGTCGATCCCCGGCAGCATCACGTCGAGCACGACGGCTTCGTAGGGGGTCGAAGCGGCCATCCAGATCGCGTCCTCGCCGCTGCCGGCGAGATCCGGGGAGTGCCCTGCCTTCCGCAGCCCGCGGCTGATCACAGCGGCGAGCTTGGTCTTGTCCTCGACCAGTAGAACGCGCAAGGCACTCCTCAGTGTGCCGCCCGAGCTGAAGGCCAGCTCAAGGCCTCCGGACGCACGCCACCCGCCTCCGCTCCCGGTGCGACTGCTACTCGACGCCTTCGAACTGGTGGTCTTCTTCAGCGCCGGCGGGGTCTTCGTGCCCGCCCGGCCCGTCACTCGCGGCGCTCTCCGAGCTCCCCGTCTCGGAGCCGGTCTCGCTCGAGGCGGACTGAGATGCGCTGTTCGAGGATGCCTTGATCGAGTCGGGTGTCGTCTGGTCGCCTGCCTGGACGTTGTCGGTGTCGGGGCCGGTGGGCGTCTCGCTCGCTCGCGAGCTGTGCTTCACGGCGTGATGGGCGGCCTTCTTGTGCACCGTCTTGCCCTTCGTGGCGCTCGCGACGCCGCCGACCGCCAGAGCGGTCACAGCGGCGGTCGCGAGGAGCGCCGTGAGTGTCTTCCCTCGGTTGAACATGTAGCTCCCTTCGTGGGTTTGCATGCATCGCGGCCAGCATGCCGGGGGCCACATGAAGCGACGATGAAAGGAGCGGGCGAGCTGCGGCGGGAGTCTGCCGGTTGAACCTACGTCGATTGCACCGTCGCGGCACCGACGGGTTCGCCACTCTCCCGCCATGGACTTTCGGAAAGCCCTTGATCGGCACTGCCGCCCTGATGGGATTTCACCTGCCGGGCTTTGGCGCCCCGCAGCGAGATCAGCCCTGCCGTGAGGGCGCAGGCGACAAACAGCGCTCTGCGCCCCCGTCGCTTCGGCTTAGGCGGTGGCTCTTCGATAGCGCCCGCAGCGCGCCGGAGCGACGTCGCCGCTTCCCGGAGTTTCCTGTAGAGCTTCTTGTCCTCCGCTGCCTTCCCGCCCTCCTTGCTGCCACGGCGGTACACCTCGCGCAGCCGGGTCGCCGCTTCCCGTAACTGCTTCTGCACGTAATCGTCCTCGGCTATGCGCCGGAGATAAGGGAGGGCAGCCTTGGACTGCTTGCGCTTCGCCATTTCTTTCTCCTCTGTCTACGTTGACGGCCTATGCAGGATCTGGACGTTCCTCGCCCGGCCAACGTCCGGTCAGCTTGCTGAACAAGCGGCGGGAGCCGTGGTCGAACAGTCCTTTGAGGGCGCGGAAGATCGCGCCCTCGAGCAGCAGCGCCGGAATCAGCTTCCGCAATTGGACCTGGCGGTGCTTGGCGTCGGGAGGCTCCTGGTCGTCCACCACACCCCACAGGCCCTCGAACGCCTTCTTGCCAACAGCTCCGGCGATTATTCCTCCGAGCACGCTGAACGGGACAAACAGAATCTTGCTCATGCGGACGTCTGCTCCTTTGCTTTCATCTTGCGCGTGTCGCGAGGCTCGATGAACGGCTCACGCTCGGGCGGGTTGCCCGCCTCGATGAAGCGTCCTCGCTCGAGCTCGGCGTTGAACTCGGCGCCGAGCAGGATGGCGATATTGGAGAGCCACAGCCAGACCAGAAACACGACGACCGCAGCAAGCGCGCCGTAGGTCTTGTTGTAGGAGGAGAAATTCGCCACGTAGAGAGCGAACGCGGCGGAGGCGATGAGCCAGACCGCGACTGCGACGATCGAACCCGGACTGATCCAGCGAAAACCGGGATGCCGCACGTTGGGAGCAGCCCAGTAGAGAATTGCCAGCATGAAGCTGACAAGCAGGACGAGGACGGGCCACTTGGCGATGTCCCAAACCTGCACCGCACTGGATCCGACGCCGACCAGATCGCCAACCTGCTTGGCCAGCCCGCCCGTCAGCACGACCGCGACTGAGATGATCGCGAGCAGAACGACGGTGACGATGGTGACGCCGACCCGCACGGGGAGCGTCTTCCAGATCGGGCGACCCTCTTCAACGTCGTATATCGCGTTGGAGGCCCGCATGAACGCCGCGACGTAGCCGGACGCCGACCACAGCGCGCCTGCGAGCCCCGCGACGAAGATGATCCCCGCGGCACCTTGGCTCTTGTTCAGGTTCTGGATGGCACTCGTAAAGATGCTCTTGGCCGGTCCCGGCGCAACCTTTCCGAGGTTTTCGATCAGCGGTTCGGTCGCCGAGTGACCGATCAGGCCGAGGATCGAGACCAGCGCGATGATCGCCGGGAAGATCGCCAACACGCCGTAGTAGGTGAGGGCAGCGGCCAGGTCTGTGACGTTGTCGCGGCGGAACTCGCTGACAGTGCGCTTGAAGACGCCGGCCCACGACCGCGTGCTCAAGCCGGTGGGTGTCTCCGGGGCGCGCCCGCCGCTTTCACGCCCGTCGCGCTCACGCCCGTCGCTCTCGACCACACGACCGTTGCCTTCAGTTGGTTCGCCGAGGCGCTCTCTGGTTCGCGGCATCCCGCATCGCTCCTCTCGAGCTCATTTGTTCCGCTGTCGGGCGCGTCCGATCAGAAGTCCCGCGAGGGACGCTCCGGGTCACTGCAAGCGCAAACGGATTTTCACGCGCAGTGCGCGATGCGCCGGATGCGACGGGACCGCCTCTCGGGTTACCTCCGAGAGTTCCCAGATCGCAGCGGTATAAACGGACAATTGCTGGGAAGTCACCAGAATCATCCTTGCGCAGCGCTATTTCGAAGGCTCGGTTGACAACTGGCGCTGGAGGCGGAAGGGGGGGGATTCGAACCCCCGAGACGGGGTTCGCCCGTCTAGCGGTTTTCAAGACCGCCGCATTCAACCGCTCTGCCACCCTTCCGCGTGCTCGACGGCATCTTATTTGTAGTGGAAGCCGTGGTCAGCCGGACGGGGGTGCCCGGAGCGTCCCAGGATCATCCCAGCAACGGGACAGCTTGAGCCCAGGACGCCGGTCGAGCATCCCGGCATGACAACAGCCGAGCTCGTCCGCAAGCCGTTTCCGCGCAGCCGTCCGCGTCCTCGTCCCCCGTACCCTCCCTCCCCGCGTGAGAGCGCGCCTCAGCCTTCTGGCCCGAGCTGGGCGCGGCCGGCGCTGCTCGCTCTGCTGGCGCTGACGGCGCTCGCGTACGTCTGGGACCTGAGCGCCTCGGGCTACGCCAACTCCTTCTACGCGGCTGCCGTCCAGGCCGGCACGAAGAGCTGGAAGGCGATGTTCTTCGGATCGCTCGACTCGTCGAGCTTCATCACCGTCGACAAGCCGCCCGCGTCCCTGTGGGTGATGGCGCTGTCGGGGCGGATCTTCGGCTTCAGCAGCTGGAGCATGCTGCTGCCGCAGGCGCTCGAGGGCGTCGCTGCCGTCGCGCTGCTGCACGCGGCGGTCAAGCGCTGGTTCGGCGCGGCGGCCGGGCTGATCGCAGGGACCGTCTTCGCATTGACGCCGGTAGCCGCGCTGATGTTCCGCTTCAACAACCCGGATGCGCTGCTCGTGCTGATGCTCGTCGCCGCGGCCTACTGCCTGGTGCGGGCGCTCGAGGCGGGCTCGACGAGGTGGATCGTGGCGGTCGGGACGATGCTCGGCATTGCCTTCCTCGCGAAGATGATGCAGGCATTCCTCGTCGTGCCGGCCTTCGCCGGCGTCTACCTGCTGGCTGCTCCGGTGACGCTGCGGCGTCGGCTCGGGCAGCTGCTCGCCGGCGGCTTGGCACTGCTCGTGAGCGCCGGCTGGTGGGTCGCGATCGTCGCCCTCTGGCCCCCAGGGTCCCGTCCCTACATCGACGGCTCGCCTGACAACAGCATCCTCAACCTGATCACCGGCTACAACGGTTTCGGCCGGATCGTCGGCGCGAGCGGCCCGGGCGGCGGCGGCGTCAACTTCAGCGGCGCGACCGGTCCGCTGCGGCTGTTCGACTCGCTGATGGGCGGCCAGGCGTCGTGGCTGCTGCCGGCGGCCCTGATCGGATTGCTCGGCGGCCTGTGGGCGAGGCGGGGCACACCGCGCACCGACCGGCCACGGGCGGCGCTGCTGCTCTGGGGCGGATGGTTGCTCGTCACGGCCGCCGTGTTCAGCTTCGCGGGCGGCGTGATCCACACCTACTACACCGTTGCGCTCGCCCCTGCGATCGCGGCACTGGTCGGTATCGGCGCGTGCCTGGCGTGGCGCCATCGCGGCAACGTCGCCGTGCGGCTCGCCGTCGCGGTGGCTCTTGCCGCGACCGCGCTGTGGGCGCACGCGCTGCTCGGCCGCACGCCCTCCTTCGAACCATGGCTGAGCGCGGCGATCCTGCCCGTCGGGCTGCTCGCCGCCGCCGGCCTGCTGTTCGCGCCGCAGCTCGGCCGCCGCCTGGCCGTAGCCACCGTCGTGCTCGCGGCGTTCGCCGCGCTCGCCGGACCGACGGCGTATGCGATCGACACGATCGTCACGCCCAAGTCCGGCTCGACCGTCTCCGCCGGCCCGGCCGTGGCGGGCGCCGGGGGCAGGATGGGCCCGGGCGGCGGTCGTCCCGGTGGCTTCGGCGGCGGCGCGCC
>JAOPZS010000017.1 GCA_025963965.1 Solirubrobacterales bacterium
CGGCGGAACCCCTGAGGTTCAAGCGCCAGTTGGCCATCGGCAGCACGAACAGCACCGCGCCGAGGGCGATCATGATGAGACCGGCCAGGGTGGCGATCGTGCCGACGAGCGACCATCCCCACGCGCTGAGCAGGATGCTGCGTAGTGTCTCGCCCTGGAACAGCGTCGCCTTCTCTTCGGCAAGTTTCGCGTTGGTGGGGGCGGCGATCGCGGCCGCTGAGACCTGGGCATAGGTCTGTCCGGCAGCGACCTTGGAGAGGTGCACGTTGATGAAGTTGTTCGCGTAGGCCTTCGCTTGAGAGCCGTTGACGAGCTGCTGGCCGGCGTACTGCTTGATGCCCGGCAGTAGTGCCGGGCTGCCGGCGGCCGGGAAGACGATCTTCTGCGGGACGAGCTGGTCATGCACGACGTTCTTCGCGTAGTTGCCGCCGACGACGGCGGTGATGCCGACGGCGACGATCGCCGCCGCCGTGACGCTCGCGATCGAGGTCAGGCTGGTCAGCCTCGCGAGCACTGGGTGGCGGGGCGCGCGGTTCGGACGTGCATCAGGTGCATGAGAACGGGAGTCACCGTTTGTTGCGCTGACCGCCGCAGCGGGGAGGGGCTGGACTTGTGTCGCCACGAATGGCCTCATTTCGATTTGCGTTAGGTAGAGGAACTGACACTGACACTACGCTTGGGTGACAAAATTGGCCTGCGCATTCCCCCGCGGATAAAGCTGGGAAACTACGGGCGTTATCTTGAAAGATGCGAAGCGCCCGCTTGACCCTCGGTACAGCCAAAGACGATCTTCTTGAACACTTGCTTCTCCTGCGCCCTATGTTTCAACTCGAGCTATGACGGGGCCCCTCTAGTTCCATCCCTGCAGATCCGCTAGTTCAAGGGCGCGCGTGAGGTCATTGGGGGATCGCCGAGCGACGGTGGCGGGACGGAAGGGGACTCGCCCTCTGCCGGAGCGCGGCGCGCTAGGTGCTCGGCGCGCTGCTTGATGCCAAGCAGCATCTTCCGCTCCATCACTAGCGAGGCCGGCTCCATGATCAGGAGGCTGATGCGGGCGCCCCGTGTCGAGAGCCGGAAGCGGTTGCGGCTGATCAGGCGCGTGGCGCCGTCGCGCTCCTGGAGTACAAAGCTCCAGACCCAGTTGCCGTCCTGCGAGCGCCAAGTAAGCACATGCTCGGTCTCAACCCGCTCCAGGCCCATCACATTGGAGCCGAAGCCGATCGTGTCGCCGACATGCGGGTTCTGGAACTCCGTGAGGACACGGTTGGTGCTGTGCATGTTCAGACCGAGCAGGTTCTCGATCCAGTCGTAGGTGTAAGCGCCACCGCGCGGCGCGGGCCCGATTTGCGCAAGCCACGGCCAAACTGAGGCGGCAGGGGCTTGGATGCTGATGGCGCGGGTCGTCACCCCGTTGGCGTCCTCGAGCAGCTCGTCGCCGGGCTGTCGCGAGTTGGCCTCAAGCCCATTCGCTCCCCAGGTGAGAACACAGCGGCGCACACGTCCGCCGTAGAGCACGCCGAGAGCGACGGCGAGCGCCGGAACCGTAAAGCGCCTGATCGTTGGTCGGGCCCTCACTGCCGAGTTTGCGGGCGCTCGATCTCGTGGCGCACGTCGGTCTCAGTGATCGGCACGCGAAAGTAGACGTCCCAGGCGTTCGTCAGCAGGCCGATCGCCCAGATGCCGGTGAGCCAGCCCGGCCACAGGTTGCCTGCGCCGGTAGCCGCCCACGCCACCCACACCGCGGCGTTGACCAAAACGTAGGCAACGGTGTGAGCTCGTAGGTCTCGTCGCCGCTTCAGCCGTAGGAGCGCCGCCTCGCGGTCGCTGATCGGTTGCTCAAGCTCCGCTGCCATGCGATGAGACTCGCACTGAGAGTGATCTGAGCCATCGGGGAATTACCGCACGCCGCGAGGGTAGCGATTACGGAATGCTCGCCCCGAGCTGCGACGACGCGCTGCGTCTGCAACGCGACGCTCGCGAACAACTTCGTCTCGGCAGACAAGTGAGATCCGTGCAGAACCCTGATCGTGAGTACGTGGTCGGCACGCGGGGATCGGTGGACTGCGCCGATGGCGACGGCCCGTCGCGATGCGAATATGTCTAGACGTGCGGCGCCCCAGATTCGCGCAGCCAGGCAAGGAGTGACCGATGGAGTTGTCCACCGCTGATATGTGCCAGGACGGTGGTCGCTCGCCCCGTCGACGGCGCGATGTCCGCAGCGAGCGCAGATGAGCGACGCGAGTGAGCAGGGCCGCGTGCCGAGCTTGTACTTCAGCGACGCCGCGTGCTTGGAACACGACCCGCGCGAGCGCATGCCTTGGCATCCGGAGACGCCCGAGCGCCTTCAGGCCGTCGAGCGCCGCCTCGGCGCGCTCGGTTGGCTCGGCTGGGAGCGGCGCGCGTCGATCGCAGCGAACGAGGCCGAGATCAAGCTGATCCACAGTCCAGACCACGTGGAATATGTCCGTGAAACGGCAGTCGCGGGCGGGGGCGCGGCGGACTCCGATACTTGGATCGGTGAAGCCTCCTATCGCGCCGCCCTGCATGCAGCCGGCGGCGCGTGTGCGATGACGCGAGCGCTGCTCACAGGAGAAACCAAACGCGGGTTCTGCGGCGTGCGTCCGCCTGGGCATCACGCCGAGCGCGACCGGGCGATGGGCTTCTGCCTGTTCAACAGCGTGGCAATCGCCGCGGCGCTTGCGATCTGCGAGCTTGGGGCCGAACGGGTCTTTATTCTCGACTGGGACGTTCACCACGGCAACGGCACGGCCGAGGCGTTTCGGTTTCGCAATGACGTGCTGTATGTGAGCATCCACGAGGCCGGCAGCTTTCCCGGGACCGGACAATCCGGGGACGCGGGCTCAGGCGATGGCGAAGGCTTCACGATCAACCTCCCCGTCCCGGCTGGCTCGGACGGCGACCTGTGGCTCTCGCTGCTCGAGCACGTGGTGATCCCGGCCGCTGACCAGTTCGATCCCGACTTGATTCTGATCTCGGCCGGATATGACGCGCACGAAGCTGACCCGCTGGCGACCTGCCGTTTGCAAACGCCCACTTTTGCCGAGATGGCGCGCCAGACGCGAGATCTCGCCGACTCCTCCGGTGCGCCAGTCGGCGCTGTGCTGGAGGGCGGGTATCAGCCTGAAGTGCTGGCCGACTGCGTGGCGGAGACCCTGCGGGCGCTAGCCGGCGAGGAACCGGCGACCTCAGCGGCGCCGGACGCACTGCTCACCTCCCGCGCAGCCGCGCGTGTCGGGCACTTCTGGGACCTGTGATGGCGGCCCCAGCGCATGAACGTGTGGTTCTACGCGATGGTCTTAGCGTCTTCATCCGCCGCGCAATCCCGGCAGACGAGGCGGACCTGCACGAGTTCCTCGGCGCGCTGTGCCTCGAGGCACGGCGCTTCCGATTCTTCACCGCCGGGGTCAACCTTGACGCAGCGGCGCACTGGGCCGCTACGAGCAGTAACGATCGGCTGGGCCTGGTCGTCCACAATCAGGGGGGCACGCTGGTCGGGCACGCTGCGTTCATCGAGCTGGATGCGAAACGCGCCGAAGTTGCGGTCGTGGTCGCCGATCGTCTCCACGGTGACGGCCTCGGCACGATCCTGATCGAGCGCTTGGCAGAGATCGCCGAGGCTCAGGGCGTGACGCAGTTCGTAGCCGAGGTCCTGCCGGAGAATCGAGCGATGATTGAGGTGTTCTGCGATGGCTTCGATGCAAACGTCTGCCTGCGCGAGGGCGTCGACACGGTCGAGTTCCCGACCGCGACGTGGCGCGTAGCTCGCGAGCGCTTCGACTGCGCCCTGGTGCCAACAGCCTGCGCTCGAGGGGTGGAGCCGAGGCGTGACACTCTCAGGCGAGCCGCCGCGAAACGGGCGTAGACCGATGCCCTCGAAGAGCGTCCCTTCTGGGCACAGTGCGGTCGACTTGTATTGGCTGCCCCTTGGCGCTGGCGGTCACCTCGTTCGACTGAACGGTCGCCTGTTCGAGGCCGTAGCCGCACGCGCTCACCGTCGACCAGCGTGCGACCTCTACCACTCTGCACTGGAGGTTCGGGTTGCAGGGGCTCGGTTCGTGATCGAGCAGGCTCCGGTCAGCGACGCCTTCGGGCAGGAGCAGCGTGGCGTTGTCGCCGAAGGGCCTGTCGGCACCCGCTGGGCCGGTCGGCTTCGGATCTTTCGCTATGAGATACGCCGCTGGCGGGACGGAGCTATCCCCGACATCGACGAGGCCGTCGAAAGTCCTCAGCGGCTCACCGAGGACCGAGACTGTGCACAGCGGCTACTCGCTCTGGTTCCGCAGATACCCACACCCGTGTGGGGCCGCGACGAGCTCAGAACCGGTGATATGTGGAACTCGAACTCGGTTGTCGCCTGGCTGATCGCGCGCAGCGGGATCAGGACCGACTCGATCCAGCCACCGGTCGCCGGCCGCGCGCCGGGCTGGCGGGCCGGGCTCGCGGCTGCGCGGCGACAGGGAGCAGGGTTGTCGGCCGGTGCCTCAAGCTGAAGCGACAGGACTTGGGTGGTCGCGTGCTGCCCGGGCACATCGCAGTTCCCGGACGAGCTGTGTCGGCTAGGTCGCCGTGATGTACCCGGCCATATAGCCCGGATGCGTCATAGCCCAGCCCTTGGCATCGCTGTCGCACGGGATGATGCACAGCCACTCAAAGCGCCCAGCCACCGTTGCCTTGATCGTGTAGGTGTGCACGCCCGGCAGGACCACGATGCTCACCCCGGTCTGCGGCGAGGTGATGCTGTGAGTGCTCGCATCTTTGTTGTCGATGCGCAGCTGCGTGGGCTGTCCTACCTTGACGGCAAAGTCGGTCTTTGAGAACGAGTCGTGCAGCTGTCCGTCGGGCCCTCGCTTGTTGCCCCCGGCCACCGAGAGCGAGATCAGCGGCGGAACGACCGGCACCTGAGCGGCGGCGATCGCGGGCTGGGTCACTGTCGTCGTGCTGGCGTTCTTCCCGCCGCTGAGGGCCAGGGCGACTGTGGACATCACCAGCGCCGCGAAGATCGCAACACCGGCGAGAATCTGCAGGACGATCCTGCTGTCGCGGTTCACCGCCGCGTCAAATTGCTCCTGATCGGTCAATGAACGCGAGGGCAAGGGATCTGCGCCGGCGGTGCCGTTGGGCGCTGGAGGGCCCTCGGGCGTGAACGTTTCGGACATGCTGTCCTCCTTTGGAGGGCTGAGAGGTAGCTCCGGCGGCTCGATCTGGAGTCACAGACCACGAGAACGAGAACGCCGTAGCGTCGTTTGTCAACTTCCGTCAATCGCCTTACCTGATCGGGAACCCAATGAGCTTCCGTTTCAGTCGCGCAGTGTCACGTTACATTTCGCCCCCGGGACGCCCAACCGTGGTCCGCCGCTAACCAGCGTCGGAGAACTACTACCTCGGGTCGTCCCGCACTTGAGCCTCAGGGGTCCCGGTGACACCCAGCACCAGGCATGAGACGGACAGGATGCCGTCGTTGGCGCCGAGGACCGCCGCCCGCAGCCAGTTCGAGCGGTAGCTGAGATGAACCTCGACGCGCGGGTCCGTGCGGACCGTCAAGGCGACCACGATCGTCCGATGAGCGAAGCGATCAGGCGACGCCCTTCGCTATGACGGCGGCCCGATCAGGCCCCATCCGTGGCGCTGCTGATCAGGCCGCGCTTCAGCGCGTGTCCGACCAGCTCAGCGCGCGATGAGAGCCGCAGCTTCTGCTGGATGTGCGAGCGATGGGTCTCAACCGTGCGCACCGAGAGGTAGAGCTTCTCTCCGATCTCGGCGTTTGTGTGTCCCAGGGCGATCAGCCGGAGCACGTCGACCTCGCGCTCTGAAAGGTCATCCGGCGGGCCGGGCGGCGCCTCGGAGGCCATGCGTGCGCCGAGGCGGGGGTTCAGGTAGCTCTCCCCGACCGCCGCGCGTCGGACGGCCTCAACAAGCTCGTCGTCGGCCGCCTCCTTGAGCACGTAGCCGAGCGCGCCGGCGCCGAGGGCCTGCCGTGCGAAGGCGGGCTCCTGTTGCATCGTGAGTACGACGATCTGCGTGTCAGGTGACTCCTCGCGGATCATCGGGATCGCCTCCAGGCTCGAGCCGCCCGGCATGTTCAGATCGAGCACGAGTACGCGCGGATGGTGGCCACGCACATAGCGCTTGGCGCTATCTACGTCGCTTGCCTCGGCGACGACCTCGATCCCTGGCTCGCTGTCGAGCAGCATCCGCAGCCCGCTGCGGACGACCGCGTGATCGTCGGCGAGCACGAGCCGAATCGTTCCGGCGTCGGTCTCCTGCGCAGCCTCGACCGAGGTGGACTCATCGCTCGCCATCATCTGAAGGTAGCGATTGGGGGGAGCCCTTTGCTGTGGCAAAGTACGTACAAGCGAGTGGCTCCCTACGGTTATCGGTTCCAGCCGGGGGTGCTTTTGGCCAGACACCGGAGCACGCGCGAAGTGGACACGACGGGCGAGCCAACGGGATCGAGCGAGACTTCGCGGTTCTTCAACGGCGTGTGAAGGCTACGCACGAGCGTCGCCAACCCATGCGTGCGTAGGGTTGTCGGCGGCCATCGCGATGACGGACAGGTCTCCGCGCTGCGGATCGGGCGTGCCCTCCCAGGTGCTCTCAGATACGGCGGGCCGCAGCAGCGATGCGCCCATGCCGAAGAAGCCGAGGTCCCGGATTGCGGCAGCTACCACTTGGACACCCTCAGGCATGTTCTGGGAGATGGCAACAAAGAAGACGCCCGCGCCCAGCGCGACCCCGGTCCAACGGGGGAGAACATGTGCCCTCAGCACCGCGTAGCCGAAACCCAAGCCTGCGAGCAGCATGAAGGCCCCATGGAGCGTCATCCACGGCTGCAGCCGGTCGCTGAGCGTGGCGTAGTCCCTGGTGCGGTCGGCTAGGGCGTAGACGACCGTGCCTGTGAAGAAGGTGAAGCTGTACGCGTAGACGATCGCGCTCCATCGTCCGAGTCTCCCGATCGCTGGCCTCTGCACGAGGTAGAGCGCGACGACGAAGCCTGGGATCGCCGCCTCGGCGACGAGCGTCAGGACGAGCTGACTGTCGGAGAATCCGCCCTGAATGGCCTCGAGCACGTCGGAGAGCAAGTACAGAACCGAGAAGAGAGCTGCCGCAAGTCCCACGCGCCACCTCGCGGAGGTATTTCGCAGCCGGCTCATGCGCCAGAACCCGATCTGCGCGTCTCATCCGCGATGAGCGCAAGCGCAGAGCGCATCACTACCCCAGCTCCGGGAGAAGCCAAGTTCCAATAGCGCAAGAAGGCGCGCCTGGCTGCGTCGTCGGTCGCCTGTGTGCGCGCCTCGTAGCTCAGGAGCGCGCGGCGATCTCCGTAGGAGCGGACGGAGAGATTGGCGGCGATCCGGGCGTACCCTGGCTCGCGGAACGCGACGAAGTCACGGGACGCCACATCCGCCCAGCTCGTCTGCCCGGCCCAGAAGCGGCCGACCACGCCAAATACGAACTCACTCGGACTGTCCTCTCCGAGCCGTATCCAGGCGCCATGGTCGGGCAGCTCAGCCAGCCGCATGGACCCGATCCCAAGCTGACCTTCCGGCCGTGGCCCTCGCGCCATCGCGAGCAGGCGCTCGCCGGCCGCCCTCACACCGAAGAGCGCACTGACGACATGGCTGCGCAGTAGGACCTCGGCGAGGTCAGTGCGGATCGCAACCTCGTAAACGCGTGCTGGCCGGGCGTCGATCACACGGTGCTCGATTCGGGTCGCGTCGAACTCCGGCATGAACGCATCGAGCAGCATCGAGTCCGTGACGCCACCCGCCTCCGGCAGCTCGACCGTGTGCAGATTCATGTCGAGGCTTGCTGTCGCGATCCCATCCGAGCACTCTCTCATCGCCGCCCCCCGCGCTCATCCGTGGCCGCTACCTGTCGGTTCGAGTAGTTCTCCTGCATCCGCTGGGGGCATGCATGATCTGTTCGGGCGCTCGCAGGGGGCCTTCTTCACACGTCTGCGTGATGAGTCCGCGTGGCGGGCTTTGCCGCAGCGGATTCGAGTTGTTCACCCGGAGGCCGACCGGCCTGCTCGGGGTTAGCTTGAAGCAATGACCGTGCCACATCTACGACTGGCGCCGACACCCGCAGGCCTCGCGGCTCCGAAGACGCCCGAGGGTGCAATCCGCGTCGTCCTCGCCGACGACCACGCCCTGATGCGAAGCAGCCTGCGCCTGCTGCTCGAAAACGAGGAGGATGTTGAGGTGATCGCCGAAGCCGGCGATCTGGCGTCAGTCATTCGACGTGTCGACGGAGGTCAACCGAACGTCCTGGTGCTCGACTTGGAGCTGCCCGACGGGTCGAGCAGTGAAGCGATCCGGCAGTTGCGCGAGCGCGCCCCAGAAATGCAGATCGTGATCATCACGATGCATGAGAACCCGATGTTCGCTCAGCGCGCTCTGGCCGCGGGAGCGATCGGGTTCGTGTTGAAGGATCTTGCCGACGAGGAGCTGCCCACTGCGATTCGTTGCGCGGCTCAAGGGAAGCGGTACCTGAGCCCGCGCCTCTTGCACCCGCTGCAGGGAATGCACCGCGCCGTCACCGAGGACAAGCTGACTGTGCGCGAGGTCGAGGTGCTGCGGCTGGTCGCGCTCGGCTTCACGAGCGTCGAGATCGCCCGCCGCCTCGGCCTTTCCCCGCGCACCGTTGAGACCCGTCGAGCGCGAATAGGCCGCAAGCTCGGCCTGGACACGCGCGCCGGAGTCGTCGCCTATGCGCTAAGACGCGGCCTGCTCGGACCGTGAGCTGACGGGTACGCGGTTCGCCTGGCTGATCGGCAGGCGAGCCCGCAGCAGAGTCCCGTTCTTGCCGGAGTCGAAGCTCAGCGTCCCGCCGGCCAAAGCAGCTCGCTCTCGCATGCCAGCCAAGCCGAATCCGCCGTCCAGGGACGCGGTCTCGAAGCCCACCCCGTCGTCCTGAACCTCGATGCACACCTCGCCGGCGAACACGCTTACCGCCACACGCACGCGCTCGGCGCGGGCGTGCTTCGCCACGTTGGTCAGTGCCTCCTGAACCATTCGGTACACGGTCGTCTCTAGATCTTCGTCCAGACGCTCGTCCGTCGCCTGCGGGTCCGGCAACGCCAGCTCGGCGTCGAGCTCAAAGCCATTCTGTTCGCGATGGCGGTCGAGCAGCGCTTCGAGTGCGATCCGCAGCCCCAGCTCATCCAAAGCGGCGGGTCGCAGCTCGGTGATAATCGCGCGCAGATTGGCGATCTCGTGCTCGATCTGCTCGATCGCCTGGCGCATTGATCCGCGGACGCGCTCGAGATCGTCTCCTCGTAGGGCAGCTGAGAGCAACACGCGCAGCCCGGCAAGACTCTGCAGCGTCTCATCGTGCAGCTCTCGCGCCCAACGACGGCGCTCTGCGTCGGCAGCGGCGAGAGAGCTGCGCAGGCGATCGGCCTGCACGCTCTGCGCCAGTGCGACGGCGGTGGCGGCGCTCGCGGCGAAGATCTGCAGCAGCTGCTCGTCTTCCTCCGCGAACACGCTTCCGTCCAAGCCGCGGTCGAACGCCGCAAGTATCCCCACGGCATCGCCCCGGTGGACCATTGGCACGAGCAGCGCCGTCTGGGCGTCGATCACCCCGAACTCACTCGGCGCGATCCGCAGCCGAGCCTCGACGTCGGTGACGCGCTCAGCCTGGCGTCGCTTCAGGACCTGCCCGGAGGTTGAGCCCTCGATCGGCAGCCGTGTGCCGCGCATGTCGGTCGCGTGACCTGCGCTGGCGTGCACGACGAGCTCCTCCCCATCTCGCAGCATGATCACGAGGCTCATGGCGCCCACGAGCGCACGCCCGCGCTTGACAATCAGCTCTAGTACGTGCTCCAGCGCGATCTCGCCCCCGATCGCCACGGCCACGTCGCGAGTCGCCTCGAGGCCGCGAATCGCCCTCTCCGCCCCCTCTCGCCGACGCTCGCTGAGCTCATACGTCCGCGCGTTGTCGATCGCGACCGCCGCCCAATCGGCGAGGATCGACGCGGCCTCCTCGTCCTGCTCGCCGAACAGCCCGTCCTGCTTCTCGGTCAGGTACAGGTTGCCCCATGCCTTACCGCGGATCAGGATCGGTACTCCCAGGAAGCTGTGCATCGGCGGGTGCCCGGCCGGGAACCCGTAGCTGGCGGGATGCTCGCCGACGTCCTCCAGGCGCAGGGGCTGCGGATGCTCGATCAGCTCGCCTAGGACACCCCTGCCGCGCGGAAGATCGCCGATCGCGCGGTGGGTCTCATCGTCCACGCCGGATGTCAGGAACTGCTCGAGCTCCGAGCGCTGCTCGTTCAGGATCCCAAGGGCCGCATAGCGCGCCCCGGTTATCTCGCGAGCGGCCAGCAGCAAGCGGTCGAGCACTACCGAGAGGTCCAGCTCGGTCACCAGCGTCCGTCCTATCTCCAGCAGGCGCCGAATCCATAGCTCTTCTGGAGATGCCCTCACCTCGTCAGAGCTTAGTCACGAGAACAGGGATTAGAGGCAGACGACGTCAGTTCAAACCGGAACCCGCGCGTTCTACCAAGCGCGCGGAGACGCGCCTCACCGACCGGCGGGCCTGCGCTCCACGTAGTTCTCCGTTGCGCTGTGTGGTGGCCTACGGATACCGCGCCCGATCTGCTCGCCTACGTTGACGGACAACCGGACCTTAGGCAATACAACCGGATCCAAGCAATGAAGGTTGCGATCAACCGCGAACGAGGACATCCCCGGCGCCGCCAGTGGCAGGCGCCGTACTGGTGTGGCGGCCGACATGGGTGAGTCGATGAAGTGCCGCGGATGTGGAGACGTGATCGGCTACTACGAGCCGCTGGTGCTGCTCGTCGAAGGCCATGCTCGCGCGACCTCGGCGGCCGCCGAGCCACAGGTGGCGGACACGGCGGGCGAGCGCTTCCATCGCGCCTGCTACGCCGAGACTCGCGGTGCCGGCGCGGGCGCCTGAGACGTTGCGCCGGGCAACTACGTAGTTCTCCCGCACAACAATGGGGGTTTGCTCGGCTGATCGGCGCCTGGATCGAGCCTAGCCTGAAGACATGACTACTCAAGCCCCCCCTTTCAAGAAGCTCAGCGTGTGCATCGTCGGCGGCGGGGTCGCGGCAATCGAGGCCGCGCTCGCCCTCTCCGATCTCGCGCCCGAGCAGACCGACGTGACTGTGATCGCGCCCAACTCCGAGTTCGTGTATCGGCCGATGACAGTGGTCGAGCCGTTTGCTTTCGGCGGGGCGCGCCACTACCCCCTGGCGCCGATCGTCGCCGACGCCGGCGCAAAGCTGCTGGTCGACGAGCTCAGCTGGATCGAGCCGAAGAAGAACACGCTGCACACCAAGGGCGAGGAGGCGATCGTCTACGACGCGCTGATCCTTGCGCTGGGAGCACGCGCGCATCCTCGCTACTCGCACGGCACGACGATCGACGATCGTCGTCTCGATGAGACCTTGCACGGCCTGATCCAGGACGTCGAGGGCGGCTACATCCACAGCATGGCATTCGTCTCCCCGGGCAGAATGGCCTGGCCGCTGCCGCTGTACGAGCTCGCGCTGATGACCGCCGGGCGCGCATACGACACTCAAGCCGAGCTCGCTACGACGATCGTCACCCCCGAGGACAGCCCCCTGACGATCTTCGGCCAGGGCGCAAGTGACACCGTCTCGGAGCTCCTGCAGCGTGCGAACGTGCAAACGATCACCTCCGCATACGCCGAGGTGCCCGAGGCCAACGAAGTCGTTATCAACCCGGGCAACCGTCGCCTGAAGGTAGATCGTGTGGTCGCTCTGCCTGAGCTGTACGGGCCGGGCGTTCGTGGGATACCGCTTGGCGAGAACGGCTTCATCCCCGTCGACCAGCATGGCCACGTACGAGAGGTCAAAGGACCCATCTACGCTGCCGGCGATGCGATCGACTTCCCGATCAAGCAAGGCGGCCTGGGCGCGCAGCAGGCCGACGCCGCAGCCGAATCGGTCGCAGCGCTGGCCGGCGCAGCGGTGACGCCCAAGCCGTTTGACCCGGTGATCCACGCCAAGCTGCTGACCTACGACCAGCCGCTGTATCTGACCGCGCAGATCAGCGGCGGCCACGGATTCAGCTCGGAGGCAAGCCACACGCCGACCTGGTCGCCCCCGAGCAAGATCGCTGCGCTCTATCTGGCGCCTTACCTCGATGAGCTCGACAAAGCCGCGGACGCCGCCAAGGACACAGGCGCCCCACGTCAGGCCGTCGAGGTCCCGGATGGCGCGATCCAGACCGCAGGGGTAAGCGTGTGAAGCATGTCTGCTCACAGTTACCTGACCGGTATCGTCCCCCACGAAAGTGACACGACATGATCTACGTGATCGTCGCATTGATGCTGGTGGCGCTTATCCTGCTCGCCTGCTCAGTGAGAATCTTGAGGCAGTACGAACGGGCTGTGGTCTTCCATCTGGGCAAGGTGAAGGATGGCGCGCGCGGGCCTGGACTGATCGTTTTCGTCCCCTTCGTCAACGTCGTTCACCGCGTGTCTCTGCGGATCGTGACGATGCCGATTCAGTCTCAGGGAATCATCACCCGCGACAACGTCAGCGTGGACGTCTCGGCCGTCGCCTACTACCGCGTCGCCGACCCCGTCCGCTCGGTTATCGCGATCGAGAACGTCGAAGCCGCGATCAACCAAATCGCGCAGACCACGCTGCGCGCGGTAGTTGGGCGCCACACACTCGACGAGACCCTCTCTGAGACCGACAAGATCAACCAGAACATCCGCGAGATCCTCGACGTTCAGACCGAGGAGTGGGGCATCAAGGTCACAACCGTCGAGCTCAAGGACATCCAGCTGCCCGACTCAATGAAGCGTGCGATGGCGCGCCAGGCCGAGGCCGAGCGCGAGAAGCGCGCGAAGATCATCGCCGCCGAGGGCGAGGCGCTGGCAGCCGGCGAGCTTGCGCGCGCATCCGATGTGATGATGGATCACCCGCTTGCTCTGCAGCTGCGCAACTTGCAGACTCTCGTGGAGATCGCGGTCGACAAGAACTCCACCGTGGTCTTCCCGGCGCCGTTGATGAGCACGATCCAGGAGCTAGGGGCATTCCTCAAACGAGAGTCCGCGGCAGCCGGGGATCGGCCAGTCACGCCGGTCGTACCGAACGGCAAGCCGGGTCCGTAGTTGCGACGGTCACCCCGATGGTGAGGAGCGTGAGCGACGCCCGGCTGTTGCCACGACTGGCCCTGGGTCGCGGCGCCTCGTGGCGGAGTTCAGGCTCGTCCGGGCCGCTTCTGTCTCGCTGGAGCTGGCGCCGTTCGGCAGTTGGCCGGGCTTGCCGAGAGCTGCGATGAGGACGAGCGGCGCGAACCACAGGACGTAGCTGAACGCGTAGTAGCTCAGGCACATCTCGATCGCCAGGAGCAGCGCCGCGGACGCGGCAGCGAGCCCGACGCGCGTTTGGCGCCGCTTGGCCCAGAAGAGGACCAGCGCGAGCGCCCCAACGGCCGCGACGAGAAGACCGTGCATCACGCGAGCCGTGGGGGAGACCCAAGGGAGGCCGGCCGTCTTGTGGCCCTGTAGGAACGACCACATTGACTCAGC
>JAOPZS010000024.1 GCA_025963965.1 Solirubrobacterales bacterium
GGTCGCCCCCTGGCGAAGATCAGCCGGTGGCGGTGCTGCGGAAGCGACGACGGCGCGAGGTCTGCGTCGCGGCGACGGCGGCGCCCAGCAGCAGCCCGGCTCCGGCGGCCCCGATCCCGGCGTCCCCCCACTGGAAGTCGGAGCCTTCCGACGTGCTCGTAGTCGCTTCGACCGCGGCGACGTCCCTCGCGTTGATGGGATTCGTGTTCGCCCGCGCCTGCGCGGCCGACGGCAGGGCGACGGCGCCGACCACGAGTGCGCTCGCCAGCAGGGATGGGATTCGCTTGTCGATGCTCATTTCAATCTCCTTGTCCACTCGGAGGCAAGGCTCCAGGTCCTTGCCCTGACCAACTCGCTGCGTAGAAGCACGGTATGCGCGGCCGTCCGCTCGGACATCGGCAGGATCACCCAGATTGGGCCGATGCGCCACCCAACTTCGCGTGCATCGGCTGGGGTCGCGCACCAGGCGTCGCGGGCACGTGCGAAGCTCCCCGCGGTGAGCAGCCTGCCTTCCCGCGGGCGCCTGTGGGCGCAGAAGTGGCGCTGGTATCAGCGCAACAGCCTGCCCTGGAACCGCGCGCAGATCCACTGGCAGCTGATGCGGCGCGGCGCCTTCGCGCGCTGGCCGCTGGAGGGCAACGTGCTCGAGGCGATGCGCGAGGGGCGCCTGCGCGTCGGGGAGGGGGCGCTGTTCGAGCCGGGCGTCTGGATCACGGCGCCGGACAGCGCGCGGGTGTCGATCGGCGCCGGCACGTTCCTGAACCGCAACGTGATGGTCGCCGCGCACGAGCTCGTCGAGATCGGCGAGCACTGCATGCTCGCCAACGGGTGCTTCGTGACCGACGCCAACCACCGCTTCGACGATCCCGACAAGCCGATCACCTGGCAGGGGTTCGACAGCAAGGGCCCGACGCGGATCGCCGACAACTGCTGGCTCGGGGCGAATGTCGTCGTGACGAGCGGCGTGACGATCGGCGAGCGCTGCGTGATCGGCGCGAACAGCGTCGTCACGCGTGACATCGAGCCGTTCTCGATCGCCGCCGGCGCCCCGGCGAAGGTCTTGCGGCGGATCGCCTACGAGAACGGATAGCGTGGCGGCCATGGAGCTCGACGAGGTGATGCGCTGCGCGCCGACGAGCAGGCGCTTCACAGACCAGCCGGTCGACCGCGCCGCGATCGTGCGGGCGCTCGACGCGGCGCGCTTCGCGCCGAGCGGTGGCAACCGCCAGGGCTGGCGCGTGGTCGTCGTCACCGACCCGGAGAAGCGAGCCGCGCTGCGGGACCTGTACCTGCCGCACTGGCGCGCCTACATGGAGATCACCGGCGGCGCGAAGATGCTCGCCGATCCCGACGCCTTCGACCCCAAGCGCACGCAGATGGTGCGCCGAGCGAACGAGTACGCCGAGAAGCTCGCGGAGGTGCCCGTGCACCTCGTGCTCGGCGTGCAGCTGTCCGATCTCGCCGTGACGGACGAGTCGCTGCCGAGGACGTCGATCGTCGGCGGCGCGTCGGTCTACCCATTCGCCCAGAACGTGCTGCTGGCACTACGCAACGAGGGGCTGGGCGCGTCGATGACGACGCTGCTCGTGCCGGCCGAGCGGGAGGTGCGGGAGCTGCTGGCGATCCCCGACGACATCGCGCTCGCCGCCCACATCGGCGTCGGGCACCGTGCCGATCCCTGGCCGAAGTCGCTGTCGCGCCGGCCCGTCGAGGAGTTCGCCTTCGCCGAGCGCTTCGGCGAGCCGCTCGCCGCTAACTAACCGTTCCTCACGGCCGAGCGTCGTCGCCCGATAGGCGAAATGGCCGGGGAGGAGAACTGACGTGGGGCCGGGCGCAGATCGCGCCCGGCCCCCACGGATCAGGCCCTATTCGGCGGGGGGAACCGGCGGCGATTTGAAGGGCGCCGTCCCGCTTGCCACCTGCAGGCCGAGGCCGGTTGCCGTATTGGCGTAGGCGAGCTCCTTCGGCAGGGTGCCGACGCCGTTGGCGGCGGGCAGCGGAGCGAACTCGACGGTCGAGAGCACGCCCAGGGCGCCACCGGTGGCGTTCATATAGGCGCTGCCCGAGTCGCCGGGTATGCCCGGCGTGACGGTGTAGACCTCCTGGCTCCAGCCTTCGGTCGCTTCCAGGTCACCGAGGCTGACGCCCGTCTTGGGCCGGAGCACGCTGGTCCCGAGCCGCAGGATCGAGTTGCCGTAGGTGTAGACCTGTTCGCCCTGCTGGGAGACGCCCCCGGCGAGTCCGTTCGGGCCGCCCCAGAAGGGCACGGTCGGGTTGACTTTCCCTGTCTGGCTCGGGTCGATCTTTATCAGTGCGAGGTCGTTGTAGGCGCACGTGTTGGCGTCTTTCTCGCCTTTTTCTTTCATCGTGATCCACGAGTTGTAGGCGAGCGTGCCGATCTTCGTGCCCGCCTGCACGCCGCCGTTGACGAGATCGCCGGCGTAGATCGCCGTGCCGATCGGCAGCGATTTCGACGTGCAGCCGTTCGTTTCGGTGCTTTCGCCGGTCGAGGAGCAGTGCGCCGCTTGGCCGAGATACACGTTGCCGCTCGAGTCGGTGTAGACGAAGTTGGCCGTGCACTGGCCACCGCCGCCGAGGAAGGAGGATCCTCCGGTGAACGTCATCACGCCCGGGCGGATCGTCGCGCTGGACGCCGGCGCCCAGGCCGCGGCGCTCCCAGCACCTGCGAATAGCGTGAGAGCGAGGACGCACGGCACGAGCATCAGCAACCGCATGCGGCGAAGGGTCATAAGCAGCTTCTCCCTTTGTAGTTCGATCGAGATTCGCGCGACGCAGACGCGGGTGCCGTCCACGTAGACGGCGTGAGGCTGGTCTGCTTTTGCGCCGTCTGAAGCCCTACCCGGCGATCCGGACCTCAAACCTCGAGCGGCCGAAAGGCCCGCCGGGCCGGGACGATCCTCAGCGCAGCAGCGCGTGCAGCTCCGCCAGCTCGGACGGGTCGATCTTGTAGGTGTGCTCCGGGCCCGGATAGCGGCCCGTGCGCACGTCCTCTGCGTATGCGGCGACGCCCTCGTTCATCTCCTGCTGGAGGTTCGCGTAGCGCTTGACGAAGCGCGGCCCGAGTCCGTCGCGGATCCCGAGCAGGTCGTGGAACACGAGCACCTGCCCGTCCGTGGCGGGGCCGGCGCCGATACCGATCACGGGCACCTCGATGCGCGGCATCAGCTCCTCGGTCACGGCGGCCGGAATCGCCTCGAAGACGATCGCGAAGCATCCGGCGTCCTGCAGCGCGAGCGCCTCCTCGGCGATCTTCGCGGCAGCCGCTGCCGTACGCCCCTGCGCCTTCCATCCGCCCAGCGCCGTCGAGGTCTGCGGGGTCAGGCCGACGTGGCCCATCACCGGGATCCCGGCGCCGATGATCGCGCGCGCGCGCCGTACGGAGGCCTCGCCTCCACCCTCGAGCTTGACGACGTCACAGCCCGCCTCCTTGATCATCCGCATCGCCGTCGTGATCGCCTGCTCGTCGGAGACCTCATAGGAGCCGAACGGCAGATCGCCGATCAGCAGCGGCGTCTTCAACCCGCGGCGAACGGCACGGGCGAGCACGAGCATGTCCTCGAGGAGAACCGGCGTCGTCGCGCTGTAGCCGAGCACGGTCGTCGCCGCGGAGTCCCCGACGAGGACGAGATCGACGCCGGCCGACTCGGCGGCGCGCGCGCTCGGGTAGTCGTAGGCGGTGACCATCACGATCGGCTCGCCGAGGCGCTTCTTCTCGGCCAGGATCGGAAGCGTCATCGGCAGTCGGCCGGGGTCTGAGGGTGCCTTGATGTCGGGCTGGCTGGACATGGTCGCTGTTCCTCTCTGATCGTCGGTTGACGCGCGCTCAGGAGAGCAGCGTCGCCACCTCGTCGTCGATGGTGATGATGCGGTTCGTCTTGGCCTCTACGTGCACGACGCGCGGCTCGTAGCGCTCGAGGTCGGCAGGCTCGTAGCTGGCATAGGAGATGACGATCACGGTGTCGCCGTGGTGGACCAGCCGGGCGGCCGCGCCGTTGACGCAGATCTCGCCCGAGCCGCGCCGCCCCGGGATCGTGTAGGTCTCGAAGCGGGCGCCGTTGTCGACGTCGACGACGTGCACCTGCTCGTGCTCGAGGATGTCGGCCGCCTCGAGCAGGTCGGGGTCGATCGTGATCGAGCCGACGTAGTGCAGGTCGGAGTCGGTCACCGTCGCTCGGTGGATCTTTGACTTGAGCATCACGCGCTGCACGTCTGTATCGCCTTTCCTTTCGAGGTCTGACTGACGGCCGGTGCGAGGATCGCGTTGTCGATGAGGCGCACCTGACCGACGCGCGCAGCCACCGCGAGCAGCGCCGGGCGCTCGAGCAGCTCGACGGGCTCGAGCGTGTCGGGGTCGACGAGCGCGAGGTAGTCGAGCTCCACGCCGGCGCCTTCCAGCACCTCGCGTCCGCTCGCGAGCAGCGCATCGGCCGAGCGCTCGCCGGCTGCCGCCAGGCGCGTCGCCGCCTCCAGGGCAGCGGACAGCGATCGCGCCCGCTCGCGCTCGACTTCCGAGAGCAGGGCGTTGCGGCTCGACATCGCAAGCCCGTCCGGCTCGCGGACCGTCGGCAGCGCCTCGATCGCGACGGGCAGGTTGAGGTCGGCCACGAGGCGCCGGATCACGACGACCTGCTGGGCATCCTTCTGGCCGAAGTAGGCGACGTCGGGAAGCGCCATGCCGAGCAGCTTCGCGACGATCGTGGCAACGCCGCGGAAGTGCTCTGCCCCACGTGACTCGCCCTCGAGGCGCTCGCTGACGCCGAGCACATCGACGGACGTGGCGAAGCCCGCCGGGTAGACCTCCTCGGCGGAGGGGGCGAACAGCACGTCCGCGCCACTCGCCGCGGCCAGCTCGCGGTCGCGCGACTCGTCGCGGGGATAGCGCTCGAGGTCGCTGCGCTCGTTGAACTGGGCCGGGTTGACGAACAGCGAGACGACGACGACGTCGCAATCCTCGCGCGCCTGGGAGATCAGGGACAGGTGGCCGTCGTGCAGCGCGCCCATCGTCGGCACCAGCGCGACGCGCAGCCCTCGGCGGCGAGCAGGCGCGAGCTCCTTGCGCAGAGCGGCGACAGTGCGCAGCACCCTCATCGGGGTGCGGGGGTCGGGATCGGTGTGCTCATCTGATTTCGGTCCAGTTCCTCGCGGATACCGGCGCGACTTAGATGCGGCGCTAGATACTCAGTGGTCCATCCCGGGAATCGCCGGTGACGGCCTGGACCCGATGATACACATGGACGTCCCTGACGCAAGGGACCCGCCTGCCCGTGTGCGGAGGGTCACAGAGGACGGCGAGCCGGCTCAGGGCCACATCACTGGCGCCGTCAGCTCTTGCCATTGTCCGTTCCGCCTTCGAGGTCGCGTGCTTCCCGCCCCGCTGCTTCGCTCAGCTCGGTCAGCTCCTCGTCGCTGAACGACGGCTCGTCGACCGCGAGCAGGGCGCGTCCGCGCTCGAGGTCGCGCTCCTCGACGTAGATCGTGCGCGCCCCCGACGCGCCCATCTCCGGGTTGCTCAGCGCGTACTGCATGACCGCCGTGATGCCGATCTCCGCCAGGCGCCCGATGATCAGCTCAGCCTGGGGCTGGTTGGCTGCGACGGCGACGACCTTCACGCGACGCCCCTGCCGGCCTCAGGCGCCACCGGCGAAGGCGGCGTCGGCCACGGCCTGAGCCGCAGGCCCGTACGACGGCGCGAAAGCCTCGATCAGGTCTTCCTCGCCGCGGACGAACACGCCGCGCGGGTTGGAGAACTCGCGGAAGCCCTCGACGCCGTGGTGGCGTCCGGAGCCGCTCTGGCCGATGCCGCCGAACGGCAGCGAGGCGAGCGCGCCGTGCACGGCAGCTGAGTTGACGCAGGCGCCACCCGAGGTCGTCCGCCGGAGAACGTCCTCGGCGAGGGCCTCCTGCTTGGAGAACACGTATAGGGCCAGCGGGCGCTCGCCGGCGTTGACATGCGCGATCGCCTCGTCGAGCTCGTCGTAGGCCTTCACGGGCAGGATCGGTCCGAACACCTCCTCCTGCATCAGGGCGAGGTCGTCGGGGGGATCGAGCACCAGCGAGATCGGCAGCTGACGGGTCGCCGGGTCGAGCTCGCCGGCGTCCTCGAGCGGCCGGACGTCACAACCGCGCGCCCGCGCCTCGTCGAGCATCGTCTCGATTCGCTGGGCGTGGCGGCTGGAGATCATTCCCGTGCAGCTGTCCGACGTGCAGTAGCCCGGCATCGACTCGCGCACGTGGTCGGCTGCCAGGCGCGCGAACTCCTCGAGCTGCTCGCGCGGCACGAGGCAGTAGTCGACCGAGATGCACATCTGCCCGTTCTTCAGGGACTTCGTTCCGATCACCTGCTTGACAGACTCCGCGTCGATGCTGTCCGCCGTGAGGATGGCAGGGCACTTGCCGCCGAGCTCGAGTGTCACCGGAACCAGCTGCTCGGCCGCCGCCTTGGCGATCTCGCGCCCGATCGCGGGACTGCCCGTGTAGAGGAGGTGATCCCAGCGCACGCGCGTGAACGCTCGGGCGAGTCCGAGCCCGCCCACGACGACGTCGACGCGATCGCGGTCGAACGTCGCGCGGACCATCTCCTGCAGCAGCTCCGCGCAGGCGGGCGTGTACTCCGAGGGCTTGATCACGACGCGGTTTCCCGCCGCGAGCATCTCGATCAGGGGGCCGACGGAGAGATCGAACGGGAAGTTCCAGGGGACGATGTTGCCGATCACGCCCTTCGGCTGCGGTTGCACGAATGCCCGGCCCGATCCGTACAGGGCCGGGTCCGCCGCCCGCGGCTCCGGCGCCATCCAGCTCTCCAGCTGTTCGGCCGCATACACCGCGCGGCCGGCCGGGCCGAGGATCTCGATCAGATCGGCAGCCAGGGGAGGGTGAACCCCGAAGTCGCTGCTCAGCGCCTCCTGAATCTGGGAGCGGTGGCTCATCAGCATTCCCGCGAGCGCACCGAGCAGCTCGTGGCGCTCCGCCAGGGAGGGGAAGGGGTCCGTCAGGAAGCCCGCGCGCTGGCGCTCGACCACCTCATACAGCTCGGCGATCGCAGCATCGTCGTCGCCCGTCGTCATGGCCTGGGTCTCGGTGCTCGCCATCCCCATCTCCTCTGCCTCGTTTGCAGGCTCACACTACGCCTGCCGCCTCGCCGGCGCCAGCGCCAGGCCTACCAGGCGTCGATGTTCGGGCGCTTCTTGCCCGGGCGCGCGCGCCAGCCGCCGCCGTCGCGCTCGAACAGCATGGCGATCCAGCGCCGCGAGTCGGCCGGATCGATCACGTCGTCGATCTCGCCGTATGCCGCCATGTTGACCCCGCGGCCGCGCTCGTAGGCCGCCGCCACGGTCGCCGAGAAGACGCGTTCGCGCTCGTCCTCGTCCTCGATCGCCTCGAGCTCCCGGCGCATGCCGAGCCTGACGGCGCCCTCGAGGCCCATCGCGCCGAACTCCGACGTGGGCCACGCGACCGTGAACAGGGGGGCCTTGAAGCCGCCGCCGGCCATCGCCTGGGCGCCAAGGCCGTAGCCCTTGCGCAGCACGATCGTCCCGGTCGGCACCGTCAGGTTCGCGCCGGTCAGGAACATCCGCGAGAAGTGCCGTACCGTGGCCGTCCGCTCGGCTGCCGGGCCGACCATGAAGCCGGGCGTGTCGCACAGGAACAGCGCGGGCAGCTCGAACGCGTCGCAGAGCTGCAGGAAGCGGGACGCCTTGTCCGCGCCGTCGGCGTCGATCGCGCCGCCGAGATGCGTCGGGTCGTTCGCGACGACGCCGAGCGGGCGCCCGTCGACACGGGCGAGCGCCGTCAGCATCCCCGGCGCGAAGCCGTCGCGCAGCTCCAGCACCGAGCCCTCGTCGAACAGGCCGTCGACGACGCGGCGGATGTCATACACGCGCTTGCGCTGCTCGGGGATCGCGTCCCGCAGCAGCTCCTGGTCGGGCACCGCTCCCGGCGCGTGATCGCCTGAGAAGTAGCCGAGGTAGCGCCGTGCCAGCGCGACCGCCTGTGCGTCGTCTGCGGCGCGGAGGTCGACGACGCCGTTTGCGTGCTGCACGTCGATCGGGCCGACCTCAGCCGCGCTGAACACGCCAAGGCCGCCGCCCTCGATCATCGCCGGCCCGCCCATGCCGATGCTTGCGTCCTCGGTGGCGATCACGACGTCACAGCAGCCGAGCAGGGCGGCGTTGCCCGCGAAGCAGTTGCCCGAGGCGATCCCGACGAGCGGCACGAGGCCGCTCAGCCCGGCGAACAGCTCGAACGCACGGCAGTCGAGGCCCGCGACGATCGGCATGTCCACGTCGCCCGGGCGCCCACCGCCACCCTCGGCGAAGAGCACCACGGGCAGCCGCCGCCGCTCGGCGACGTCGAACAAGCGATCCTTCTTCATGTGGTTTCGCATCCCCTGGGTGCCGGCCAGGACCATGTAGTCGTAGGACATCGCCACGCACGGCTCGCCCTCGATCGAGCCGACGCCGCCGACGAGCCCGTCGGCGGGCGTCCGGGCGATCAGCTCCTCGCGGCTGCGGCGCTGCTCCTGGGCGGCGAACAGCAGCGGCCCGTACTCGACGAAGCTGCCCTCGTCGAGCAGGTCGGCGAGGTTCTCGCGCGCCGTTCGCCGGCCGTGCTCGTGGCGGCGTGCGACCACATCGGCGCGAGCGGCGTCGAGGCCGATCTCATGGCGTTCACGCACCGCCCGCAGATCCTCGCGCTCGCCGGTCGCGGCAGCTCCGTTAACGGCCGGCGCCCTCGCCGCGACGCCGTCGCCGGGGGTCATCCTCAACAGCAGCTGCCCCTCCTCGACGGCGTCGCCCACCGCGACCGCCAGCTCCCCGATCACGCCTGCCGTCTCGGAGAGCACCTCGTGCTCCATCTTCATCGCCTCGAGCACCACCAGCGGCGAGCCGGCACCGACCTCCTCGGCGTGATCGCCGTGGATCGCGACGACGACGCCGGCGAACGGCGCGGTCACGTCGATCTCGGTGGATGCGGCCATTTGCAGATCATCGCTCACCTGCCACACCGATGTTGGCGACACGCTCCCGGGCCGGCCAATGACCTCTCGCATCGAGGAACTAGCATGCGGTGATGGGCTCCGAAGGCGGCAGAATCCCGGCGGCAGAGCGTCGCGAGGCGCTCAAGGAGCTACTGGTGCAGGCTCGAGGCTGCACTCGCTGTGCCGAGCTCGCGGCGACCCGCAAGAACGTCGTGTTCGGAGCCGGAAACGCCGACGCGGACTTGATGTTCGTCGGCGAGGCTCCTGGTGCCAGCGAGGACGAGCAGGGGTTGCCGTTCGTCGGCAGGGCGGGGAAGCTGCTCGGCAAGCTTCTCGAGGAGATCGGGCTCTCACGCGATGAGGTGTTCATCGCGAACACCTTGAAGTGCCTCAGCTACGACGCGCCTGTCCAGCTCGGTGACCGATCGTGGGAGCGCATCGGTCGCCTGGTACGGGCTCGCTACACAGGCACCGTGATGTCGGTCGATTCGTCCGGCGGACTGGTCCGACGTCGCGTCACCGGATGGCACGCGACGCCGCTTGGCGGGCGCCGCGTATTTCGGCTGACGTACGCCTCGGCAGAGCGGGTCGGCGCGCCAGACCCGTGCGTGCAGCTGACAGGCGATCATCCGGTGCTCACAGAACGTGGATACGTCCCCGTTGAGCAGCTCGTGCCGTCCGACCGGCTCGCCACAGGCCAGGGAATGAGCACGCTCGCCCACGACCTGGTGTGCGCCACGGTGCTCGGCGGCGGTTCTCTGACGGCCGGTCCTTCGCCATTGACCTTCTCGCATTCCCACGAGCAGGCGGGCGCGTTTGCGACAGGACCGACCAGGGTGCTCTACGACGCGGTAGAAGCCGAAGACGTCACCGATCACAAGCGCGGTGATACGACGTTCTTCTGCCTCGACGTGGACGAGACGCACAATTTCGTCACAGCAGGGGGGGTCGTACACAACTGCCGTCCCCCCGGCAACCGCGACCCGCAGCCGATCGAGATCGACAACTGCCACGAGTACCTGCTCCGCCAGGTCGAGCTGATCGAACCGTCGGTGATCTGCAGCCTCGGGAACTTCTCGACGAAGCTGCTGCGCGGCGACCCGACCGGGATCACGCGGCTGCACGGCCAGCCGGAGATCATCGAGCTCGGCAGTCGTGCCGTGCGGCTCTACCCGATCTTCCACCCGGCGGCCGCGCTCTACACGCCGCGCATGCTCGCGACGCTGCGCGAGGACTTCGCGCGGTTGCCCGAGCTGCTCTCGCTGGGGCCGCCCGAGCAGCCCGCTGCGGCGGAGGCGCCGCCGGAGCCTGAGCCCGAGCCCGAGCGGACGCCCCAGCCCGCGCCGCACGCACCGCCCGAGGTCCCTGCCGCGCCGGCGGAGATCGACCAGCTGGGGCTGTTCTAGGCGGTGTCCACGCGGACTGGACGCGACCTCTACGAAAAAAACCCTGCAAACGAGGGGTTTTCCGGAGGCCGTCGAACAAATTCAGCGAGGCCCTAAAGCGAGCGGCCCCGGCTGCCGATGTAGGTCCTGTCTCCATCCCTCCAGGAGTAACGACCGGCCCGCGTTTCATTCTCCCGCGGGCCGGTCTGTTTTTGGGGCCGGTTCGGCGCCATTGGCCATGCCGGGCAGGCTCTAGAGTCACGGGGTGGCTGCTCGCAGAGTGCAGACGACCGGTCCCGACGAGACCGAATCGCTCGGTGGAGAGCTCGCCTCGACGCTCGTCGACGGCGATCTCGTGCTGGTGCGCGGCGAGCTCGGAGCCGGCAAGACGACGCTCGTTCGCGGCGCCGCCCGCGCCCTCGGCGTCGAGGACCCCGTCACGAGCCCCACGTTCTCGATCGGTCACCGCTACCGCGCGGGCGATCTGACTGTCTCGCACCTCGACCTGTATCGCCTCGCCGGGCTCGAAGCTGAGGATCCCGACCTGCTCGCCGACTACCTCGGCGCCGGGCGCATCGCGTTCGTGGAGTGGCCGCCCGACGGCGAGCCGGAGCTGTCCGGAGCGAGGCTGCTCGTGACGCTCGCCCACGCCGGCGGGGAGCGCCGCAGCATCGAGATCGTCGACCTGGCCGCGACGGGAGCGCCACGATGATCGTGCTCGGCCTCGACACGGCCACCTCGGCGACCGCCGTCGCGCTGCGCCTCGCCGACGGGACGACACGAGAAGCGCGCGACGACCCCGCTCCCGGCGGCCATCCCGGCCACGCCACGCGGCTGCTGGCGATGACCGACGAGCTGCTCTCGCACGCTGCGCTGGGACTCGAGCAGGTCGATCGGATCGCCGTCGGCGCCGGCCCGGGCACGTTCACCGGACTGCGCGTCGGGATCGCCACGGCGCGCGGGCTGGCGCAGTCGCTCGGGGCCGAGCTCGTCGCCGTCTCGAGCCTGCGCGCGCTGGCCCATGGGGCGATGGGCTCACAGCAGCCGCGAGCCCTCGTCGCGACGATCGACGCTCGCCGGGGCGAGGTCTTCGCCGCGGCCTACTCGCCCGGAGAGGGCGAGCTCGCGGGCGCTCGCGCGCTGCCCCCGGGCGAGATCGCGGCGCTGCTCGGCGAGGCCGGTCTCGCCGAGGGCGAGCGTCCCGTCGGGATCGGCGACGGAGCCGTGCGCTACCGCGCCGAGCTCGAGGCCGCCGGCATCCACGTCCCCGCCGACTCCGCGCCGGAGCATCTGCTGCGGGGGGTTGCGATCGCCGAGCTCGGGGTCACGGCACCGAGCGTCGGATACGGCGACGTGCTGCCCGACTACCTGCGCCGGCCGGACGCCGAGCTGGCCCTCGAGGGCGCCGGCGGAGGGGCCTCGTGAGCGAGCGCTCGACGATCCCCACCGCCGAAGCGCCGCAGCCGATCCAGATCCGGACGCTCTCCTATCCGGATCTGCCACAGGTGATCGCCGTCGAGCGCCGCGTGTTCCCGACGCCGTGGTCGCTCGCGATGTTCGTGCTCGAGCTCTCCAAGGAGTCGGGCGTGTGCCTGGCGGCGTTCACGGAGGAGCGGCTCGTCGCGTACATGATCTGCTCTCGCTACGACACGGTCTGGCACATCATGAACATCGCTGTCGACCTCGAATACCAGCGCCGCGGCCTTGCGACGGCCCTGCTCGCGGAGCTGTATGCACGGGTGGACGACCCGCGGGCGCGCTACACGCTGGAGGTGCGCCGCTCGAACGCTGTCGCGATCCACCTGTACGAGCGCGAAGGGTTCCGCGGGGCCGGCATGCGCCGCCGCTACTACCAGGACAACGGCGAGGACGCGCTCGTGATGTGGCGTACTCCGGCGACGCTCACGGGCTCGCTGGACGACGTGCCCAATCCCGGGCCGGTATGACGATCCTCGCGCTGGAGACGAGCTGCGACGACACGTGCGCCGCCGTCCTCGACGACGACGGCCGCGCCCGCTCGAGCGTGATCTCCTCCCAGCACGTTCACGACCGCTTCGGCGGCGTCGTCCCGGAGATCGCCTCGCGCCACCATCTCGAGCTTGTCAACGTCGTCGTCGACAGCGCGCTCGAGCAGGCAGGCGCGACGCTCGAGGAGATCGGCCTGCTCGCCGCCACGCAGGGCCCGGGCCTCGTCGGAGCGCTGCTCGTCGGGCTCTCCACCGGGAAGGCCCTTGCAGCCGCGCGGCGGCTCCCTTTCGCTCCTGTCGACCACCTGCAGGGACACGTCGCCGCCAACTTCCTGACCGACGGCGACGGCGGACCGTTCGAGCCGCCGTTCGTCTGCCTGATCGCCTCCGGGGGTCACACGCTGCTGGCGCTGGTCACCGAGCACGACGGCTACGAGGTGCTCGGCCGCACGCTCGACGACGCGGCCGGCGAGGCATTCGACAAGGGCGCCCGCATGCTCGGCCTCGGCTATCCCGGCGGCGCGGCCCTCGAGCAGCTCGCCGCCGGTGGCGACCCCACCGCCTTCTCCTTCCCGGGCTCGCCGGGCGAGGTACGCCGCGGCGCGCCTCGCAAGGCCTTCGCCGAAGGGCTCGACTTCTCGTTCGCCGGCCTGAAGACGGCGCTGCTGTACGCGACCCGTGAGCTCGGGTCCGAGCAGACGGCCGCTCGTGCAGCGGACCTCGCCGCCTCCTACCAGGCGGCGATCGTCTCCAGCCTGATCACGCGCTCCGAGCGCGCGCTGGAACGGACCGGGCTCGGCCGCCTCGCGGTCGGCGGCGGCGTCGCGGCGAACGGCGAGCTGCGACGCCGGCTCGGCGAGCTGAGCGCGACGGTGCACGTGCCCGAGCGCAGCCTCTGCACCGACAACGCGGCGATGATCGCAAGCGCCGCGAGGTACGGCAGGCGCCTGGAGTACCCCGACTACCTGTCGCTCGACGCGTACGCCACGGGGGAAACAGCGCGGTGACGGTGCTGACCGTCTACTCCAAGCCCGGCTGCCATCTCTGCGTCGAGGCGATCGCCGTGCTGCGCGGGCTGCAGGAGGAGCTCGGCTTCGAGCTGGCCGAGCTGGACATCACGAGCGACGAGCAGTTGCACCGCGCTTACTTCGACCGGATTCCGGTTGTCCGGACCGAGGACGGGGAGGAGCTGTGTGAATACTTCGTGCAGGAGGCGGTCGTGCGCGAGCGTCTAGAGTCACGCCGATGAGCTACGGAGAACCGGCGGCGGGGGCCGTTGAGTCCGGCCCACCTGGCGGGGGAGCTTCGAGCGAGCGGCTCTCGCTCGGCGTCGCCGCGCGCCTGTCGCGCTATCTGCAGGTGCTCACGCAGGCCAAGAAGATGGGCAAGGAGACGATCTCCTCGCAGGAGCTCTCCGACTACACGCACGTCAACTCCACGCAGATCCGCCGCGACCTGTCGGGCTTCGGCAAGTTCGGCAAGCGCGGCGTCGGCTACAACGTCGAGGCGCTCGTCTCGCAGATCCGCAAGATCCTGCGAACGGCCGGCCAGCACAACATCGCGCTGATCGGCGCCGGGCATCTCGGCAAGGCGATCGCCTCCTCGGAAATCTTCGCCGACCACGGCTTCCGCGTAGTCGCGATCTTCGACAACGACCGGGCGAAGGTCGGCAGCCAGGTCGGCGCGCAGGCCGTGCGCCACATCGCCGACCTGCGCCAGGTCGTCGAGGACGAGGACATCGTCGTGGGCGTCCTGGCCGTCCCCAACCAGGCCGCGCAGGGGCTCGCCGACGAGCTCGTCGACGCCGGCGTGAAGATCATCTTCAACTACTCCGAGTCGCTGCTCGACGTGCCGCCCGAGGTGACCGTCCACACCTCGAGCCCCGCCGTCGATCTGCTCTACGCGCTGTACTTCTACCTGACCTGAGCGGCGGCCACGCCGCACGAGGAAACCCAAATGAACCTCGAGGACCTAGACCGAGCCGAGCAGCGGTTCGCCGCGTCCACCGACCTCACCGTCGGGATCGAGGAGGAGTTCTCGATCCTCGACCGCGAGAGCCTCGACCTCGTGCCCCGCTATGAGGAGCTGCGCGCTGCCGCCGACCGGGACCCGGTACTGCGCGAGGCCGTCGCAGGCGAGCTGATCTCCTCGGAGATCGAGGTGATCTCGGGCGCCGGCGCGAACTTCGCAGACGCGCTCGCCCACCAGCGCGAGCGCCGCGGGCGGATGTTCGCGCTGGCCGCCGAGCACGGCGTCGCGCTCGGCGCGACGGGCACGCACCCGTGGGCCGACTACCGCTGCCAGTCGATCATCGACACCGAGCACTACCGGCGCGTCGAGGAAGGCCTGAGGTACGTCGCCTGGCGCAACAACACGTTCAGCCTCCACATCCACGCCGGCGTCAACGGCATCGACCGCGCTGTGCAGGTGTGCGACCGGCTGCGCCCGGTGCTGCCACAGCTGCTCGCGATCTCCGCCAACTCGCCGTACCTCGACGGTCGTGACAGCGGCCTGCACACGGCGCGCACGCAGAGCTTCACGAAGTCCTTCCCGCGCTGCGGCATTCCCGACCACTTCGGCGGCTGGGGCGCCTACAGGGAGTACATCGAGTTCCTGCTGCGGACGCGCTCGATTGTCGAGTTCACCCAGGTCTGGTGGTCGGTGCGCCCGCATTTCGCCTTCGGCACGGTCGAGGTGCGGATCTGCGACGCGCAGGCCGGCGCCGGTGAGTCGGAGGCGCTCGCGGCGCTGATGGTCGCCTGCATAGGCCAGGCGCTGCGCGACATCGACGAGGGCGTGCCGTTCGATGCCCCGGCCCCGCGCCTGGTCGAGGAGAACATGTGGCGGGCGATTCGCTTCGGCCTGGACGGGAAGCTGATCGACCTGACCGATGCAGAGGAGTTTCCCGCCCGTGCCGCGATCGAGCGACTGCTCGCATGGACCGAGCCGGTCCGCGGCGAGCTGGGTCTCGATCCGGTCTTCCCGGAGCGAAACGGCGCACAGCGCCAACGCGCGATGATCGACGCCGGCGCGGGACGCGAGGAGGTCTTCGCCGCCTCCGTCGCAGAGACTGCGCGAACATACCCCCAGGAGGTGCCCGTATGAGCAGTCCCCAGGACCCCACCAACCCCGCCGGCCCGGCGGGCGCGCCGAGCGAAGAGGAGCTGCGCGCCGCCTACGAGGCGGAACTGGCCCGCATCACTGCCGTCGACATGATCGCCCAGTCGGCCGTGTCGCTGCTGAACATCGGCGCCCGGCGGATGGGCCCGCCGCCCGGCCAGGGCGAGGGTCAGGACGGACGTGACCTCGAGCAGGTCCGCGACGCGATCGACGGCGCAAGCGCGCTGCTCGCGATCCTCGAGCGTCGAATCCCGCAGGAGCTCGGGCCGCTCAAGGACGCCCTGTCGCGCCTGCAGATGGCCTACGCGCAGGAGCTCCGCGCGGGCGGCGCGGCGGGCGAGGGGTCCTCGCCGCCCGGCGAGCAGCAATCAGGCGGCACGCCCGAGCAGCGGCCGGGGCAGGAGCCCCAGCCCGAGGGCGAGCAGCAGCCGGGCGACGGGGGCCCGGGCCCGGCGGAGTCGAGCGGCCGGCTGTGGGTGCCCGGGCGCTGAGCCCGGGGGATCGGGCGAATCGGCGTGTGCAGGGGCTTTGCGTCACGAGGCGGGCCCCGCGAGACGGCACCCCGCCGCCGCGCACGATAGACTCCCGCCGCGTTTGCGCCGGGTTGTGACACCCCCGAGCGAACCGGCCTACATACGTGCGCGCGGCTCCTCGCGCGGCACTCCAATCAGACCGCGGAGGATTTCTGTTGAGCAGCTTTCTGACGAACCATGGGGTCGTCATCGCCCTCGTTTGCGCCGCCTGTGCGGTGGCCTATGGCCTTCTCACGACCCGCTCCCTGCTGGCGCTCTCGCCAGGGAACGAGCGCATGCAGGGCATCTCGAGGGCCGTCCAGGAAGGCGCCCAGGCGTACCTGAACAGGCAGTACGCGACGATCGCGGTGGTCGGCGTCGTGCTGTTCGTGGCGCTGATCTTCGTCCAGGACATCGCCGTCGCCGGTGGATTCGCGATCGGCGGGCTGCTGTCCGGCGCGACGGGCTACATCGGCATGAACGTCTCGGTGCGCTCGAACGCGCGCGTCGCCCACGCCGCCCAGGGGGGCGTCACGCCGGCCCTGCGCGTCGCCTTCCGCGGCGGCGCGATCACCGGCATGCTCGTCGTCGGCCTGGCGCTGTTCGGCGTCGCCGGCTACTACGGCGCGCTCACAGCGATCTTCAACGACAGCCCCAAGACTGCGGTCGACGCGCTCGTCGGCTTGGGCTTCGGCGGCTCGCTGATCTCGGTGTTCGCGAGGCTCGGCGGCGGCATCTTCACGAAGGCCGCCGACGTCGGCGCCGACCTCGTCGGCAAGGTCGAGGCCGGGATCCCCGAGGACGACCCGCGCAACCCGGCGACGATCGCCGACAACGTCGGTGACAACGTCGGCGACTGCGCCGGCATGGCGGCCGACCTGTTCGAGACATACGCGGTCACGGCGGTCGCGGTGATCCTGCTCGGCGTGCTCACGTTCCACGAGGCGACGCGCGTCGCGCTTTACCCGCTGGTGATCGGCGGCGTGGCGATCGTCGCCTCGATCATCGGAACCTACGCGGTGCGATCGAAAACGGGCAACGTCGAGCGCGCGCTGCTGCAGGGTCTCGTCGTCTCCGGACTGCTCGCGGCCGGCGCGTTCGCGCCGATCACCTACTGGCTGATGCGCAACCTGACGTTCAAGTCGGTCGGCGACACGGTCAACACGCCGAGCTGGTCGCACCTGTACCTGTGCTCGCTGATCGGCATCGCCGTGACGGCGCTGCTGTTCGGACTGACGGAATATTACACCTCGACCCGCTTCTCACCCGTGAAGAAGACGGCGAAAGCGTCGATCACCGGGCACGCCACGAACATCATCCAGGGCTTCTCGTCGGGCCTGCAGGCGACGGCGCTGCCGGCGATCGTGATCGTGCTCGGCATCCTCGGCGCGTGGAAGCTCGCGGGCGGCGGCGTGACGGGCATCTACGGCATCGGCGTCGCGGTGATGGGCCTGCTGTCGTTGACCGGGCTGATCGTCGCGCTCGACGCGTTCGGCCCTATCACCGACAACGCCGGCGGCATCGCCGAGATGGCCGACCTCCCCGAGGACGTGCGCAAAGTGACCGATCGCCTCGACGCCGTCGGCAACACGACGAAGGCCGTCACCAAGGGCTACGCGATCGGCTCGGCCGTGCTCGCGGCCGTCGTCCTGTTCGCGGGCTTTCAGAAAGAACTCGAAGCCAACGTCGGCCATGCGATCTCGTTCGGGATCAACGAACCGCCGGTGCTGATCGGTCTGCTGCTCGGTGGCCTGATGGTCTGCCTGTTCGCGTCGCTGTCGATCGAGGCCGTCGGGCGCGCGGGCGGCGCGGTCGTCGAGGAGGTGCGCCGCCAGTTCCGCGAGCACCCGGGGATCATGGACTACACCGAAGAGCCCGACTACGCCGCGTGCGTCGACATCGTCACGAAGACGGCACAGCGCGAGATGATCCTGCCTTCGCTGCTGCCGATCCTGCTGACGCTGATCGTCGGGCTGATCGACCAGCAGGCGCTCGGCGGCCTTCTCATCGGCGTGATCGTCGTGGGCTTCTTCACGGCGGTCTCGATGACCGCCGGCGGCGGGGCCTGGGAC
>JAOPZS010000103.1 GCA_025963965.1 Solirubrobacterales bacterium
GCTAGGCGCCCGGCTCCCTCATCGCCGGGAACAGCACGACCTCGCGGATCGAGTCGCGGCCCGTCAGCACCATCACCAGGCGGTCGATGCCGAGGCCGACGCCGCCCGTCGGCGGCATGCCCTGCTCGAGCGCCTGCACGAACGTCTCGTCGTAGGGGTGGGACTCCTCGTCCCCGGCCGCGCCGAGGCGGTGCTGCGCCGCGAAGCGCTCGCGCTGGACGTCGGGGTCGATCAGCTCGCTGAACGCGTTGGCGATCTCCATGCCGCCGGCGAACGCCTCCCAGCGCTCCACCAGGCCCGGCTTGCTGCGGTGGTCGCGCGCCAGCGGGGACAGGGCGACGGGGTAGTCGAGCACGAACGTCGGGCGCGCCAGCCCCGGCTCGACGAACTTCGAGAGCAGGTCGTCGGCGAGCTGCGGCCAGCTCAGCCCCGCGGTCGCCATCTCCAGGCCCCGCTCGGCGATCGCGCCGCGCAGCGAGTCGGCATCGCCGTGGGCCGTCACGTCGATGCCGGTGGCCTGCTCGATCGCCTCGACGAACCCGATCCGCTGCCATGGCGCGGCGAAGTCGATCTCGCCCTCGTAGCCGGCCGCTGCAGCCGCCGCCGCGACGATCTGTTCCAGGCGCAGCGCCTCAGCCTCGTAGTCGGCGTAGGCCTCGTACCACTCGACCATCGTGAACTCGGGGTTGTGCTTGTGCGAGACGCCCTCGTTGCGGAAGTCCTTGCCGAGCTCGTAGACCCGCTCGAGGCCGCCGACGATCAGGCGCTTGAGGTAGAGCTCGGTGGCGATCCGCAGGTACAGGTCACGGTCGAGCGCGTTGTGATGGGTCGTGAAGGGGCGCGCCAGCGCGCCGCCGTAGAGCGGCTGCAGGATCGGCGTCTCGACCTCGACGAAGCCCTCGCCGTCCAGGTATCCGCGGACGGCGGAGATCACCCGCGCCCGCTGCAGGAAGACGCGACGCGACTCCTCGTTGGCGATCAGGTCCAGCTCCCGGCGGCGATAGCGCGTCTCGACGTCGGTGAGCCCGTGATGCTTGTCCGGGGGTGGGCGCAGCGCCTTGGCCAGGACCTCGAAGCGCTCGACGCGCAGCGTCAGCTCGCCATGGCGGCTGCGCAGCACCGCGCCGTCCAGGCCGATGAGGTCGCCGAGATCGAGCGTCGTCAGCTGCTCGAAGGCCTCCTTGCCGAGCACGTCGAGGCGCGCGTGCAGCTGGATCTTGCCGGTGCGGTCGACGAGGTCCATGAACGCCGCCTTCCCCGCTCCGCGGCGCGCGGCGATCCGCCCGGCCACGCGGTGGGAGTCCTCGGTCTCCTCGCCCGTGTCGAGGTGCTCGTAGGCGTCGAGCACCGCGGCGATCGGCTCGGCGCCGGCGAACGTGTACGGGAAAGCGTCCGGGTCCGCCGAGCGCAGCCGCTGCGCCTTCGCACGGCGCTCGGCGATCAGCTCCTGCAGGCCGTGCCGGCCCGGCTCCTCGCCGGAGGAGCCGTCCTCCCCACCCGACGGGCGCTCGTCGGATCCGCTCATCGCGGCGAGCCTACTCGAGGCCGACGTCGATCTTGGTGATCTTCAGCTTGCGCGCTGGTCCCCGCGGCACCTTGACGGCGACCGTCTCGTTGCGTTTGTGGCCCAGCAGCGCTCGACCGACCGGGGACTCGTTGGAGAGCTTGTGTTCGAGCGGCTTGGCCTCGGCCGAGCCGACGATCGTGTACTTGACCGACTTGCCCGTCTTTTCGTCCTTGACGTGCACGACCGAGCCGACCTGCACGACGTCCGTCGAGAGGTCCTTGGCCTGGATCACGGTCGCCATCCGCAGCTTCTCCTGCAGTTGCGCGATGCGGCTCTCGACCATCGCCTGCTCGTTCTTGGCGTCGTCGTACTCGGAGTTCTCGGTGATGTCCCCGAATTCGCGCGCCTCCTTGATGCGTTCTGCGACCTCGCGCCGCTTCTCGGTGGAGAGCAGCTCGAGCTCGTCCTTGAGCTTCTGGAGGCCTTCTGGAGTGAGGATTACGTCCTTCGGCATGGCACCCTCGATCGCGAATTCCGCCCTGGCCCGGCACGCAAAACCCCGCTGCGAGCGGGGATGACGAGGGACCGGCGGCTCTTGAGAGCGCAGCAGTATAGCGATGGCGCTACCCCACGTGGGGGATTCACACAACAGCCGCCAGCGGGCGCGGTCCGAGCGCCAGCAGCCCCCTGACCTCCGTCAGCGTCTCCGCTGTCTGCAGCGCCTCCTGCAGCCGCTTGGCCTCGGCCGCCGGGAGCCCTAGCCGCGGCAGGTACCAGGGATAGAACTTGCGCAGATAGCGCGTCGCCCGGGGCTCGCCGAGGTGCTCGACGGCGCGGTCGATCGTCCAGTCGAGCTCACGCCGCACCTGCTCCGCGGTCGGCTCGCCGTCCGCACGGCCGAGCAGCTGTGAGAACAGCCATGGGTTGCCGAGGGCGCCGCGGGCCAGCATCACGGCCGCCGCACCCGTCTGGGAGAGCGCCTCGGCGATGCTCCGCGGGTCCTCAAGGCCCCCGGTCAGGATCACCGGCGCCGGCAGCGTCTGCACGAGCCGTGCCGCGAGCGCGTAGTCAGGATGGCCTTTGTGGTGCACGGCCGCCGAGCGGGGGTGAAAGCCGATAGCCGCAACGCCCGCCTCGCCGACCAGCCGGTGGGCCAGCTCGAAGCCGCTCGAGTCGCCGCTGCGCAGCCCCGAGCGCAGCTTGACGGTGACCGGGATCCCCGCCGGCCGCTCGGCCGCCTGCGCGGCGCCCTCGACCGTCGCGCGCGCCACCGCGACCGCCCGGTCAGGATCGGCCAGCAGCTCTGCTCCGGCGCCGGTCTTTCGCACCTTCGGCACGGGACACCCCATGTTGATGTCGATCGCGTCCGCCCCCGCCGCGACGACGTAGGCGGCCGCCGAGCGCATCGTCTCGGGGTCTTCGCCGAAGAGCTGGATCGCGACCGGGCCACCTCGGCGCTCGCGTGGATCGATCCGCAGCATCTCCGTGCAGGTCTTCTCGTTGCGATGGTGGATCGCGTGCGAGGAGACCATCTCCGAGACCGCCATCCCCGCCCCGTAGCGCTTGGCCTGCAGCCTCACGAACCAGTTGCCGATCCCGGCGAGCGGCGCGAGGATCACGCGGTTCGGGACGCGCAGGTCGCCCAGCATCCAGCTTTCGCGGAGGTTCACCGGTTCGTCCATCTCGATCATTAAAGGTCTTTTCGCGCCGGGCCCGGCCCAGCGGAGCACGACGTCGGCGCGAGCCCGTCGCCGGGCTCAGGCGTTGCGCTCGTAGAGCAGGCGCAGGCCCGTCAGCGTGAGCTCTTCGTCGACCTCGTCGATCTCCTCGGAATACGGCACGACGAGACCGGCCAGGCCACCGGTGGCGACGACGTCGGCGCGCTCGCCGAGCTCGTCGTAGATGCGTCTGAGGATCGCGTCGATCGCGCCGGCGTAGCCGAAGACCACGCCCGAGCGGATCGCGTCGATCGTGTTCTTGCCGATCACGCTGCGCGGCGGGGCGAGGTCGATCTTCGGCAGCCGCGCGCCGCGTTCGGAGAGCGCTTCGAGTGAGATCTCGATGCCCGTCATCAGCGAGCCGCCGAGGTACTCGGCGTCGGCCGAGACGACGTCGAAGGTGGTCGCCGTGCCGAAGTCGACGCATACGGCGAGCCCGTCGAAGCGCTCGCGCAGCGCGACGGCGTTGACGAGCCTGTCGGCGCCGATCTCGCGCGGATTGTCGTAGCGGATCGCCATCCCCGTCCGCGTGCCCGGCCCGACGACGAGCATCTCGTGGCCGAGGTAGCGGCGCGCCATCGCAGTCCACTCGGGCTCGAGCTGGGGCACCGTCGAGGACACGATCGAGCCGTCGAGCTGCGCGAAGGAGCAGCCGCGCAGCTCAAGCAGGTTGCTGAGTGCCGCGCCGAGCTCGTCGGCCGAGGAGGAGCGCACGGTGGCGAAGCGCCAGTGCTCGAGCAGGCGCTCGCCCTCGTAGGCGCCGAAGTGCGTCTGCGTGTTCCCGACGTCGACGACGAGCAGCATCGCCGAGCATTATGCTCGGCGTCGACCATGGCAGCCGGCGCGACCAAGCTCTACGTACTGCCCGGCTCGCATCCGTGCGCTGCGATCGAGGCGGCGCTGGCGCTGAAGTCGATCGACTACCAGCGCGTCGATCTGCTGCCGCTCGCGCAGGTCCTGGCCGGGCCGCTGCTGTACGGAGGCAGGACGGTGCCGGGGATGCGGATCGGGCGCGAGCGGATCGTCGGCTCGCGGCCGATCATGCGCCGCCTCGACGCGCTCGTCCCGGATCCGCCGCTGCTGCCGGCGCCGGGTGAGCCTGACCACGGGCGCGTGCTGGAGGCCGAGCGCTGGGGCGATGAGGTCCTGCAGGCGGTGCCGCGACGGCTGATCGACGCGGCGTTCCTGCGCGTGCCGGCGGCGATGGAGAGCTACGCCGGCGACGCGAAGCTGCCGCTGCCCCGCGCGATGCTGCGCCCGGCGCTGCCCCTCACGGCGAAGCTGATGGCGATCAAGAACGGCGCTCGCGACGAGTCCGCGCAGGCCGACCTGGCCGCGCTGCCCGGCCAGCTCGAGCAGATCGACGGCTGGATCGCCGAGGGGCTGCTCGGCGGCGAGCGCCCAAACGCCGCCGACCTGCAGATCGGCAGCACGATCCGCCTGCTGCTGTCGATCGGCGACGTGCGGCCGTTGATCGAGGGACGCCCGTGCGAGCGGCTCGCCGGCTACTTCCCGCCGATGACCGGCGAGGTGCCCGCCGGGGTGCTCCCGGCGGAGTGGCTGGCGCGCGCCCAAGCGGCACCCGACCCGGCGGCGCCGGGCTCACGCTCCGCCTGAGCGGCGGCGAATACGCCGCGGACGGGCCGCGGGAGCAGCTCAGCGGTGCAGCGCGACGCTCCGCGTCAGCGACACCGGTGCGCCCCCGGGCGCCGTCAGCGAGACCTTCACGAGGACCGAGAGATGGCCTTTGGCTCGCAGCGCGCGCCGCGCCTTCGCGCTCAACGCGATCGACCAGCCCTGCTTGCCCGCCGCGATGTAGGTGCGGTTGAGTCGACCGACCTGCACGCGGTGCCCGCCGAGCCTGGCCTGAAGCACGACGGTCAGCGTCCCCCCGGCGGCGCTCGCGGGGACCACGAGCGAACCGCGCATCGCCGTGCCGTGCCGGACCGAGCCCAGGCGCAGCGTGCTCAGCGCGACACTCCCTGCCGGCATCGTGCCGCCGGGCGCGCTGGTGACGGGGCCCGTCGTCGTGCCCGTCGGAGTGCTCTGCCCCGGCGTCGTGCCCGTTCCGGTGCCGGTCGTGCCGGTCGGCGGCGGCGTGCCGACCGTGACCGTTCCGCTCATCGCCGCGCCGTGGACGGTGCAGTAGTAGCTGTACGTGCCTGCCGTCGCGAACGTGCAAGTGCCTTGCCATTTCGTAGCGGATGCGGCTTCGGTCGTCCCGACGGGGACGCCGGCGGTGCACGCCGGTGCGCCCGCGGGTGTTTTGGACCAGCGAATCCCGTGCGGGACTCCTGTCGGGTTCGAGAATTCGACGGTGCCGCCCGGGTCGATCGTGACGCTCGGCGGCTGCCAGGAGTGGTATGGGGCGGTGAGGCTGTTTTCGGCCACGACCCCCGGCGGCGTCGTTTCTGAGAGCGCCACGGTGGGCAGCACCACGACCGCGGCGCCGAGCACCGCCATGCTCGCCAAGACGAATGCTCTGTGGATCCTCACGCCGTGCCTCCTGTTCCCCGGCTGTGGCGACGACGCGCGCCTTTCGGCGCCCATGCGTCCATGTTGAGGAGGACCCCTGCCGCCTGGGAACCTTCCCGCTACAGTCGCGGAGCGGAGGCACGCTCTCGCCCACCAAGGGCGCCGGCTCGCCCGCTCTCGTGTTATGCGCACCCTCGACCCGCAGTCGCTGACCAAGCACGTCGACCGTCTCTACCGAGCCGCGTGGGCCCTGTGCGGGTCGCGCGAGGACGCCGAGGACCTCGTCCAGGAGACGTTCGCGCGCGTGCTCTCCCGCCCGCGGGTGCTGCACGGAGACGACGAGGCCTACTACCTGATGAGGGTGCTTCGCAACACGTTCCTGACGAGCCTGCGCACGGCCTCCCGACGTCCCGTGACGGTCGCCACGCTCGAGGACGTCATCACGGCCGACCCGCGTCCGACGGCCCGCCCGGACCGTGCGCTGGAGGTACAGGAGATCTACTCGACGATCGCCGAGCTGCCGGAGGACTTCCGCCTGGCGCTGGTCGCCGTCGACGTGCTAGGCCTCTCCTACCGGGAAGCCTCGCGCGCGCTCAAAGTCCGCGAGGCGACGCTCACGACGCGTCTCTTCAGGGCCCGAAAGCAGGTCGCGGGCAAGCTGGCCGACGAGCAGGAGCAACCGCCCGCGCCGAGCTCGCCGCAGAGCCGGCTAAGGGAAGGGAACGGCGCCGATGGAGTCCTATCTGGTGGTGAGAGCTGATGCCTGAGAACCCACGCCCACGCGACGAGCACGAGCTGATCGAGGAGATCCGCTCGATCGACGTCGTCGCACCCCCCCACCTGCACGAGCGCATCGAGAAGATGGTCGGCGAACGCGACGGCGGCTCCGCACGGGCGACCGGCGGTGGCCTGGGCGGCCTGGGCGGGCTGCGACTGCGCCTGGGAGCGGCCGCGACGGCGCTCGCAGCGGCTGCCGCGGCTGTGGCGCTCGCCCTGTCGGGTTCCGGCAGCGGTGCTCTGAACCTCGCACAGGCGTCAGCCGTCACGCTCCGTCCCGCCACGATGGGGGCGCCCCGGGAGAGCCCCAGCCACCGGGCCCAGCTGACGGCCGCCGTCGAAGGGATCAGCTTCCCGTACTGGGGCGAGCGGTTCGGCTGGCGCTCGGCGGGCGCGCGCGTGGACCGCGTCGGCGGTCGCACGTTCAAAACGGTCTTCTACACCGACGGCAAGGGTCGCAGGGTCGGCTACGCGATCGCGGCCGGGACGCCTGCGCCATCGCTTGCCGGCGCCGGGCGCGTGGAGCAGCTCGGCGGCACCCCCTATCGACTCGGCCGGGCGGGAGGCGTCGAGGTCGTCACGTGGACGCGCGACGGGCACCTGTGCGTCGTGTCCGGGCGCGGCGTGAGCGGCGCGACGCTGCTGGCACTGGCGAGCTGGGGCGAGCAGCCACGGGCGGCCTAGCCGCCGGGAAGGTTCCGCGCGCCCCGGCGTCCTGTCTGTCAGGGGCCGCCGCAGGGCCCGAGCGCAGGTGCAAACGACGGAAGGAGCGCGCGATGAGCAGGAGAGCACTCGCCGGCACGGGAGCCCTGGCGTTGGCCATCGCCGCGCTGGTTCCAGCGGTCGCGCTCGGCGGAGCTAGCACGGCGAGCACCCACTCGGTGGTGCTGAAATCGACGCGCTTTCATCCAGGCACGATGACGATCAACCGCGGCGACTCGGTGCAGTGGCTGTGGCGCGACGGCACCGACCACAACGTGACCTTCCACAGCTTCCACTCCAAGACCAAAGAAACCGGCTCCTACACGATTCGATTCACGCACAGCGGCGCGTTCAGCTACCGCTGCACGATCCACGAATCCGAAGGGATGCGCGGCAAGATCATCGTCCACTGAGGCTCGGTACCTCCAGCCGGCGCCTCACTCGCGAGGGCTAAGGCGCTGGGCAGGCCAGGGGTGGCCCTGCCCAGCGCACGCCCTCGGAGACATCCAATGCGGCCAGCGCGTCGGACAGCCGCGTGCCATCCGGAGCGCGCAGGGCGAAGTCCAGCTCGAGCGCCGGGATCAACACGAAGCGGCGGCTGAGCAGCTGCTCGTGCGGGAGCGTCATCCGCTCACCGGCGAGCTGCACGTCGCCGAGCAGCAGGATGTCGATGTCGATCGCCCGGGGGCCATGGCGCACGCCGCCCGCCTCGCGCCCGAGCCGCGCCTCGAGTGCCTTCACGGCGTCGAGCAGGGCGAGTGGCTCGAGTGCCGTCGCGACCAGCAGACAGGCGTTCAGGAAGCTCGGCTGGTCGGGCACCTCGCCGACGGGGTCGGTGTCATAGACGCTCGAGCTGGCGAGCACCTCGATCCCGGCCGCCCCGAGCCCATCGACGGCCGCCTGCAGGTGAGCTCGCCGACCACCGCCCACGGCGGCGCCCCCGACGTTCGAGCCGAGCCCGAGCAGCCCGCGGCGCCTCTCGCCTTCCGGAGTGCCGGCGTCGCCCGGCCCGCCGTCCGTCGCCGCGGTGGCGCCGGCCCCGGAGCCGCCGCTCACGCCCGCGTCGTCGCGAGCCCGGCGGCCTGGACCTTCTCGCCCATCGCCTGCGCGAACGGCAGCAGCCCGGAGATCGGGCGCAGCATCACCGTGAAGTCGCAGATCAGGCCGTCCTCGTCGACGCGGATCAGGTCGAGGCCCTCGATCTCACGGCCGTCGATCGCAGCGCGGAAGATCAGCGCGTGGACCCCGTCGCTGCCGACCTCGTCGGTGTAGCGGAAGTCCTCGAAGGTGTCCGCCACGATCTCCAGCAGCCGCGTGACCGTCTCGCGGCCGACGAACGGGTGGAACGTCGCGGGGCTGTGGAAGACGATGTCCTCGGCGAACAGCTCGCTCGCCGCCGCGATGTCCTTGCTCTCGGCGGCGGCACGGAACCGGGAGGCGGCGTTCATGCGCCCAGCCTACCCGTCCGCTTCGCGCCAGACCTCGACGGAGACCTCCTCGACCGGCAGCGCGATCGGGGGCTCGGGCTTGGCGGCCTTGACCCACACGCCTTCGAGGTCGTAGTCGGCGAGCAGCCGGTCGGCGATCGTGCTGCACAGGCGCTCGAGCGTCTTGTGCGAGCGCTGCTGGGCGACGAGCGCGACGAGCTGGCAGACCTCGGCGTAGTCGACCGTGTCCTCGATCGAGTCCGTGACGGTCGCATCCGTCTCGCCGATGTCCAGGCGCAGGTCGAGCACGAGCCGCTGGCCGACCTCTCGCTCGGCCTCGGTGACGCCGTGGTGCGTGTAGAGCGACAACCCGGCGATCTCGATCGTGACCGACTCGGCACCCTGCTCGCCGTCGTCCTCGAGGTCCTCCCGGGAGTCGTCGTCGTCTAGGTCCTCGCCGTCGTCGCCCCGCTGCTCTCCGTCCATCGCCGGCCCAACGTAGCAGCCGTCACGGCCAGCGCATCGCGGACCGCCGCGACGTCGTGGACGCGAAAGACCGTCGCGCCGCGCTCGTATGCGAGCACGTTCGTCGCGATCGTCCCGGGCAGCCGCGCCTGCGGCCCGGGGGCGCCCGGGGCCAGGCGCCCGAGGAAGCCCTTGCGCGAGGTGCCGATCACGAGCGGGCGCCCGAGCGCCGTCAGCTCGTCGAGGCGGCGCAGCAGCTCGAGGTTGTGCTCGACGGTCTTGCCGAAGCCGATGCCCGGGTCGAGCAGCACGCGCTGCTCGGCGATGCCCTGCGAGACGGCGAACTCGAGCCGCTCGGCGAGAAACGCCTTGACCTCATCGACGACGTCGCCGTAGCGCGGGTCGCTCTGCATCGTGCGCGGCTCCCCCAGCATGTGCATCAGACAGCAGTCCGCGCCGCGATCGGCGACGAGCGCCGCGAGCTCGGGCTCGGCGCGGAAAGCGCTCACGTCGTTGACGAGGCTCGCGCCGGCGTCGAGCGCGACCTGTGCGACGGCGAGCTTGGAAGTGTCGATCGAGATCCGCGCCCCGCCGGGCGCGCCGGCGAGGCCGGCGACGACAGGCCCGACGCGGGCGATCTCCTCCTCTGCGCCGACCGGCTCGGCGCCGGGGCGTGTCGACTCGCCTCCGACGTCGAGGATCTCAGCGCCCTGCCTGACGAGCTCGAGGCCGTGGCGGACGGCCGCGTCAGGCTCGACAAACCGTCCCCCGTCGGAGAACGAGTCGGGCGTGACGTTCACCACCCCCATCAGGCGATAAGGCGCGCTCACCCTCCTGAAACTACAGCTCTTGGAGGGGCCGATCGGCCCCTCAGGGCGTCAGGAGAGGTTCGGCCCGTTCGGGCCGTCGCCACCCCGCATGTCCGCGGCGCCGCCGGCCAGGCCGGGGCGAGGGATCGTGCGGGGGATCTCGCGCTCGGAGCGCTCGGGCTGCACCGGCGGCGCGGGGAGCTCGGGCTTGGCGGGGTCCTCGTCGCCGAACACGTCGGACTCGCTCTTGCCGTCGAGCAGCGCCAGGAACTCCTCCTTCTCGATCGTCTCGCGACGGACGAGGATCTCGGAGATCTTCTTGAGGTCGGTCTGATGATCGGTGAGGATCCCGCGCGCGCGCTGGTGGGCCGCTTCGATGATCCGCCTGACCTCATCGTCGATCTCGCGTGCGATCTCGTCGGAGTAGTCGGGCTCGGTGGAGAACTCGCGTCCGAGGAACGGCTGGCCGTGGTCGTGGCCGTAGACGCGCGGGCCGAGCTTGTCACTCATCCCGAAGCGCATCACCATCTGCTTGGCCGTCGCGGTGACCTTCTCGATGTCGTTCGATGCGCCCGTCGTGATCTCGCCGAACACGAGCTCCTCCGCGGCGCGGCCGCCGAGCGTCATCGCCATCGAGTCCTCGAGCTCGGCGCGGGTCGTCAGGAAGCGGTCCTCCTGGGGCATCGAGATCGTGTAGCCGAGCGCCTGGCCACGGGAGATCACGGAGATCTTGTGAACCGGGTCGGAGTGCTCGAGGAAGTGCCCGACGAGCGCATGGCCCATCTCGTGGTAGGCCGTGATGAGCCGCTCTTTCTCGCTCATCACGCGCGTCTTCTTCTCGGGGCCTGCGATCACGCGCATGATCCCCTCCTCGAGCTCCACCTGGCCGATCTCGCGCTTGCCGGTGCGGGCCGACAGCAGCGCCGCCTCGTTGATCAGGTTCGACAGGTCGGCGCCGGTGAAACCGGGGGTCTGGCCGGCGAGGGCGTCGATGTCGATCACCTTCGCGAGCGGCTTGCCGCGAGTGTGCACCTCGAGGATCTTCGCCCGGCCCTTGCGGTCGGGGCGGTCGACGGCGATCTGGCGGTCGAAGCGGCCGGGGCGCAGCAGCGCCGGGTCGAGGATGTCGGGCCGGTTCGTGGCCGCGATCATGATGATGTTGTCCTTCGCCTCGAAGCCGTCCATCTCGACGAGCAGCTGGTTGAGCGTCTGCTCGCGCTCGTCGTGACCGCCGCCGAGGCCGGCGCCGCGGTGACGCCCGACCGCGTCGATCTCATCCATGAAGATGATGCAGGGGCTGTTCTGCTTGGCCTGCTCGAACAGGTCGCGCACGCGGGAGGCGCCGACGCCGACGAACATCTCCACGAAGTCCGAGCCGGAGATCGAGAAGAACGGCACGCCCGCCTCGCCGGCGACGGCGCGCGCGAGCAGCGTCTTGCCGGTGCCGGGCGGCCCGTAGAGCAGGACACCGGTCGGGATGCGCGCTCCGAGCGCCTGGAACTTCTTGGGGTTCTCGAGGAATTCCTTGATCTCGTGGAGCTCCTCGACCGCCTCGTCGACGCCCGCCACGTCGCGGAACGTGATCTTCGGCGAGTCGGCCGACATGCGCTTGGCGCGCGACTTCCCGAACGACATCACTTTCGAGCCGCCGCCCTGCACCTGGTTCATCAGGAAGATCCAGAACCCGATGAACAGGAGGAACGGGATCAGGTACATGAGCAGTCCCAGCAGGACGCTGCTCTTTTCCGATTCGACGTTGTAGTTGACGCCGGCGGTCTTCAGTTCTTTGATCAGTTCCGGGGCGGCCTGGTCGATGAAGCCGATTTCATACGTTTCTTTGTCCCGGAGCTTGACTTCGAGAGCCTTGCTCTTGTTCTTGAACTGGACCGATTCGACTTCGCCGCGCGGAAGCTCCTGGCTGACGAGTATCTGGTAGCTGTGTTTGCGGTGGTTGCCGTTGTTGTTGTTGACGAGTTTGACCGCCAGGAACGCCAAGATCACGACGATCAGGATCGGGAAGGCGGCGCTCTTGAAGAAACGGCTCATGGTCTGCTCAGAAGTGCGCTGGCGCCATCGGAAGTGCTCGTCACCAGGGCCCTAGCCTACCATGGGAGCCCCGCCGGGCCGCCCGTTATGGACCGCCGTGGAGCCCCCGCGGGCGGCGGCTCCTAGCCCTCCAGGACGGCCACGAACGGCAGGTTGCGATAGCGCTCGGCGTAGTCCAGGCCGTAACCGACGACGAACCTGTTGGGGATCTCGAAGCCGACGTAGCGGGTCGGCAGGTCGACCTTGCGGCGCTCGGGCTTGGTCAGCAGCGCGCACACCTCGAGGCTCGCCGGGTTGCGCGAGCCGAGGTTGCGCAGCAGGTACTGGAGCGTCAGGCCCGAGTCGACGATGTCCTCGACGATCAGCACGTCGCGCCCTTCGATCGGCGCGTCGAGATCCTTGAGGATCCGCACGACGCCCGACGAGTCGGTCGCCGAGCCGTAGGAGGCAACCGCCATGAAGTCGACCTCGACGGGCACCTCGATGTAGCGCATCAGGTCGCTCAGGAAGAATACGGCGCCCTTCAGGACGCCCACCAGCAACAGCGGACGGCCCTCGTAGTCGGCCGTGATCTGCCGGCCGAGCTCGGCCACGCGCCGTTGCAGGTCCTCGGCCGTCACGAGCACCTCGCCCAGCGCCGGCTCGTCGGTCGCGCGCGAGGGGGTGGCCACGAGATGGAGTCTAGTCACCGTCCGGCGGAGCGCTGTCGCGCGGCGGCAGCCTCACCATCCGCAGCATGCCGTCCTCGATCACGGCACCGGCGCGCCCTCCTACGTGCAGCTCGGCACGGCCCCCACGGCGAGCGAGGCTGAGCAGCTCGGCCACCCGCTCGCCGGCCTGTGGCACGTAGGTGCCGGCGGCCTGCTCGGCGAGGCGCACGACGAGCATCCGCGCGAGCGCCGCCGGCATCTCGCGCAACCTCGCGACCTCGACTCCGCTGCGGCCTTCGAGCTCGGCAGCGACGAGCCCGTCGAGCAGCTCTGTCTCCTCACGCAGCAGGGCCGCAGTGCGCAGCACGTTCAGCTCGGCCGCCGGGTGCACGGCGCGCAGCGCCGGCAGCAGCCCGGCGCGGACGCGCGTGCGCGCGAAACGCGGATCCTCGTTGCTCGGATCCTCGCTGAAGGGCAGGCCGCGCGAGACGCAGTAGGCGGCTGTCTGCTCGCGCGTCAGGGCGAGCAGCGGGCGGATCAGGCGGCCCTCGGCGAGCGGCATGCCGAGCAGCGCGCGCCTGCCGGGCGAGGCGGCGAGGCGATAGAGGATCGTCTCGACCTGGTCGCTGGCCGTGTGCCCGGTCGCGATCAGCGCGTCGCGCTCACCGGCCAGGCGCTCGGCCTCGGCGTAGCGGAGCTCCCGCGCCCACGCCTGCAGGTTGCCCGGCTCGGGATCGCCCGCCGCCACGACGTGCAGCTCGACGCCCAGAGCTCCGCACAGCTCCCGGCAGCGGCGCTCCTCCGGGCCGGCGCCGTCGCGCAGGCCGTAGTTGACGTGCAGGGCGCACACGGCGGGGGCGCCGAGCAGCGCCACGGCGACGTCGAGCAGGCAGGTCGAGTCGCGCCCGCCCGAGAGCATCGCCACGACGGGGCGGTCGCGGGCGAACAGCCCCGAGTCGCGGACAGTCTCGCGGAGCGCCGCCGGGTCGATCGCGCTCATCCCTCGCGGGCGGACACGGTGAACAGCTCGGTCGGCTCGGAGAAGCCCTTCAGGCGCACCTCGCCGATGCGCGCGAACTGCACCCCGTCGGTGCCATCGGCCAGATCGACCACCGGGCGGGTGACGAGCACCTCCCCGCCACCGGCACGGGCGACGACGCGCGCGGCCTGGTTGACGTCGCGGCCGAAGTAGTCGCCGTCGCGATACAGCGCCTCGCCGTAGTGGATGCCGATCCGGGGCGACGGCTCGCCGGGCGCGATCTCGCCCTGCAACCCGACCGCCCAGGCCGTCAGCGCGGCCGGATCGGGGCCGACGACCATCACCTCGTCGCCGAGCGTCTTGATCACGCGGGCGTCGGGCGGCAGGCTCTGCCCGACGGCCTCGACGAACCGCTCGACGGTGCTCAGAGCCGCCTCGTCTCCCTGCTCGACGGTCAGCCTCGCGTAGCCGGCGAGATCGGCGAAGGCGACCGCCACGCGCAGCCTGCCCTCCTCGAGCTCCTCCTCGCCGAGCTCCGCCTCGACGTGGCCGATCAGATCCTGCTCGACGAAGTGCGAGAGCAGACGTCCGTGCAGGTAGTTGATGAAGGGCGAGGCGAGCGGCAGCACTTCGCGCGTCATCGCCTCCATCTCTTCGGCGATTTCGACGTTCGGCACGCCGGCACGCATCAGCGGCTTGTGGACGTAGAGATGCATCAGGCGCACCTCGGCGTCGGCGATCTGCGCCATCACCTGCCCGTACACGCGCAGCAGCTGCAGGTAGGCCGGCAGCGGGAAGCCGGCGGCGAGCACCGCGGCGGCGTAGCGCATCATCTCGAGGTCCTCGTCGGAGAGGCCCTCAGGAGGGAGGGGCCCAAGCCCCATCGCCGAGTAGACCTGCCGCACCAGCTCAGCCGGCAGACCGCTCTCGCGCGAGACGTGCCGCAGCGAGTGCCGCGCGCCGGACGAGCTGAGCAGATCCTCGATCGGGCCGATCGCGAGCTGCCCGTCGTCGCTGGCCTTCTTGATCCGCTCCAGCGAGTGCCCGCGGGCGCGCAGCCGTGCGACGACCCTGACATAGGCGAGCGCCGAGGGCGTCCAGCGCCCGTCGAAGCCGGGCACGAGGCCGCGCTCGACCCACCGCCTCACGGTTCCCTGGGACACGCCGACCCTCGTCGCGACCTGGGCCAGCGTCAGGTCGGGCGGCTCCTGCGCCTCCTCCTCAGGCGGCACGGGCAAACTCAGACCGACGGCGCTGGAAGCCTGGGGGTGGGCACCTGCATGGTGCGGAGTCTAAAGTCGCGGCCCGTGTCCGAGCTCGCGCACCCCCATCTGCGCCCGACGGCGCCGCTGGCCGAGCGCGTGCTGCTGCCGGGCGACCCGGGCCGCGCGCTGGCGCTGGCCCAGGCGCTGCTCCTCGAGCCGAGGATGTTCAACCACAACCGCGGCCTGTGGGGCTACACGGGCGCTGCGCCCGACGGCGAGCCGCTGACGATCCAGGCGACGGGCATGGGCGGCCCGTCGGCGGCGATCGTGCTGAGCGAGCTGATCGCGCTCGGCGCCCGGCGGGCGGTCCGGGTCGGCACCTGCGGAGCCCTCGACCCGGCGCTCGAGCTAGGAGCGCTCTTGATCGCAGCGGAGGCGGTGTGCGCCGACGGCACGTCGCGAGCGCTCGGCGCCGGCGAGCGGGTCGCCGCGGACCCGACCCTCACGGCTGCGCTCAGCGCGCAGGCCCCCGGCGCGCCGGTCGGCCCCGTCGTCAGCGTCGACCTTTTCTACGAGGAGGGACGGGCGGGCGCCGGACGCGAGGGGCTGGCGGTTGAGATGGAGGCAGCGACGCTGTTCGCGCTGGGCGCCGCCAAGTCGGTCCCGGTGGGCTGCCTGCTGACCGTCTCGGACACGTTCGACGCAAACGGCGAGCGCGAGCGGATCGGCGATCAGCAGCTGCTCGGCGCCGCCGAGCGCATGGGCGCGGTGGCGATCGCTGCGCTGTCGCGCTGAGCGGCCGCCCCTGATCAGGTTTTGCCGGGCGCGGAGCGACCGGCCCGCGAGCGGGCGGCGGGGCCTTTCGCCGCTTTCGCGGCTTTCGTGGCTTTGGCGGTGCGCCCCGCGCGAGCCGCTTTGGCCTCTTTGGCGGCCCGCAGCTGTTTGGCGCGCGACGGTTTCGGCGCTGCGCCACCGGCGCCGCGCCGCGTCTGTTTCGAGGCGCCCGCCGGCCTCGCCGCCCGGGCGGACCCCGCCGACCCGGTCGCGGCCGCGCCGGCGCTCGTAGGACCGGACGCGCGCTCGGCGGACCGGCCACCCGAGCCGCTCGTGCCGCCGGCGCGCTGGGCCGCCGGGGCGGGCCGGCGAAGCGCCTGGTCGAGCTTGTCCGACAGGGCGGAGATCCGCGTCTCGATCGCCGCGAGGCGCGCCTCGACGCCGCTCGGCGTGAGCGCGCGGTCGAGCCGGTCGACGCCGTCCTCGATGCCCTCGAGGCGGTGCGAGACGGCACGCAGGCGCCGTGTCAGCCGTTCGATGTCGGCGGCTGAGGGGAGGTTCAGCGCGCCCATCGCCACCTCCTGCGCCTGGGATGCCTTCTCGCGCGCGTCGAAGGCGCGACCGATCGCGCCGGTCAGCAGCGGGTTTTCGAGCAGCTCCGACAAGGCTTTGCCGAGCCTGTCCTCGGTGTTCGAGCCGAGTCGCTCCCGAATGCTCTTCGCGACATTGCCAGCGTCAGACATCCTCAACTCCCGGTTCTCGACGGGGCGCGCCGCATGGCACGCCCGTTGGCTTTCGGCCGACGGCCGTGACCGGAAGGATACGGTGAAGCGATGCCGCGTCAGCTGTTCGTGTTCGTGCAGCTCGAGTTCCCGTGGGTGCTGGGGCCATCCGACGGCCGCTACCTCCTGCGCGACGGGCCGGACGCCGAGCCCGAGCGTGTCGTGGTGGTCGAAACGCTCGGTGCAGACCGTGCCGGTGCGGAGCTCCCGGGACCGGCCGGCTGGATCACGCGCCGCGGCTCGAGGCGGCGCGAGCAGGCCGTCGAGCCGCAGCCGCGGCCGGCGCCGGTCGCGACGACGCGCGTCACGGTGATCGACCCGGTGCCGCTCTCGGCGGAGGGACAGGCGCGCGCGTGGCTGGAGGAACTCGACCGCGAACGCGACGTCGAGGCGGCTGTCGCGATCGTCAACCGGGTCGTGCACTCGCACCGAATCGCAGCTGCCGACCCGTACGTGCGGGAGGTCTCCGCGGCGCAGGCGCTCGTGACCCGCGCCGGGTGGGGCGAGGGAGAGCAGGTGGCCTCTGGGCTGTGGCTGCACGCGCGCGAGCTGTCTCTGCGTCCACGCCGGCGCGGCCGCCGCCGGGATCGCTCGTGGGCGCTGCGCCCCCAGGAGCGCCTCGCGGCGCTCCTGTCGGGACGCAGCCGAGGGCTGCTCTGCGAGGAGCTCACGTTGCGCGCGCGGCTGGACCTCGATCAGGGGCGCGCAGGTCATGCCGCCGTCGGGCTCGACCGAGCGCTGACGGCGGCGACCGGGGAGCTCGCCGCCGAGAACCGACACGACCTGGCCCTGCGGCTGGCCGAGCTCGAGGAGCTGAGAGGCGGCGTCGGCGAGCAGGCCCGAGCCGTGCTCGACGGCGATGGCGCCGGCCTCGACGAGGAGGTCGTGGCGCACGCGCTCGGCCGGCTCGAGGCAGCCCTGCGCGCACGCACCGCCGCCGGGATCTGAGCCACGCAGCCGCGGAATCGACCATCTAGTCTGGGCGGAGCATGGACCCCACGACGACAGCGATCGGGACATGGAGCGGCGGGCGCTTCATGCATTTCGGCGAGGTGCTCTCGGACGAGCGCTTCGAGACGCTGATTCGCCCGGGCGAGGGGATCGACACGGTGATCACCGCCGACGCCTACGGAGCCGGCGCCGCCGACGAGGCACTCGGGCGCGCGCTGCGCGGCACAGAGCGCGAGAGCTTCTGCCTGATCGGCGCGATCGGCCACGACTTCTACGCCGGCGCCCGCGACGGCGCCAAGGGGTTCCCGCGCTTCACCGACCCGGCTCTGCGCGGCGAGGAGGAGTACGCGGACTACATCCGCATGGCGACCGAGCGCAGCCTCGAGCGCTGCGGGGTGGAGCACTTCGACGTGCTGCTGCTGCACAACCCGGACCGCACCGGCTACCGGAGCGAGGCGGTGTGGGAGGGCATGCAGGCCGTCCGCGAGGCCGGTTTGACGCGCCTGCTGGGCGTCGCGCCCGGCCCGGCGAACGGCTTCACGATCGACCTGATCGGCTGCCTGGAGCGCTTCGCCGCGGCGATCGACTGGGCGATGATCATCCTCAGCCCGATGGAGCCCTGGCCGGGCGAGCTGGCGCTCGGGGCGGCCGAGCGCACCGGCACGAACGTGATCACGCGGGTCGTCGACTACGGCGGGCTGTTCCACGACGACGTGCTGCCGGGCCACGAGTTTCCAGACACCGACCACCGCCGCTTTCGCCCTGACGGGTGGGTGCAGGCCGGGCGGGAGAAGCTCGAGCTGATGCGCCCCGTGGCCGAGCGTCACGGGCTGACGATGCTGCAGCTGGCATGTGCCTGGAACCTCGCCCAGCAGGCGGTGCGCTGCGTCGCGCCGACGCTGATCCAGGAGCCCGGCGCCGGCGCACGCGCGATCGAGGCCAAGCGCGCGGAGCTGGCGGCGGTGGCGGAGCTTGCGGGCACGCTCGGAGCGGATGACGTGCGGGCGATCCGGGCGATCGGCGAGAACGCCGGGAGCATGACGCTGAAGGGATCGAGCGTCGAATACAGCGGCGAGGCGCGGCCCGATCGCTGGGAGCTCGACGCGGAGCTCGCCGCGGTCGCCGCGCGATGGCGGATCGACCCCGCCCGGGACCTCACCAGGACAGAGATGCTCAGCGCAAATCGCAACTGACAGGGGACGTATGTCGATCGACGTGGACGGGTTCAAGCAGGGTCAGAAGGCGATGTGGACGGCCGGGGACTACGGCGAGGTCGCACAGCGAATCGTTGCGGTCGGCGAGTACGTCGCAGAGCGGGCGGGCGCCGGCCCTGGCCTCGAGCTGCTTGACGTGGCGAGCGGGACGGGCAACGTCTCGGTCCCGGCGGCGCAGGCCGGCGCGAACGTCACCGCTCTGGACCTCACGCCGAAGCTGCTCGAGGAGCAGCGCGGCCGGGCCGCGGCCGCAAGCGTCGAGATCGAGCTGATCGAGGGAGACGCCGAGCAGCTGCCCTTCGCGGACGCCTCGTTCGATCGGGTGACGTCCTGCTTCGGCGTGATGTTCGCGCCGCGGCAGAAGATCGCTGCCGAGGAGCTGGTCCGGGTCCTACGCCCGGGCGGGCGCGTCGTCGTCGCGGCCTGGACGCCCGCGGGCATGGTCGGACGGATGTTCGCGGCCAGCGCGCCGTACATGCCGCCGCCGCCCGAGGGCTTCGTGCCGCCGGTGATGTGGGGCGATGAGGCCCACGTGCGCGGGCTGTTCGAGGGCAGCGACGTCGAGCTCTCGTTCGAGTTGCGGACTGTCTCCTTCGAGGGCGAGTCGGTCGAGGCGTGGGTCGAGAGGGACGAGCGGATCCTGGGGCCGTCGGTGATGGCCAAGGCGGCACTCGAGCAGCAGGGCCGCTACGAGGAGCTGCGAAGGGACGTCGTCGACCTGTACTCGCAGTTCAACGAGGCTCAGGACGGAAGCTTCCGGGCGCCGGCAGATTACCTCGTGACGGTCGCGCAGAGGCCCGGCTGAGCCGGCTGACGAGCCGGCGCAGGCGCCGTGCGCTAGACGTCGAGGCCGAGCGCTGCGCTCAGCGCCTCGAGCTCCTCGACGACGTCGCCACGCAGGCGAACGTCTGCGAGCTCGTCCAGCGGCGTCGGTCCCTGGGTGATGATCGCGACGGCCCCGCCCCGCGCGAGCGTCAGCCTGGGCAGGCCGGCCACCGGATGGACCTCCAGCGAAGAGCCGATGCAGAGCAGCAGATCGGCGCCCTCGCAGAGCGCCCGGGCGCGCGACAGGGTGCGCTCGTCGAGCAGCTCGCCGAACAGCACCACGTCGGGCTTCAGGGGCAGATCGCAGGCGGCGCAGCGTGGCACGCCATCGCCCGCCGCGGCCTGCCTGGCGCGCACGTCCTCAAGCTCCACCGAGCCGGGGCAGGACAGGCACGAGCTGGTCGCGATCGAGCCGTGCACCTCAACCGGATCGACACTGCCGGCGCGCCTGTGGAGCATGTCGATGTTCTGGGTGATCAGCCCATCGAGAAGCCGATCGCGCTCGAAGGCGGCGAGCACCTCGTGGGCGCCGTTGGGACGCTTTCCCCGCAACGACGCGAAGCGCTCGCCGTAGAAGCTCCAGAAGCGCACCGGATCGGAGTGGAAGGCGTCGATGTGGGCGACCTCCATCGGGTCGACGTTCTCCCACAGGCCGGTACGGGGTGTGCGGAAGTCAGGGATGCCGGAGGGCACGGAGATGCCGGCGCCGGTCAGGGCGACGACCGAGCCCGCCGACCCGATCAGCTCGGCGAGCCGCTCGATGTCCGCGCGCGTAGCGGCCGGCTGCGCCGCCACGTCCTCAGCTGCCCTTGAAGCTCGGCGCCCGTTTGCCGAGGAAGGCCGCGATGCCCTCCTTGGCGTCCTCGCTGGCGAACACCTTCGCGAACGCCTGCTTCTCGGCCTCGATCCCCTCGTCGAGGTCCCCCGCGCCGGAGACGTGCTTGATCTCCGCAACCGCGATCGGCGCCTGGCCGGCCAGCTTACGCGCCCACATCAGCGCCGTGTCGAGCAGTTCGTGGTCCTCGACCACGCGGTTGACGAGGCCGAGCTCGAACGCTTCCTCGGCGAGGATCGGGTCGCCGACGAGGTTCATCTCGAGCGCCTTGTTGAGGCCGACGAGCCGCGCCAGGCGCTGGGTGCCCCCGAAGCCGGGGATGATGCCGAGCTTGACCTCGGGCTGGCCGAAGATCGCCGAGCGTGCGGCGAGCCGCACGTCGCAGGCCATCGACAGCTCGCATCCGCCGCCGAACGCCAGACCGTTGACGGCGGCGATCGTGGCGATCCCGTCCGCTTCGAGCTCCCGGAACAGCGCGTGGGTCTCGTCGATCAGCTGGCGGCCCTGCGCCTCGTCCATCGTCGTGAAGGCCTTGATGTCGGCGCCGGCGCTGTACAGGAACGGATTCGACGAGGCGATCACGAGTGCACGGGTGCCGTTGGCCTTGACATGCGCCCAGACCTTCGCCAGGTCCGCGACGACCTGCGGCGAGATCGAGTTCATCTGGCCGTTGGCCAGCCAGGCGATCGTCACGCCGCCGGCGCGCGTCTCGAGCTTGATCACCTCGGCAGGCTGCTCGGCGTCGGGCTGCGGGTAGGCGTAGAAGCCCTGCCCGGTCTTCTGCCCGAGCCGCCCCTGGGCGACCATGCGGCGCAGGACGGTCGGCGGGGCGAACCGCTCGCCGAAGCGCTCCTGGGCGCTCTCCATCCGCTCGAGGATCGAGTCGAGGCCTTCGCTGTCGGCCTTCATGAACGGCGGCATCAGGCCGCGCCGCGGGTCCAGGCCGGCGCCGGCCATCATCCCGAAGTCGATGTCGCGGTGGGTGGCGACGCCCTCCTCGAGCACGAGGCAGGCCTCGATCAGGGTCTTCAGCGAGAGCATCTCGACGAGCTCCTCGACATCGGGCTCGGCGTCACCGGGCAGGTTCGGCTCGCCCTGCGCGTCGTAGAAGCCGTCGCCGCCGGTCTTCGCTCCGAGCTTGCCGTTGGCGACCAGCTTCTGCATGCCCTTGGGCACGTAGAAGCGTTCCTCGCCGTATGACTCGACGAGGTGCTCGGCGACGTGCAGGACCGTGTCGAGGCCGAGCAGGTTGACGAGGTAGTAGGGGCCGACCGGAACGACGCCGGCGGCGCCGACGCCCTCGTCGATCTTCTTGATCGAGAGGCCCTTCTGCTCCTGCTCGCGCCAGACCTCCGCGATGCCGGAGTTGAGGATGCGGTTGACGACGAAGCCGGGCACCTCGGCGCAGGTGATCGGCTGCTTGCGGATCGTCTGGGCGAACGTGACGGCTGCCGAGACGGTCTCCGCAGAGGTTTCTTCACCCTCGACGATCTCGATCAGCGGCATGATCGAGGCCGGATAGAAGTAGTGGAAGCCGATCACCTTGTCCGGCCGCAGCGTCGCTTCTCCGATCTCGGTGATCGAGAGCGAGGAGGTGTTGGACGCGAGGATCGCGTGGCCGGGGGTCGCCGCGTCGAGCTCGGCGAAGACGCTCTGCTTGATGTCCATCCGCTCGGGGACGGCCTCGATCACGATGTCGACCTCCCCGAAGGCGGCGTAGGAGGTGCTGCCCTCGATTCGCCCCAGCACCTCGGCGATCTGCGCCTCGGCCTGCTCGGCCGTGATCTTGCCCCGCTCGGCGAGCTTGCCGATCTGCCCGCGCGTCACGTTCGCGGCCTCGTCGAGCCCCGCCTGGACGAGTGCCTGGTCGATGTCCTTCAGCACCACGGGGATGCCCGCGGCGGCGATCGTCTGAGCGATCTGGCCGCCCATCGTTCCGGCGCCGACGACGGCGGCTTTGAAGACGAACATGCTTGGCTCTCCTCTGGTTTGCTGGACTGCTCGGGGCCCGAGAGTGGACTGCTCGGGGTCCGAGAGCCTAACGGCGGCGCGGGTGCGCCGCACCTAAAGGGCTTCCGTCGGGTTGGGTGGTGGGGGTGGTCAATCGAGCAATCGGGTAAGGAGACGGACATGCGAGCATTTGACAGAGCGGGCCGGGGGGCCGGCCGCACCGCCCGGCGGGTCGGCGGCGCGCGACGGTGGGGCCAGGCGGGGGCGCTGGCGGTCGTGACGGCGCTCGCCGTCGCCGGTCCGGCGCAGGCGGCGGTCAAGCCGGCCGTCAACACCGGTGGCGCGAAATCGGTCACGTACAACTCGGCGACGCTCGGCGGGACGATCAACCCGCAAGGCAGCGCCACCTCCTACTACTTCCAGTACGGGCCGACCAGAGCCTATGGCGGGCAGAGCGCGATCGCGCTCGTCTCCGGCGGCGCGAAAGCGGTTCCCGTGGCGCTCGCCGTCGGCGGCCTGCAGCCGCTGACGATCTATCACTACCGGCTCGTCGGCGTCAACGCCGGCGGCACGACGCTCGGCTCCGACCACACCTTCCAGACGACCAGGGTGCCGCTCTCTCTGGCGATCCTCGCATCGCCCAACCCTGTCGTGTTCGGTGGGCCGGTCGTGATTCAGGGGACGCTGTCCGGGACCAACAACGCGGGGCGCCAGGTGATCCTGCAGGGCAACGCCTTCCCGTTCACCGCCGGCTTCGTCAACATCGGCAACCCGGAGCTGACGAACGCGACGGGCGGCTTCAGCTTCACGCTGCTCGGGGCGAGCACGACCGAGCAGTTCCGCGTCGTGACGACCACCAACCCGCCCGTGATCAGCCCTGTCGCGACCGAGAGCGTCGCGGTCAAGGTCTCGAGCCACGTCGCGCGCACGCGCCGCCACGGCTTCGCCCGGATCTACGGCACGGTCACGCCGGCCGAGAACGGCGCCCAGGTGGGCATGCTGCGGATCGTCAAAGGCCGCGGGGTGCTTGCCGGCGGAACGGTCCTGAAGCCCCGCGACGCGACCAGCTCAACCTTCAGCCGTGTCGTGCGCGTGCACAAAGGCGTCTACCGCGTGCTCGTGCGGGTCGTCGGCGCCGGACAGATCTCGAGCTACGGGCAGCCCCTGCTGATCAAGTAGGGGCCGGCCGTCGGCGGGTTCTCAGCCGACAGCAGCTGCGGTAGCAGTGGTATCCACCGGAGCGTGGATACCACTGCTATCGGGGCCTTCGAGCGTGTGTCGGCGGGACGGCTCAGACCGCGACGGTTTCCACGCCGCCGACCTTCGCGGGCTCCTCGACGCGGCGCGGAAGCAGCGTTTCCCGTGCGATCACGAGGCGCTGGATCTGCGAGGTGCCCTCGTAGAGCTGCATGATCTTGGCGTCGCGGAACAGCTTCTCGACGGGGTACTCCTTGATGAAGCCGTAGCCGCCGTAGACCTGCACGGCGTCGGTCGCGACTTTCATCGCCGTGTCGGCCGCGAAGCGCTTGGCGTGCGAGGAGATCAGCGTGTTGCGTTCGCCGTTGTCGAGCATCGTCGCCGACTTCCAGGTCAGCAGGCGAGAGGCCTCGACGTCTGTCGCCATGTCGGCGATCATGAACTGGATCGCCTGGTGCATCGCGATCGGCACGCCGAACTGGACGCGTTCGCGCGAGTAGTCCACGGCGAACTCGAAGGCCGCGCGGGCGATCCCGGTGGCCATCGCCGCGACGCCCGGACGGGTGCGGTCGAGCGTCATCATCGCCAGCTTGAAGCCGGCGTTCTCCTCACCGAGCAGGTTCTCGGCCGGGACCTCGACGTCGTTGAAGGAGATCGTGGCCGTGTTGGAGGCGCGCTGCCCGAGCTTGTCCTCCTTCTTGTCCACCACCACGCCCCAGTCGCGCTCGACCACGAACGCCGAGATGCCTCGGTGGCCGGCGTCCTTGTCGGTCTTCGCGTAGACCGTGTAGAAGTCGGCGTAGCCGCCGTTGGTGATGAAGCACTTCGAGCCGTTGATGACGTACTTGTCACCTTTTTTGACCGCCGTGGTGCGCATGCCGGACACGTCGGAGCCGGCGTCGGGCTCGGTCAGGCAGAAGGACGCGAGCTTCGGAGATTCGGTCAGCGCGCCCAGGTACTTCTTCTTGATCTCCTCCGAGCCGCCCAGCGCGATCGGGGCGGAGGCCAGTCCGTTGCAGCCGAGCGAGGTCTGGATGCCGGAGCAGCCCCACGAGAGCTCCTCCTCGATCAGGCAGCCGTCGAGGTAGCTCGCGCCAGGACCGCCGTACTGCTCTTCGATGTGGCTGTTCATGAGACCGACGTCCCATGCCTTCTTGATCACGTCGTCGGGCCAGGTGCCGTCCTTGTCGTACTCCCAGGCAACCGGGCGGATCTCTTTGACAGCGAAGTCGTGCGCCATCTCGCGCAGGTTCTTCTGCTCGTCTGTGAGCGTGAAATCGACCATTCTCTGGCCCCTCCTAACGGGCTGGCACAAAATTAGATTGACTAGTCAGTCAATCAGGCAGCAGCAGGGTAGCGGAGCAGCGGCAGATCGGCAAGAATCGGAGGCGTGGCAAGCGCCCCCGGCACGCTCGTGCTCGGCCTCGCGGGCAACGGACTGACGTTCGTCGTCTTCGGCACGGTCGCGTTCTCGGTCGTGATGTCGGTGCTGTTCCTCGTGACGCGCGGCAGCGACTCGATGTACGACCAGATCGGTCAGGGCGGGATCTCGCGGGAAGGCGACTACAGCGGCACCGGCGGCGGCGCCGTCGAGGAGCCTGCGGCTCGCGCCGAGGCCGAGCAGGAGATCCGCCAGATGCTGCGGGCGCGCAGTGACCGGCGCGTCGCCCGCGGCGAGGAGCCGCTCGACGTCGACGCCGAGGTGGCCCGCCTGCTGGCGGACGCGCAGGGCGCGCGCGAGCACGACGCGGCGCTCGTGGCCGAGGTGCGCCAGCTCGTCCAGGCCCGCAACGAGCGGCGCCTTCGCCAGGGTCTCGAGCCGCTCGACGTGGACACGGAGGTCACCCGCACGCTCGAGGAGCTCGATCCTTGAGCGTGACGCCCCGGCGGTCGGGTATAAAAGGCGCGATGCGCAACGTCCGCCGCTTCCAGCTCGACGAGCTGATCCTGCGCCCCGGCACGTACTTCAACCCGCAGACGGAGATCATGATCGTCGTCGACGACTCCCCGGAGGTCGACAACGAGATCTTCGAAGCCGCCGAGATCGACGCCACCGAGTGGGTGCAGATCTCCGACGAGACGCCGCTGGACGAGCACCAGCGCGACGATCTGATCGAGCGCTTCCAGCA
>JAOPZS010000121.1 GCA_025963965.1 Solirubrobacterales bacterium
AACAGCAGGAACAGCAGGGGGTGCACCGCGACGCCACCGGCGATCGCGACCACGACAAGCACGATTAGCAACAGCTCGATTATTCCCATGCCGCTTAATTACCCGGCGCGCCGTTCGGCAACCGCGAAGGCGCTCTCAGGCGATGCGCATCAACCTCCGGCAGCGGCCTGATCGCGCTCCTCACGGAGCTTCCCGCGCCGTGGTCCGCTGCGGAGCCGAGGCGGACGGTGGTGTCTCGCCCCTCGTTCGACTGATGGGGGTCACGTCGCATGCGACGTGACCGGGGCGGCCGCATGCGGCCGCCCCCCGGCCGGCACATGTGCCGGCCGGCAGGCACCCGGATCAGGTGTCCGTCCTACGACCCGGCCCGCGCGTACATCAGCGAGCCCGGCGTCGTCAGATCCTCGCCCGTCTCCAGCAGGGTCTTCAGACCCGACAGGATCATCGGCCAGCCGCCGTAGATCTGATCGTTCGCACCGTCGCGCAACTGGTCGTGGATCACGCGCAGGCGGCACGAGTCCTCGACCTGCTCGATCTCCCAGGTGACCCGCGAGGTACCTTCGCTTGCGACGTCCTCATCCCAGCGCGCGTGGAAGCTCTGGACGAGCTTGCGCGGCGGGTCGACCTCGAGGTTCTCGCCCGAGCTGATCTCCAGGCCCGTGCCCGGGTGAACGGCCTCGTAGCCGGACCCGGGCGTCCAGTCGGACTCGACTCCGACGCCGAACGTGTAGCGCCGGCGCAGCTCGGAGTCGGTGATCGCCTGCCACAGGCGCTCAGGGGTCGTCTTGATGTAGATCTCAAACACCTTTTCCATCGTCTTCTCCTCGATCGTCCGCTTTAGCCCCGTGAGCGTCGCCGCCCAGGGCTCTGAGTACTGGCTGACCCACCTGTCGTGGACGAGCCGGATGGGGACGGCGTTCAGGAAGTGGAGCTTCTCCCGGCCACGACGTTTCGTCGTCACGAGCCCGGCCTCCTCGAGCACCCGCAGATGCTTCATCACGCCGAAGCGCGTCATCGGCAGGCGCTGCTCGAGCGCAGTCAGCGTCTGACCGTCCTCGCGGCGGAGCTCGTCGAGTAGGCCGCGACGGGTCGGATCAGCCAGTGCCTTGAACACCTCGTCCACGAGCCACACCATACGTGACCATATGGTCACTTGTCAAGGCGAATATCGTCGACCTTCGATGCTGCTCTATGACTCCGCCGTCTCGGGCAACTGCTACAAGGTCCGGCTGCTGCTGAGCATGCAGGGCATCCCGTTCGAGCGGCGCGAGGTCGACGTGGTCGAGCGCTCCGACCGGATGGAGCTGCTCGGGGAGCTCAACCCGGCACTTCGCGTGCCGACGCTCGTGCTCGACGACGGCGAGCCGCTGGCGGAGTCCAACGCGATCCTCTGCTATCTGGCCGAGGGGACCGAGCTGCTGCCGGCGGAGCGCCTCGCGCGGGCACGGGTCCTGCAGTGGCTGTTCTTCGAGCAGTACAGCCACGAGCCGTACATCGCCGTCGTGCGCTTCTGGGTGATGTTCTCCGCCACACCTCCCACCGCGACGGAGATCGAGGCGCGGCGCGCGGGCGGCTACGGCGCGCTCGATGCGATGGAGCGGCATCTCAGCGGGCGCACGTTCCTCGTCGGCGAGCGCTTCACGATCGCCGACATCGCCCTCTACGCCTACACGCACGTCGCCCACGAGGGGGGCTTTGAGATGTCCGGCTACGGCGCGATCGAGCGATGGCTGCGTCGCGTCGACGGGCAGCCAGGCCACATCCCGATCACTGCCTGAGCCTGCTCAGGAGGGCTTGGCGAACTCGCGAAAGGCGGCGGTCATGCGGCCGTCGCGCTGCTCCTCGGGGCTGTCGCCGCCGACCCGCGCACCGTCGTCGCGCACAGCGCCGAGGTCGGCGTTGGCCTGCAGCAGCGCGCTCTCGAGCTGGTGGCGAAGGTCGGTCTCGCACCCCTCGCTGAGGTCGGCGACGGTGATCTCGCCCTTGGCGATCTTCACCGCGCCCCAGCGCTCCTCGCCGGCGGGCCCGAGGCGCTGCAGGACCTCGGCGAAGCGCCTGGCCCAATGCTTCGGGATCTCACCGCCGAGCGCTACGCGCAGGCGAGCATCGCTGACCTCGGCGCTGTCCCATTCGATGTGAGGTGCGTCCTCGCCGGCGGGCTCGCTCATGGAGAAGCTCTACCCGCCGGCGAGCGGCGCGACACCGTGCCTGCGAGCTCCGGCACGTTTGACGCGCCCCGCCGGGGGTACGCCGCAGATCATGGGAACACGAGCAGCAGCCCCCGCCCCGGCTCCGCCGCGGCCGGACCCGGCGCCCCCGGTGCCGCGGCCGTCGCCGGTGCCGCCGGTGCCGGGACCTGACATCCCGCCGGCGCCCGAGCCGCCGCGGCCGAGCATCGGCGCTTGAGAGAGCGCCTCGAGGCGTCCGTCTTTCGACTGCCGGTCGAACGGATCCGCGACGGCTACTACTCAGACGCCTACTTCAACACCACGCGAGCGCTGCTGCTCGAGCGTGAGCTGCATCCGCAGGTGCTGATGCAGGTCTTTCAGAAGCGGGACGGCGCCCGGCTGGGCGGCATCGACGAGGCGATCGCCGTGCTGCGCGAGTGCTCCGGCGTGCGCGAGGCCGACGGCTCGTGGCGGGCCGGGTGGGACGAGCTCGTCGTGGAGGCGCTCTACGAGGGCGAGGAGATCGGAGCCCGCGAGGTGGCGCTCACGATCTCCGGTGACTACACCCTGTTCGCTCACCTGGAGACGGTCTACCTCGGCTGCATGACGCGCCGCACTGGCGTCATGAGCAACGTCGCGCGCACCGTCGCCGCCGCGCGCGAGAAGCCGATCTTCTACTTCCCGGCGCGTCACGAGCACTGGCTCGTGCAGACCGGTGACGGCTGGGCCGCTCACGTAGCCGGTGCGATCGGCGTGTCGACCGACGCCCAGGCGTCGTGGTGGGGCGGACGCGGCATCGGCACTGTTCCGCACGCGCTGATCGCGGCCTACGGCGGCGACACGGTACGAGCGGCCGAGGCGTTCGCGGAGCGCTACCACGATGAGATGAACGTGACGGTGCTCGTCGACTTCGTGAACGACTCGGTCGGCACGGCGGTCGAGGTCGCGCGGGCGCTTGGGCCGCGCCTGTGGGGCGTGCGCCTGGACACCTCCGAGGACCTCGTCGACGTCGCGCTGGCCGGCCGCCGGGGCGACGCCCTGGCGGGGGTCTCGCCCGAGCTCGTCCGGGTCGTTCGCGACGCGCTCGACGCAGCAGGGTTCGGCGACGTGAGGATCGTCGCCTCGGGCGGCTTCGACGCGGAGCGGATCAAGCGCTACGAGCGCGAGGGCATTCCCGTCGACGCCTACGGCGTCGGCTCCTCGCTTCTGCGCGGCGGGCACGATTTCACCGCAGACATCGTCGAGGTGGACGGCCGGCCGCGTGCGAAGGTCGGGCGCGCCCGCTGGCCGAACCCGCGACTGCAGCCCGTGCCCTAGCCCTTTTTCGCGTCGACGGCGCGCTGCAGCTGGCCCTTGTTCATCTTCGAGCGCCCATCGACGCCGAGCTGTCTGGCCTCGTTGTAGAGCTGTTCGCGCGTGCGCCCGCGCGGACCCGGTTTGCCCGATCGTTTGCCGCCGCGGCTGCTCGCCGATTTGCCCCGCGTCGACGTGCGAGAGCTGGCTTTCGATTCGCCGCTGCGCGCGCGTTCCTTGTTGACCGTGCGCGCCGCGATCTCCTCTGCGCGTTTGGTCGAGGCTCCCTGCTGTTTCTCGGAGTCCTTGATGTGCTCGTACTGACGGCCCCGCTTGCTTTCTTTTTTCACGCCCCTTGGCGGCACGCCGTTCCTCCGTTCGATCGTGTGAACCCTGCTGCGCCACTACCCCACACCGCGCGGTCGAAAAGCGTCGTGTTCAGCGGCGCACGTCCGACCCGCAGAAGGCGCACTTCCTCGCGAGGTTCGGGATGTCGCTGAGGCATTCAGGGCACGGCGCCGTCTCGGACTCGACGTCGGGCTCGGTGCGGCGCCGCGCCATCAGCGCGTTGACCGGCTGGACGACGAAGAAGAACACGGCGGCGGCGATCGCGACGAAGGCGATCAGCGCGTTCAGGAACGAGCCGTATTTGAATTCGCTGCCATTGACCGTGAAGACGAGATGAGAGAAGTCCGGCTTGCCGATGATCGCCGCGATGACCGGCGTGATGAGGTCGGCGACGAGTGCCGTCACAACCGCTCCGAACGCGGCGCCGACGACGATCCCGACGGCCAGGTCGACGACGTTCCCCCTGAGCAGGAACGCCTTGAAGTCCTTCACCATGCCTCCCCTTTCGTAGAGCCCCTCCTCGCCCGCGATCGTAACGAGCGCCCAGGCGAGCAACGCGCTCTCCCGGCGCGCTAACCCTGCTCGGCCGCGCTGATCGCTCGCGCGAGGGCGGCTCGCCCGTCATGCAGAACCGGTTCGCCATGTGAGACGAGGAGCCTCTCTGCCGGCAGCTCGGTCAACGGGCGCATCAGGCGCGCGAGGCCGGCCCTGTCGATCTGAACGCGGCTCAGCCAGGATTCAGGGCACAACGCCACGCCGCCCGCCCCGTCGCCGAGCAGGCGGTCGCCGAAGACGATCGCGGCGACGCCGGGCAGCCAGTAGTCGGTCTCCCCCGCTCCGCGCAGCGGCTTCGGCTCGACGCCGTGCGGGATGAAGTTCCACGCCCGCGGGCTGTTCGCGGCGTAGCGCTCGGCGAGCTGGTCGCGATCGCGGCGGTGCCACTGGATCGTCGTGAGGATGCTGACGGGCCGTGCGGCGACGAGACCGTCGAGCCATTCGAGGAACCCGTCGCGTTCATCCTCGGGCAGCAGCGGGTCGAACAGCACGACGGCGTCGGGAGCCTCGTAGAGGACCGAGCCCACGGTCGGGCCCCAGTCGTCGGGCCCACCGGGATCGGCGCCCGGGTGCCACTCGGGGTGACTCGCAGTCCAGCGGTAAAGACCGGCCGCGAGCTCTTGGGGAGGGGTCACGCTCTCTCCTACTTCTTCTTGGAGCCTGCTTTCAGCATGCAGCTTTTCGCTTTTTTCGATGTCGTGGTGGCTGAGCAGTTGAGCCCCGCCTTGCCGGCCTCGACTTCGCGCAGCAGCTGCGTGCCGGGACTGTGCGGGAAGCTCGAGTCTGCGCCGTAGCCGATCGAGATGTTGTCACCGTTGTGCATGACATAGGCGGCGGGATCGGTGAGCACGTGCCCGTTGACGTAGAAGTGCAGCTTGTCGCCGCCGAGCCCCTTGAAGCCGCCGACCTGTTCGGGCCCGAGCTTGACACCCCACACCTTGAAGAACTCCCCGAGCGTGAACTTGTACGGGCGCACGGTCTCCATGTGGATGACCCCGGTGCTGTCGTGGGTGTGCAGGCTCGTCTCGATGCCCTTGGAGGGCTCGAGCCCGATCAGCGCAGCGACGGGGATCAGCAGGCCCTCGTTGTAGATGTGAAGCGCCGCATGGATGTGGAACTTTTCGTTGCCGACCGGCGGCAGGCCGAGTTCGGCGCGCCGTTCCGGCAGATGCGCGTATTCGGCGGGCCATGGCCCCTGGCTCGTCTGCAGGCCGGGGCCGGTGATCACGAGGCCCGGGGCGGTCGCGGTGCCGGCCGTCGCGCTCGTCGTGGCCGGGCTGCTCGAGCCGCAGCCGGCGAGTAGGAGAAGCACGGCCACGGCGGCCGGCACAGCCGCGAGCGCCTGAACGGCGCGACGGCGCACGCGGTCTCGACGTGTCTCGCTGGGCCCCCGCTCTGGCACGTGGGCAAGGGTAGCTGAGAGCAGGCGCGCCCAGACCCGGTTGGCAGGACGGGCACGCCGGCGCTTCTACGCCGACAGGTCGCGCGGCGAGCTCCGAGCGCCGCCATGCTGCAGGATCATGCAGGCGATGCGCAATCCGGCCTTCCCCCCCGCGCTCCCGAACACCTGGCGCAGGAGCTTGCGCTTCCGGGCTCAGACCGGCGAACAAGAGCGATGAACCGAGCAGGGCTTCGCAAACGCTGCCTCTCCTTCAACGGGACCGCCGAGACGTTCCCGTTCGGAGCGGAGACCTCCGTGTTCAAGGTCTCCGGCAAGATGTTCGCGCTCTCGCGCCTGGACCGCGCCCCGCTGAGCGTCAGCCTGAAATGCGACCCCGGACTCGGCGAGCAGCTTCGCGAGGCGTATGCCGCGATCCTCCCCGGCTATCACCTGAACAAGCGCCACTGGAACACCGTGGTGATCGACGGGTCGCTCACCGATCAGATGATCAACGACATGATCGAGGACTCATACGACCTCGTGCTCAGCAGTCTGCCGCGCGCGCGCCGGGAGGCGCTGGGCTGGCGTCTGCGGGACTCTTGAGGGGTGAGCGAGGGGACTCGAACCCCCGACCGCCTGGACCACAACCAGGAGCTCTACCGACTGAGCTACGCCCACCACGCGATGCGCAGCAAAGTGTAGCGACGGGTCAATGCTCCGGACGGTCCTGATGCTGCAGCTCGCGTTCGGCCAGCGCGAGACTCTCGCTAGGCGCGAGGCCGCCCGTGCGCGCGGCAACCGCCCGCCACGCCGCGAGCAGGCGCTCGGACTCGGCGCCGAGCAGCTCGGCCAGCTCGCCGGTCCGGGCGGTCTCGTACTCGGGTGAGCCCGCGGGCGCACCGGGCGCTGTCACCGGCTGCTGGTCCGCCACGCTCGGGTAGTCCTGTGCGGGCTCAGTCGCCGCCGACCCGGCCTCGCCCGTCGCCAGGGGCGGGGTTGCGCCGGCCTCAGCCGGAGCCTCCGCCGAGGCGCTGCCGTCCGCGATCGCCTGGCGCGCTTCGGCGAGAACGCGGTCGGTTACGTCGGTGCCCTGGCGGCGCGCCGTCTTCCATCCGCGGCCCATCGAGAGGCCGTCGACGGGGATCGGCGGCCCTTCGACGACGGCGATCGTCGACTCCCAGGGGGCCCACTTGTCGCCGTCCATCTCGATGATCTTGTTCTGCACCCACGGCAGGATGATCGCCCCCAGCTGCTGTCCGGACTGGTTGAAGCGGGTCAGCGCCCTGGGGAAGTTGCGCATCTCGAGATGGAACGTGGGCATCGCCGCACCGAGTCTAGGTGCGCGTGCCTGCCGCGGCGTGGCCGTCGGCGCCATCGGTCGCGGCGAGGCGCTCACGCATCACCCGCACGGCCTCGGGGTTGGAGTCGATCAGGACGTAGCGGCGTCCGAGCCCGGCGGCGACGGCTCCGAGCGTGCCCGAGCCGGCGAAGAAGTCCAGGCACCAGTCGCCAGGGCGAGTCGAGGCGGCGACGATGCGGCGCAGCACCCCCTCGGGCTTCTGCGTCGGGTACCCGGTCTTCTCGGTTCCGGTGGTCGGCACGATCGTGTGCCACCAGACATCCGTGGGTAGCTTCCCGCGCGCGGCCTTCTCTGCGGTGACGAGCCCCGGGGCCATGTACGGCTCGCGGTCCACCGCCTCGGAGTCGAAGTGGTAGCGCTCGGGGTCGCGCACGTAGACGAGGATCGTGTCGTGCTTGGCAGGCCATCGCCGACGGGCGCGGGCGCCGTAGTCATAGGCCCAGATGATCTCGTTGAGGAAGCACTCGCGCCCGAAGATCTCGTCGAGCAGCAGCTTGCAGTGGTGCGCCTCGCGGTAGTCGATGTGGAAGTACAGCGTGCCCTCGGCGGCGAGCAGGCGGTGCGCCTCGGCGAGCCGCGGCGCGAGAAAGGCGAGATAGTCGTCGAAGCTGTCGCCGTAGCTGGAGCGCTCGAGCAGCTCCGTGCGGTAACGGCGGCCCTGGAAGCCCGTCCGCTCGCCGCCGGGGTCGCTCACGGCCCGTAGCGTGCGCCGCTCCTGGCGCTTGCCGGTGTTGAACGGCGGGTCGATGTAGACGAGCTGGAAGGACGCGTCGCCGAAGCCCGCCAGCAGCTCGAGGTTCTCGCCGAGCAGGATCTGATCCTGACGGGACGTCTGCGCTGCGCCGGGCACGCGGCTGAGCTTACGGACGCCCACCGATGGAGCGGCGCGCGTGTGTTATTGCTCGGCGCCATGAGCAGAAGGGGCTGGTTCGCCTTCGCGGCGATGTCGAGCATCTGGGGCGTTCCGTACCTCTTCATCAAGATCGCCCTCGACGGCGGAGCGCCGCCGGCAGGCGTGGCGTTCGCGCGGGTCGTGCTCGCCGCGGTCGTGCTGCTCGTGCTTGCCGCCCGTGCGGGGACGCTGGCGCCGCTGCGCGGGCGGATGCGGTGGGTGGCCCTCTACGGGATCGTCGAGATCGCACTGCCCTTCCCCCTGATCGCGTTCGGCGAGCAGCGCCTGCCCTCGTCGCTCGCCGCGATCCTGATCGCCTCGGTGCCGCTGATGATCGCGCTGCTGTCGCTGCGCTTCGCCGGCGCCGAGCGCCCGACGGCGACGCGCATGGCGGGCCTCTTGATCGGCTTCGCCGGCGTCGTGACGCTCGTCGGGGTCGATGTCTCACATCGCCCGGGCGAGCTGCCGGGAGCGCTCGCCGTGCTCGGCGCGGCCGCCGGTTACGCCGTCGGGCCGCTGGTGCTCAAGCGCCACCTGGTCGAGCTCGACCCGCGCGCGACGATGGGTGCGAGCCTCGCCGTGGCGGCCGGCGTGCTGGCGCTGCCCGCGGCCCTGACCGTCCCGGCGCACGCACCGAGCGCCGGCGCGGTCGCCTCGATCGTCGTGCTGGGTCTGCTCTGTACCGCCCTTGCGTTCGTGATCTTCAACGTCCTGATCGCCGAGGCCGGCCCGGCCCGGGCATCGGTGATCACCTATCTGAACCCGGTCGTCGCGGTCGGCCTGGGCGTGCTGCTGCTGGGCGAGCAGCCCGACTCCGGCACGGTCGCCGGGCTGCTGCTCGTGCTCGCCGGGTCGTGGCTCTCCACGGGTGGCCGTCTGCCGCCCGGGATCGTCCCACGGGTGCGAGGCCGCCAACCGCGACCCGCGGCGGCGGATGCCCCCGGCTGGACTCGAACCAGCAACCCCCGGCTTAGAAGGCCGGTGCTCTATCCAGTTGAGCTACGGGGGCCCGCCACCATCTTGGCGACTGGCGGGGACGGGCGCGGCGCGGACCCCTCAGGCTGATTTCATCATTTAAGGCAGCCTTCATGAGAAACCTGTAAAAGTTCCGGCTGTGAGTTCCGAGGCCGAGGGCGATCTGACCCGCAAGCAGCGCCGCGAGCAGGCGCGCACCGAGCGCAAAGCCGCCGAGCAGGCGGCCGCGGCGAGCGTCGCACGCCGTAAGCGAATGACGCAGCTCGGCGGCGCGGTCGCCGTCGTCATCGTCGCGATCGTCGCGATCCTGATCGCCACGAGCGGGGGCAGCAGCAAGACGAAAGCGCCGCCCTTCAAAAACACCGCGCAGGAAAAACCCGTGACAGAAGCCGTCGCCGCCGTCAAGGAAGAGCTCGACGGCATCCCGCAGAGCGGCAACGTCCTCGGCAAGGCCACGGCGCCCGTGACGCTGGCCTACTTCGGGGACCTCGAGTGCCCGATCTGCAAGGAATTCACCGAAGGAGCACTGCCGAGCGTGATCAAGAACGACGTGCGCTCGGGCAAGCTGAGGATCGAATACCGCAACCTCGAGACGGCCACGCGCGAACCCGAAACGTTCCGCAACCAGCAGTCCGCCGCGCTCGCTGCCGGCAAGCAGAACAAGGGCTGGTACTACATCGAGCTCTTCTACCACCTGCAGGGCGCGGAGAGCAGCGGCTACGTGACCGAAAAGTACCTGCAGGGACTCGCCGAAGCGACGCCGGGGCTGAACCTGGCGAAATGGACCTCCGATCGGGCTGACCAGTCCTTCCAGGCGAAGCTCGCGACCGACGCCCAGGAAGCCAACAACGCCGGCCTGAGCGGCACCCCGGCGTTCCTGATCGGCAAGACGGGCAGCGCGACGAAGAAGCTCGAATACACGTCGCTGAAGGACCCGTCGAGCTTCGAAGAAGCGGTCGCGAAGCTCGCCAAGGCGTAGGGCGCGATGAGCGCACGGACGGTCCGCATCGTCCTGATCGTGACGGCGGTGCTCGGTGTCGGGCTCGCCTCCTACCTGACGTACATCCACTACGCCGGGATCAAGCCGCTGTGCGGCCGGAACGGTGGCTCGTGTGAGTTCGTCCAGACCTCCCAGTACTCGGACCTGGCCGGCGTGCCCGTGGCGCTGCTCGGCCTGATCGGCTACGTGCTGATCCTCGGCTCGCTTCTGGCGCCGGACGAAGAGCGCTTCCGCTTCGCGACGGCGGCGCTCGTGCTCGGCGGGTTCGCCTTCAGCGCCTACCTGACCTACCGCGAGGTCTTCACCCTGGAAGCGATCTGCGAGTACTGCGTGTCGAGCGCCGTGCTGCTGACGGTGATGCTGCCGCTCTCGCTTTGGCGCTTCCTGCGCGGCGGGGACACCGGCGGCTCGGCGGCTCCCGTCGCCGGCCCGCCTGCGGATCAGCCGGCAGCGCTCGCCAGCCCGACCTGAGGCGGATCCCCGGCGGGCGTGCGCGCGTGGGGCCGGCGCACCGTTTGACGCGACGCCGCGCGAGGCGGCTCAGCGATGCCGCGAGTTGCGCAGCTTTTCCGGGTCAATACGTCCAACTGGCGGCTCTTCGGCCGGGCATCGGCTCGCCGCGGCCGAGGAGTCTCCTGACCATGGGCAGCGACCCCATCACCGTGCGCAGCACGGCGCAGCCGCCGGTCCCCGGCGGCGAGGCCGGTGTCCGCAAGCTTTTCGAGATGACGAGCGACCTGCTCGCGACGATCTCGCTGGACGGCCGCTTCATGTTGCTGAACCCTGCATGGGAGCAGTTGCTGGGATGGAAACGCGAGGAGCTCCAGTCGCGCCTGGTCAGCGACTTCGTGCATCCCGACGACGCCGAGCAGCTCGGCCCGCTTCGGGCCGGGGCCGGCCACCCGACCGAGATCGAAAACTTCACGACGCGCTACCGCCACCGCGACGGCTCGTGGCACTGGCTGCTGTGGAGCGCGCGGCGCGACGGCGGCACGTGGTACGCCGCTGCCAAGGACGTCACCGACCGCATGTGGCTCGAGCGCCAGGCCCTGCACGACCCGCTCACGCGCCTGCCTAACCGCACCTTGCTGATGGACCGGGCGCGCCAGGCGGTGACACGGCTGCACCGCAGCGACGGAGTGCTGGCGATGCTGTTCGTGGACCTTGACAAGTTCAAGGCGGTCAACGACAACCTCGGCCACGACGTCGGCGACCGGCTGCTCGTGTCCGTCTCAGAGCGTCTCGCGGAGCTGATGCGCGACAGCGACACGATCGCCCGGCTCGGCGGCGACGAGTTCGTGATCCTCGCCGAGGAACTCGAGAACGAGGGCGAGGCGATGGCGCTCGCAAGCCGCGTGCTCGATGCGCTCGAGCGGCCGTTCCCGCTGGGGACGGCGGAAGTGGCGATGCTCGCCAGCGTCGGCGTGGCGGTCACCGATGACCCCGCGTCGGACCCCGAGGGGATGCTGCGCGAGGCGGACCTCGCGATGTACAAGGCGAAGGGAGCCGGCGGGCGGCGCCTTCAGCTGTTCGACGAGAGCCTGCGCCGTGCGATGGACACGCAGGTCGAGCTCGAGCTGTTGCTGCGCGGCGCGCTGCCACGCCAGGAGCTGTTCCTCGCCTACCAGCCGATCCTGCCGCTGAGGGGCGGGCAGGCGGTCGGCATCGAGGCGCTGCTGCGCTGGCGCCCGAGGCGCGACGGCCAGGACGAGGAACTGCTGCCGGCCGCTTTCCTGGCACCGGCCGAGGACAGCGAGCTGATCGTGCAGATCGGCAAGTGGGTCCTGCACACGGCCTGCGCACAGGCCGAGCGGTGGCGCCGGGCGGGGATCGCGGTCCCTGTCTCGGTCAACGTCTCTGCGCGCGAGCTGATCGAGTTGGACCTGGCCGAGCGCGTGCGCGAGGAGCTCGCCTACTGCCGGCTGCCGGGACGCGCGCTGTGCATCGAGGTGAGCGAGGAGGCGGTGATGCGCGACCCGGAGCGTGCGCGCGAGGCGCTGCGCGACATCAGGCGCTTGGGCGTATCAGTCGCGCTGGACAAATTCGGGGCGCACGGGCTGTCGCTGGGGCTGCCCCGTGGAGTGCCGCTCGACGTGGTCAAGCTCGACCGCGAGCTGACCGGCAGCTTCGACCGCGACAAGGACCGCCGCGCGATGTTCGCCGCAACGATCGCGCTGGCCAAGGAGTCAGGGCTGCGCGCGATCGCCGTGGGCATCGAGACCAATCGCCAGCTGGCCCTGGCTCGGCAGCTCGACTGCTCGATCGGACAGGGCTACCTGCTGCACAGCCCGGCCGCGCCGGGCAGTCTTCGCCTCAGGGACAGCACGGGCTCTGTAACGTCCGCGCCATGGCGTCCACTGGTGCGACTGGGCGGCGACAGCCGCCGCTGAGCGGCGAGGACCCTGCGGCCGCTCAGAAGCGCGCGGCGGCGATCGCCGCGGCGGCGCTGATCGAAGAGGGAATGCGCGTCGGCCTCGGCACCGGGTCGACGGTCGCTCACCTGCTTCCGGCGATCGCGGCACGCGGACTTCACGGCCTGCGGTGCGTCGCCACATCACCGGCAACCGAGCACGCCGCCAGAGCGCTCGGGTTGACGGTCTCGACGCTCGACGAGGTCGGCGAGCTGGACATCGCGATCGACGGCGCCGACCAGGTGGATCCGGCAGGATGGCTGATCAAGGGCGGCGGCGGCGCGCACGTGCGCGAGAAGATCGTCGCCGAGGCCGCGCGGCGGTATGTCGTGATCGTCTCGGCGGAGAAGTCCGTCGCGAAGCTCTCACCCCCCGTGCCGCTCGAGCTGCTGGCGTTCGGCCTGCGAAGCACGCTGGCGGCGCTCGCGCCGGCAGCGCTGCGCGCCGACACGCCACCGAGCCCGGACGGCGGGCTGATCGCCGACTACCTGGGCGCGATCGAGGACCCGGGCGGGCTCGCCGCGCGACTCTCGGCGAGGCCCGGCGTGATCGGGCACGGGCTGTTCGAGCCGGAGCTCATCAGCGATGTGCTGATCGGTGAGGAGGACGGCGTGCGGCGCCTGGTGGGCGCCAAGGCCGTCTAGTCCTCCCGGCCGAGCGGCTTCAGCTCCTCGGCGTAGGACATCGAGTGGCGCACCAGCACACCGTCCTCGCCGACGGCATAGGCGCCCATCCGCAGCAGCGGTGGCGAATAGACGTGCAGGGTGACGGCGGGGTCCTCCCCGGCGTGGCGTACCCGGTGAATGTCCGACGCCGAGAAGTGAAACGTCTGACCGGCCTTGATGATCCGGTTGCGGGGCTCGCCGCCGAGCGCCAGGCGCTCCTCGCGCACGACACCGCTGACGACGGCCACGGCCCCTGAGGAGCGGTCGTGGTCGTGGAAGCCCGTGTCGTGATCGTCCATCCAGCAGATCAGCCATGCCGTGACGTGCCCGTCGCTGAGCAGCTCCCGATAGGAGCGCTGGCTGGCGTCGTGGCGGACATGCTCGATCCACAGCTCCGGCCGGTCGGCCAACTCGGCGACGAAGCTCTCGAGCTCCGGCCCGTCGAGGTCACGCCCGCGGGGCCGCGGCACGCCGGCGAGCTCGCCGGGTCCGGCGCCCGTGGCACCCACGGCAGTAGCGCTGACTGCAGCAGCGGCGCTCACAGTGCCGCCACCCCGGTCGGCTCGCCGAGCGCGCGAACGGTCACCTCGCCGAGCAGATCCCAATCGAGCTCGCCGGCGGCGCCTTCGCGCGGCGGCTCGAGCACGGGACGGTCGGAGCCGTAGAGGATCTGGCGGGCGCCGACGACCGACTCGAGCGCCCGCGCGGCGATCGGGCCGTAGGAGGACGTCTCGTAGAACAGGAGCGGGTCGGGCGCGAGGTGTCCCGGCCCGCCGCGTGCCGACAGGCGCTCGGCCTGCAGCGGCGCGAGACCGGCGAGCATCGAGAAGATCACCCGAAGTCGCGGGTGATCAGGGCGCCCGACGGCCTGGAAGGCGAGCCAGGCGGCCTGCACGCCGGAGACGTAGTGCGTGAGCGCCGCCCACCACAGCGGCTCGGAGAGGGAGCACTCGGCGGCGCCGGCGAGGGAGGCGTCCAGGCCCGGGCCGGGGTGCACGAACAGCGGAGCCCCGCGAGCCTCGAGGCGGTCGAGGACGGCTCGCATGCGCAGCAGCTCATCCACTCCGGCCAGCGCGCCGGCCGGTAGCGAGATGCCGACGCAGCCACGGTCGAGCGCGCGGTCGACATCCTCGGGCTCGGCCCGGTCGAGGGCGATCGCGCCCCACACGCCGAACGGAGCGTCGAGCGCCAATGCGCCGTCGTGGTATGCGTCGAGCAGCGGCATCGCCTGCTCGCGGCAGAGCCGCTCGATGCCCAGCGGGCTGGACAGGCACAGCAGCGCGCGGTCCAGGCCGTCGCGCTCGACCAGCGCGGCGCGGCGGGCCGGGTCCTCGCCGGTCCGGTCGATCACGTACGGCCGCTCCCCGGCGAGATACAGGACGGTCAGGCCGCGCTCCAGGCGCACGAACGGAAGCTCGCGACGTGCTGCCAGGCGCTCGACGAGCGGCTCGCTCCACAGGTGCTGGTGTACGTCCGTTCTCATCGCACACGACAATAGCATGTTTGTTGATCGAGTTTATGAGATTTAGCTCGTAGACCGGGCGGCGAGATCTGGGTCCGGGCGCGACGATGTACGCGGGACCGCCTCAGCGACGAAAGGATCGACGATGTCTGGACCGTTCATCTTCATCGCCACGAACAGACTCCGCGAGGGCAAGCTCGCCGCGGAGCGCGAGCGCGCCCGTGACCTCAGCTCGTTCATCGAGGCAAACGAGCCGCAGCTATTGGCGTTCAACGAGTACGCGAACGAGGAGGGCACCGAGGTCGGTGTCGTGCAGATGCACCCGGACGCCGCCTCGATGGAACTGCACATGGGGGTCGTTGCGGAGCGTGCGGCACGCGCCTACGCGGAGACACTCGACGCGACAACGAGCATCCAGGTCTACGGCCAGCCGAGCGATGCCGTACTGGAGATACTGAGCCGCCAAGCCGGCGCCGGAGTTCCGATGACCATCAAGCGCAGCCACGTCGCAGGCTTCAGCCGAATCCACTGAGGCCTTCTCAGACCGAGCCGGCGAGGGCGGAATCCCGCATCGCAGAGCGGGATTCCGCATCCAGAGCCGAGCGGGGGACCCAGGAATCGAACCTGGCGTTGCGGTTTTGGAGACCACCGTTTTGTGGCGTTCTGGCCCGAAAACGCGGGCCTGGATGTTCCCGGGGAGGCGCGTTGCGCTGCTACCGACGCGTGTTCTGTGGCGTGTGGGCGCCAGCGATCAGCAGGCCGACGATCAGCAGCAGAGCCCAGAAGTTGAGCGCGCCGGCGGTCACCGCCCACGCTCTACCGACCATCCCCGGATCGTAGACACCACGCGGGCGTAGGGGATACTTGCCGGGCCTTGTCTGAGGAGTCCACGACCCCCGATCCGGTTGAGCTTGTCCGCAGGGCGTTTGAGGGTGCGAATCGCCGCGATACCGATGCGGTGATGAGCAGCTTCGCCGAAGATGCGACCTTCGACGGGAGGGCGTTGGGCGACCGCTTCGAGGGGCGGGCGGCCATTCGCAGCTTCGTTGAGGAATGGTTTGGCATGTACGAGGAGCTGGAGTACGGGCTCGAGGAGGTCCGGGACCTCGGCAATGGGGTTGTGTTTGCCGTGGTGGTTCAGAACGGTCGTCCGGCTGGCAGCGCGGGTCGCGTTCGACAGCGCGAGGGATGGGCCTTCGTCTGGGTACGAGGCTTTGTTGCACGCCTTACGATCTCCGAGGTCGATGAGGCTCGTGCTGCCGCCGAACGCCTCGCCGAGGAACGGGGGTAGGCGATGTCGCAGGAGAACGTGGAGACGGTCAGGCAGGCGATCTCGGCGATCAACGTGCGGGACATTGACGCCTACCTCGCCTGCTGTACTGAGAACGTGGAGCTGTTGTTGCCGATGGTCGGGTCCGAGTACTTGGGGGCTGGCGGGATCAGGCGGTTCTTCACCGACATCGAGGACATCGGCCCTGACTTTCGGATCGAGGTGCAGCGCGTGCTAGCAATAGGCGACAGCAACGTGCTCGCCCTTCTGCGCGTCGGATCGACTGGCCGTGCCAGCGGGATTGTGACCGGTGCTGAAAGCGCGAACGTCTACGACTTCATTGACGGCAAGATCAGTCGCATCCGCATCTTCCTCGACCGCGATGAGGCTCTCAAAGCCGTCGGGCTGGCGGAGTAGGCGATGTCGCACGAGAACGTGGAGATCGCCAGTCGGGCGCCGCGTGGCCTCCACAGCGCTGCGGGCCAGTCTGCGGGCCAGCGCGGGCCAAGATCGGGCGGTCTTCGCGTCTTGGGCGGATGACCGCCGCACACGCCCTGACCCCCACCCTCCGCTCTGTAATGCGGAAACCGGGGTCTAGAGCCAAACGGGGGACCCAGGAATCGAACCTGGCGTTGCGGTTTTGGAGACCACCGTGTTACCGATACACCAGTCCCCCGAGGGGACAGGATTCTAGGGGCTGAGAGGCTTGGCGGCCGCCGCGCGCGCGGCCTCCCGCCCCTTTTGCAAACGCAACCGAGCGGGTAAGCTACGCCGACTCGAGGCGGCCGACAGCGGTCCGCCGAACCGCCAAGGAGGGCAGATCAGCCACATGCGCGCACGGGGCGTCGCGCTTCTCAGCCTGTATTTCCTGCTCGCAATCGCGGGACAGGCGCTGGCGTCCGGGATCACGAACTCCTCTGACGACCTGCGGACCGGGTGGTACCCCGGGGAAGCGGCGATCACGCCGGAACTGATCGAGGAAAAAAAGTTCGGCGAAGAGTGGTCGACGAAAGTCGAAGGACAGGTCTACGCGCAGCCGCTGCTCGCGATGGGCACGCTCTTCGTGGCCACCGAGATGAACAAAATCTACGGGCTCGATCCGGCTACGGGGACCGCGAAATGGTCAGCGACGCTCACCCACGGCGCCCCCTGGAATCCCGCCGACATCGGCTGTGCCGACCTCACACCGTGGGTCGGCGCCACGGCGACCCCTGTGATCGATCCCGCGACGGGGATCGCCTACCTGACGCACAAGACCTATGCGTCGGGCAGCTCGGGAGAAGCCAGGTGGTGGATGGACGCGATCGACGTCGCGACCGGTACTGAGAAGCCCGGCTTTCCGGTGCCGCTCGAAGGCCAGGCGCAGAACATCGAAGGCCTCAAATTCAACGCCACGAACGAGTTGCAACGCCCGGGCCTCCTCCTGATGGACGGCACCGTCTATGCAGGCTTCGGCTCGCATTGCGACCACGACCCGTACCAGGGGTGGGTGTTCGGCGTGTCGACGAGCGGCACGGTCAAGGCGCGCTGGGCTACCGACCCGAACGGAGCGGGCATCTGGCAATCCGGTGCCGGGCTCACCTCGGACGGGTCCGGAAGGATCCTGCTCAGCACCGGCAACGGCTTTGATCCGGAACCGCCGATCGCCGGCTCCACGCCGCCCATTGGGCTCGGCCAGGCTGTCGTGCGCCTGCAGGTCCAGCCGAGCGGCGAACTGAAGGCGGTCGACTTCTTCGCCCCCTACGATGCCAACACGCTCAACACATGGGATGCGGACTTCGGCTCGGGCGGCGTGACGGGGCTTCCGAACGAATACTTCGGCACCGGGACCTCGACCCCGCACCTGGCGGTGGCGGTCGGGAAGGACGGCTACGTCTACCTGCTCAACCGCGACGACCTCGGCGGCTACGGGGTCGGCGAACATGGGCAGGACAACGTCGTGCAACGGATCGGTCCCAACGGCGGTGTGTGGTCACGCCCGGGCGTGTGGCCCGGCAACGGCGGTTGGGTCTACATCCCAACCGCCTCCGCAGGGAACTCGGCCGGCGGCTCGGCGGGAGAACTGGACATGTACAGGTACGTCGTCTCGGCCGGCAAGCCCAGGCTCTTCCTCGAAGGTAGATCGTCAGATGCGTTTGGCTTCTCCTCCGGAGCGCCGGTCATCACCTCCAACGGGACCGAAAACGGGTCTGCGGTCGTCTGGACCATCTGGGCGCCCAACGGCACGGGCGCCGGGGCGCAGCTGCGCGCGTACGCCCCCCTGCCCGTCGAAGGAAAAGCGGTGCTGATGCAAAGCTGGCCGGTCGGGACCTCAGCCAAGTTCTCCACTCCCGGCGTCGGCCAGGGGCGAATCTACGTCGGCACGCGCGACGGACACGTGCTCGGGTTCGGCGCGCCGGTCGCCTCACCGCTCACCGGGCCCCGAACGGAATTCCCGGCAACCGTCGTGGGCCAGACGTCCAGCCAAAACGTGACGCTCACAGCTCAACGCGAACTCACGATCGAAGCCGTCACGACCACCTCTTCGCAGTTCACGGCCGGTGCCCCTTCGCCAAAACCGCCGGTGACGCTGAAAGCGGGCCAGAAAATCAACGTGCCCGTGACCTTTGCCCCGAGCGGCGCGGGCCCACAGGCCGGCACGCTCCAGGTCACCGCGAACGGGAGCGTCCTCTCGTTCTCGCTGAGCGGCGCCGGGCGATACACGGGGCCAAAGCTCCAGGCGAGTCCTCCGGTCGTGACCTTCGGCGGCACCAGTGTCGGCTCACCGCTGACCGCTCAGGTAACGGTCAAGAACGTCGGATCCGAACCACTGACCCTCAAAACGACGCCTCCGAAAGCGCCGTTCTCGATCGAAGGGGAACCGGTGCCAGGCAAACTCGCACCGGAAGAATCGTTCGTCGCACAGCTCAGGTTCGAACCGAAGCTGAACGGCAGCTACACAGGAGAACTCGCGTTCCTGAGCAACGGCGGGAACATGACCATTGGCCTGACGGGCATAGCCGCGCCACCCGGGTTGCTCAGCATCTCCCCTCCGCGGGTCGACTTCGGACAGGTGCTCGTCGGCCACGAAGCCGTTCGCTCGTTCGCGATCACGAACACCGGCGGCCTTCCGGTCAAAATCAACATCTCCAAGCCACCGATCGCCGGGCCGTTCCACGCGATAACGAGCCTTCCAGAGGGAGAAAGCGTCGTCGGGCCGGAAGAAACGGTCACTGAGAGTGTTCGGTTCGCTCCCACGGCAGTTGGCCCGATCGCCGATGTCTGGCGGATCACGGGCCAGGACTCGAGCGGTCTGCACGAAGTCGGCTTCACCGGCGAAGGGGTGCTGACGAGCGCAAGCCTGGTCGGGTCCGTGCCTGGTGGGGGCTCGCTCGGCTTCAACGCGGGGAGCGCCCTGACCCGCGTCCTCACCAAGAACGTTCTGGTCCGCCGAAGCGGGAAAGTCTTCGTACGGGTTCATTGCGCCGGGGGCTCTGGATCCTGCACCGGCTCGATCACGCTGCGAACGCTCCGAGCCATCCGTCAGCGACTCGGCCGCGCCGTGATCATGACGCTCGCCACGGGCCGGTTCAGGATCGCCCACGGTCGCTCGGCGACGATCGACCTGCACCTCTCGAAGGCCGGTCGCACGCTGCTGGCCCGCCAGCGGACGCTCCGTGTCCGGGCCTCGACGGTGACCCAGGAAGATGGCGCCGGCCACGCCCATGTGGTGCAGGCCGTCGTCACGCTCCGCGCAGCGCCCGGCCTGCTCGCTCACTGAGGCCCTCCGGACACAGGCGGGCCCGCGCCCGCGGCTGCCCCCGGCGCTGACATCCCGTCCCTCGGGACCGCCGCGGCGGCACTGCCCAACCCGCCTAGCGCCCTCGGCGACTGCTCAAGCACGGCTCGGGCGCTGCCGAAAGGAAACTAGGTTCGGAGCCGCTTGTAACAATGCGCACATTTCTTGAGAACATGCCGGGACGGCACCCCCGCCGTAGCTCGCTGGCCGCGGCGCTTCAGGCGCGCCTCGACGAGCTCCAGACCCGCGAGGACGGATTCATGCTGATCGAAGTGATGGTCAGCGCGATGCTCGTGGCGCTGATCGTCGTCGGCACGTTCAGCGGAATCGATGCTTCCGGCCGCGCGCAGAGGAGCGAGCGCGTGCGCAACCAGGCGACCGCCCTGGCCCAGCAGGACGAGGAGCGGCTGCGCAGCCTCTCGAGCTCCCAGCTGGCGAGCCTCAGCGAAACGAAAACGACCACCTTCCAGAACACCAGCTACACGATCACGTCGAAGTCCGAATTCATCTCCGACACCGCCGGCGAAGGGAGCTGCAGCAGCACCGGGGCCACCGCTGACTACTTCCAGACCTCCTCGGAAGTCAGCTGGCCCGGGATCGGCAGCCGGCCGAAGGTCGTGCAGACCGGCCTTGTCTCGCCGCCCGCCGGAGGCGAGCTCATGGTCCTGGTCGAAGACGGCCGCGGCGGCCGAACGTCGGGTATGAACATCACCGGCACCGGCCCGGCGGCCCTGTCGGGAACGACCGCCGCGAACGGGTGCGTCGTGTTCGGGCCGCTCGAAGAAGGCACCTATGTGGTCAATGCCAAACAGACCGGCTACGTGAACCCGGACGGCGAAACCGAAGTGCCGAACAGCAAACGCTCGATCACCGTGACCGGCCAGACGACCGTCAGCGACCCGCTCGAGTTCAACAAAGCCGGCTGGATCGAAGCCAAAGTCGCGACCGCCCCGTCGTCACTCGGAGGCGCGCAGACACTGAACGTGATTGCCGAACAGACCGGCCTCAGCGCGAAGTACAGGGAACTGCTGGCCAGCGAATCGGGCGGCTACACCTCAGGCACCTCAGAACTGTTCGAATCAGCGCACACGTTCTTCCCGTTCGCGTCCGCGTACAACGTCTACGCAGGCTCATGCCTGGCGAACAACCCGACGACTTTCGGGGGCACAGTGCAGCCGGCCCAGGTCGAACCGGGAGCGGCCGCCAAAGTCACGGTGACCGAGCCGGGGATGATCGTGCTCTTCTACAACGGCGCGAGCACGGCAAGCAAAGGCACCCTCCTGACCTCCGGTTTCAAACTGTACGTCAAGGACACCGACACCGGCGAAGGCAACTGCAACAACACGACCTACGAAACGAAACTGGCGTCGAGCATCGGGACCACGAAAGGATCGCTCGAACGCCCTGGCCTGCCGTATGGCAAATACACCGTCTGCGCGTTGTTCACGAAAAGCGGCACGGGCACGAAATACCGCGCCCTCAAGGAAGGCGTCGAAAACAAGAACACCACGACCGGGACAACCGTCGAACTGTTCGAAAAAGGCAGCTCGCCTGAAGTGACGACGGGAAGCAGCTGTCCATGATCGCCCCCCCTCTGAAGCGCGCGGTGACAGGTGCACGGGCCGGACAGGCCGGGTTCACGCTGATCGAGGTCCTCGTCGCGACGATCACGTCGCTCGTCGTGGCGATGGCGCTGTTTGCGATCCTCGAGGTCGCGACCCGCCAGACCTCGGGTGTCTCCGAACGCGTCCACGCCAACCAGCGGGGCAGGATCGCGATGGAATACATCTCCAACGACCTTCATTCGAGCTGCGTCGCCGTCACAGCGGTTCCCGTGCTCTCGGGAAGCACCGGCACGAGCCTCGAACTGCTGAGCGAACGCGGCAGCAACGCCTTCTTCACGGCGATGACAAAGCACCGCCTGTATCTCTCGGGCACGACGCTCTACGACGCCGTCTACCCCAGTACGGGCGGGGTCGTGCCGCACTGGACCTTCTCATCCACGCCGGCCAGCACCAGCACGATCCTCACGGGCATCTCGCAGTCCGGAGCGACCCCCCTGTTCCGTTACTACAAGTACGAAAGCAGCACGCTTCCCGAAACCGTGATGACGACGCCGCTGAGCGAAGCGAACGCCAAGCTGACGGCCGCGGTGAAGCTGGCGATGACGGTCGCCCCCGAAACGAAAACCAACTCGATCGCAGTCGGAAAGAGCATCGAACTGGAAAACACCGTGCTGCTGCGCTTCGACCCGGCCTCGACCACCAGCCAGAACACGCCATGTACCTGATCCGCAAGATCAAGCTTCGCCGCGCCGCCCTCGCAGCCGAGGACGGGTTCACGATGCTGCTGGCGATCGCCGCGCTGCTGATCACCTCGCTGCTTGTCACCGCGTCACTCGTGGCGGCCGAAGGGGACATCGGCCTGACGCATCGCGACACCGCTGCCAAGAAGGCCTACTACGCCGCACAGGCCGGCATCAACGACTATGTCTTCCACCTCAACCGCAACAGCAGCTACTGGGAATACTGCACGAGCAAAGAAGCAGAAAAAAATGTGGCGCTCAACCAGGTCGGCTCGACCTCCAACCGAGCGAAAGTCCCTGGCTCAAGCGAAGAGGAATACGCAGTCCAGCTGCTGCCCGCATCGACCGCGGCGCCGGAAACGAAATGCAATCCGGAAAAGCCCACCCAGACGATGATCGAGAACGGCACCGAAGCCGGCGGCACGTTCCGTGTCGAGTCGACGGGATACTCGGGTTCGGGGACCGCCTGCAAAACCGGGGTGGAAACGGGATCGTGCGCCAAGCGCACGCTGGTCGCGACGTTCTCCAACGCAGGTCTGCTCAACTACATCTACTACACGAAGTACGAGACGCTCGACCCGTTTACCTACACGCCGACGAAGCCGCAGTGCGCCGCCTTTTCAGGGACCCGGCCGTCGGAATGCACGAACATCCAGTTCATCACCGGCGATGAAATCAAAGGTCCGCTGCACACCGAGGACACCTCGATCGTCTGCGGCACGCCGTCGTTCGGCCGCACCAGCCAGGACCTGATCGAATTCAAAGGGTGGTACACACAGAACTGCAGCGGGGAAATCAAAGTCAACGGCACGCTCGTGCCGAAAGGCACCGTGAAAAGCGTCGAACCACCGCCCAGCAACGCCTCGCTGAAAACCCTCGCCAGCACGACCTACACCGGGAAGACGACAATCGCGCTGACCGGCGAAACGATGACCGTCACAAACGGGGGCACGACGACGACGGGCGTTGCCTGGCCGTCCAACGGCGTGATCTACGTCGCCAACGGCTCCTGTAGCACGACCTACACCCCCTACGGCCCCTCCTACAGCGCCGACACCGCCTGCGGCAACGTCTATGTCAGCGGCACCTACAGCAAATCGCTGACGATCGCCGCCGAAAACGACATCGTGATCACCGGCAGCCTCACGCCGCCGCTGACCGGCACCACGCCGAACACCGGCGCCACGCTCGGCCTGATCGCCAACAACTTCGTTCGCATCTACCACCCCCTGACCGGCACGCGCAGCAACACGCAGAACGGTTGCGGGTCGTCGACGAACAACACCGCCGAAGACCTCAAAGACCCGTCGATCTATGCGGCGATCCTGGCGTTGAAGCACTCGTTCATCGTCGACAACTTCGACTGTGGCACGACGCTCGGCAAACTCAACGTCTACGGCGCGATCGCACAGCTCTTCCGCGGACCGGTCGGTGAATCAGGCAGTCCCGAAAGCGGCTACCTCAAGAACTACGAATACGACGACCGGCTCTCGGTCGAGTCACCGCCGTACTTCCTGAACCCGGTCAAGGCCGCCTGGAGGGTCAGGCGCGAGACGCTCGCGCAGAACCCCTGATCGCCTCTCCCGCGGCGCCGTCGGTCGCACCGTTCGATCCCGCCGCCCGGCGGCCCTCCACGGCTTCCGGCTAGTGACCGCGCCTGGCCCCGCGGCGGTGCGCCTTCTTCTTTGCCGGGACGATCGTCACGAGTGCAGCGCTGGCCGGCTTCAGGCTCAGTGTCATCAAGCCGTTTCGCACCGTGGCGTGCTCTGCGCGCAGGGGCGCAAGCCACTTGCCGTTGGCCGCGACCGCGTGGCCGGCCAGGCGCACACCGTCGGTGGCCCCGAGCGAAGGCCCTGTCAGGCGCAGCACGCGCGCCGCGCCGAGTCCCGCGCCGACGGGGACGCGCAGGGCCAGCGGGAGCGAGCCGGGCGCTTCCTCGTCGACCAGCAGAAGCTTTCGGGTGTGCGCCGGACCGTCGAACCCGTAGGCGACGAGGTTCGGTGCGACAGCGGCAGTGATCGTCGTCGGCAATGGCCGGTAGCCGATCAGCGAGCGCGTCAGCAGCAGGGCATACCAGTCGGGCTGGGCGCGCATCTGCCCTGCGGCGAGCGCCGCCGGATCAGGCGCGCAGAGGGGCGTGTAGCCGGCACAGTTCGTCGGGTTTCCCTGCAGGTTCACGCCGACCGTGCCCGCCGCCATGTTCTGGCCGATGTACGCAGCGGCCCACAGAGCCGACGCGTAGGTGTTGCTGACGCCGGGGACCCCGCCGCAGGACACCGAGTTCGTCTCGTCCATCCGGAACGGGATGTTGCGTGCGCGGGAGATCGACAGGTACGTTTCCAGTGAACGCGCCTCGAGCCCGCGGATCGGCGGGCTCAGCAGCAGTTCGATCGACGGCGCCGGTACGTGCGTGCAGCCGAGCGGGTAGTGGTGGCCGGTCAGCAGCACCGGCGCCTGCGTGAGCGCCTCGGCGAAGCCCCACTCGGGAAACGCCCCGGAGCCCGAGACGTCCGGTCCGACGATCGCCACGCCGGGCGTCAGCGCCGTGATCGCGTCCCGGTAGGAGGTGACCTGTTCCTCGAACTGCTGCGCTCCCCACGGCAGCGCGCGAAAACCGTGGCGGCCGAAGGCGTCGGGCTCGTTGCCGATCTCGACGGCGAAGAGGTTCCGGCCGAGCGCGGCGCGGGCGGCGGCGACCTCGCGAGCTGCCGATTGCGGTTCGTAGTGGGCCATGCCGACGGTCAGCAGCACCTGCCAGCCGCTGCGGCGGGCGAGCGCGCCGATCGCGCGCATCTGCGCCGGCCCGATCACGCTCGTGGCCCACGCCGGTCGCGCTGTCACGGAGTCCGACCAGCCGATGTTCTGATCGGCCGTGATGCCCCCAAGGCGCAGCAGCCCGGGCCCCAGCGAGCGCAGCAGCCTGACGAGATCGCCGTGCGCCCCAAGCGCACCGAGCTGATCGATCGCCTGGGCCTCGAAGGACAGGCCGAGAAACCGTGCCGGCACGGGATGGCCGGGCGCGAGCGGGTTGATCCTCAGTTCCACCGGCACGGCAGACGGCGCAGGGGGCGGAGCCGGGGCGGGTGCTTCCCCGGCACCGGGGGCCGGTGTCGCGCCGGGGGCCGCGGCGGCGCGGGCTGCGCCAGGCAGGCAGATCGCGCAGGCGAGGATCAGCGCTGCGAGCAGCGTGGGCGCTGAGAGCTTTCGGGGGGTGGCGGCCATGGCTCGGGAGCGGAAGGCAACATCAAACCCGATCGGCGCCCAAGTCTCGCCGGTAGGCACCGCGGCGACCGACACCGGCAGGCGGGTGCGATTCGGTCCCCGGGCTCCCGGGGGCGCCCGGTGCTGTGCCGCGCAGGTGCGCGACACAGCAGGGCGCCTCTGCGGCTACGAGTAGCTGTAGCGGTCTGCCGCGACCTTCTTGCTGGCCGCTTTGCCGACATTGGCCCGGAGGTCGACGGTGCCCGCCTTGGCTGCCGGCGGCGCCACGAGCAGGCAGGTCGTCGTGGAGAGACATTCGACGCTCCACGCGGCAGCCTTGCCGAACTTGAACGTCGTCGCTTCCGCTCCCGGCGCAAAGCCGCTGCCTTCGACCGTGACGCTCGCCGCTTCGCCCTTCGGGCCGCCTGGCGGGGTAACCGCCGTGATCGTCGGATTGCCGTACTTGAACGCGTCGGCCGAGCCGGCCGCGCTCGTGCCGTTGGGCGAGACGACCGTGACGTGTACGGCACCCGATGTGCCAGGCGGCGAGACGGCCGTGATCGACGTGGGCGAGTTGACTTTGTAGCTGCTCGCATCCGTCGAGCCGAACCGCACGGCGCTGGCCGCCGTGAAGCGGCTGCCGGTGATCGTGACGGTCGTCCCGCCGGCCGCCGGCCCCTTCTTGGCCGAGACCTTGCCGACGGACGGCGCCGGTTCGCCGCCGAGGATGTTGAGCGCAGCCATCTGCGCGCCGATGTATTCCCCGATCTCGCCTTCTGCCGGAGTGTTGTCGTTGATGGCCGGCCTCGCCTCGTGCGATCCGGGGTCGTAGCTGCCGGCGTATTCGTAGAGCTCGTAGCGTCGCGTCACCGACTCCGCGCCCTGGCCGAGCGGTTTTTCGCTGGCGAGCTCGCCGCCATTCGCGACGCCGAACTCCTTCTGCAGCAGGATCCATTCGACCTCGGTCTGTGATTCCTCCTGCGGAACCGCCGGGTCGTCGGTCAGCAGGTGGTTGAGGTCGGCCGGCTGTGGGGATTCGGTCTCATAGACCTTCACCCACTGCGCCTCGCCGAATTCCTGAAATCCGTCGGGTTCAGGTGCGTCCACCACGGCGCGTACGCCGGGTGCCGCTCCGCCGCCTGCCGGCGGTTGGACGCTCCACTGCGGCGCCGGCAGACTGACGCTCGTTCCCGAGGCCTGCAGGTTGCCGGGATGGGCCTGGTCGGCGACGAGCCACCTGTACACCGTCTTCGTCGGGTTCTTGTTGAGTCCCAGGCCGAAGTGCTCGCAGCCGCTCGTGAGGTAGTCGCTCGAGCCGCCCGTCCAGCACTGGTGTCCGAGCGTCGGAGCGATCGGGGAGCTGGCCACGGGCGTCGCCGCCGTGAACGTTTTCGTCTGCGCGTCGTAGGGGCTTTCGTAGCGGACGTAGACGCCGCCGGGGAAGTCGACGAGCTTGGGGTTGCCGTACCGCTCGTACGGGGCGCCGAACTCATAGGAGATGTCGGAGCTCGACACATCGTCGAGCTCGATCTCGAAACCGTGCGTCTCTTCGCCGGTGTCGTTGATGACGTCGAAGTTGCTGAGCGTGCCGTAGGTCACTTCCGCCGATGCCGTAGCGGGCATCAACCCGACCAGCAGCATCAACACAGCGAAGACCCAGGCGCCCGGCAGCCGGCGATCTCCCCCAGCGACTTTCTCGAACACGACGCTCCCCTCCTCGATTGATCTTGCCCGTTTGTGTATTAGACACGGCGACGGGTGCAAAGATCACGCTCGCGCTGAGGATCCGCTCACGATCCCCACTGACGCTGTGCGAACCGTTAGGTTCTTACGCGATGGGGGCTCGGCGAACCAACAGCGCACGCGAGGTGCCCGTGTTCGTGACATCGGCTCGCCTCCGGTTGGCGACATGAGCCCGAGGCGCTCGACGCGACTGCTCGCCAAGCAGTCCGATGCTCGCCTGGTCGAGCTGTGCCGGCAGGGCGATGAGCGAGCGTTCGAGGCGATCGTCCTGCGCTACCGCCGAGAGCTGCTGAGCCACTGCCGCCGGCTCGGCCTCTGCAAGGCGCGCTCGGAGGACGCGCTGCAGCAGGCGCTGCTCAAGGCGTGGCTGGCACTCCGCGGGGGCACCGACGTACGCGAGCTGCATGCCTGGCTGCAGCGCATCACCCACAACACGGCGCTGAACCTGCTGCGCAGCTCACGTGAGAGCTCCGCAGCCGAGCTCGACTCGGCGCTCGTCGACGCCGCGCATGTGACCGACGCTGCGCTCGAGCGCACGACCGCGCTGAGGGACGCTCTCAGCAGCGTCGCGGCGCTCCCGGCGATGCAGCGCGAGGCGCTGCAGCTGAGCGCGATCCAGGGGCGATCGCACCAGGAGGTCGCGAGCGCGCTCGGGATCTCACACGTCGCGGTGCGCGGACTGCTCTACCGGGCACGCGTGACGCTCCGCGCAGGCGCGGCGGCGGTGATCCCGGCCCCTCTCGCCGGCTGGGTGACGCAGTCGGCAAACCGCCTCTCGGGCGCCGGCAGCGGCATCGCCGATTCGGCCGACGGAGGCTTCAGCTTCGGCGGAGCGCTGCTGGGGAGCGCAGCGGTCGCAGCGACCGCCGCCGTCGCCGTCACCTCGGTCCTCGCCCCCTCCCCCACCGCGCGACACCGACCCGACCCGGCGCCGCGATCGGTCGCGAGCGCGGCCGGCCCGAGCAGCCTCGCGGCCGACGGCACGTCGGCGATCCGCTCGGGTCCCGCCCAGGGGGCAGCGCGCCTGCGAGGCCCACAGCATCTGACCTCGAGCGTCGCCGGGGGGCACCGGATCCTCGCCACCGCCACACCGCTCCGGCGCCCGACACGCGGTACGGAGGCCCCGGCGTCCTCCACGGCGCCGGCGGCGGCGCAGCAACAGGGCCCGCCGGACGCGACGGCATCGAACGCCGCCGGCTCGGGCACGGCAAGCCCCGGCAGCCCGAGCGCGCCGACGGGGAGCGAAGCCCCGACGGCTCCAAAGGCGCCGGGGGTGGGCGAAGCTCCGCGCGGACCTGACGACGGCGGCTCCACCAGCGAGACCGCAGAACGCGAAGCCGAGGCCGCCCGCGAACAGCGTGAACGCGAAGCCGAGAAAGCTCGCGAACTGCGCGAACGCGAAGAAGAGTCCGCCCGCGAACTGCGCGAACGCGAAGCGGAGAAGGCTCGCGAACTGCGCGAGCGCGAAGCCGCTCACTAGCGCGCCCCGCCCGCCCGGCGCACCGACGATGCCAGCACTCGGATGCAGGAGGCGGGACGCGTAGGAAACCCCCACCCGGCCTTGGGCGGTCTGGTCGCAGCGCTGCTCGATCCCGTAGGGCGCGTAGCTCGGCAGCAGGCTCTGGAGACCGACACCTGAAAGCGCGGCCGACCGCGCGGTTCTGCGTCAAACCCTGCCTGGCTTTAGCGGTCCAGAACGGATTCGGCTTGAGCAGCGATCGTGCGCTTGACAATCGAGATCGACTGGCCCCCGGCCCGGCGCCCTTCTCAACTTCGACCTCGGCTGGGCCCGGGGCCGCAGTCCCGCCCGCATGACATTTGGCCAAGGCGCCCAGGAGAACCGGGACGTGCGTGGTAACAGTCCGTCTGCGAGCCCCGTCTCGCCCTCTATCAGGAAGGCCCTCATGAACCGCATCCGTGCGACGTTCCGCTACGCGAACGTCGTCTCCACGCTCTGTTTGTTCCTGCTGCTCGGCGGCGGCTCCGCCTACGCGGCGTCGCAACTGGTGCCGAAGCACAGCGTCGGCTCGGCACAGATCAAGAAGGGCGCGGTGACGCCGAGCAAGCTCAGTTCCGCCGCGAAGCATGCGATGACGGGCGCGACGGGACCTGACGGGCCGAAGGGAGACTCGGGCGCAAAGGGGGACACCGGACCGCAAGGCGCCCCGGGCATCAAGGCGGATCCAGGCGTCCAAGGCGCCCCGGGCATCAAGGGGGATCCAGGCGTCCAAGGCGACCCGGGAGTCGAAGGGGAGCAAGGCGAAACCGGGCCGAGCGATGTCTACTCCGCGCGTTTGACTCTCAAGGCGATCACCCCTGGGTTCGGTTACCAATCGGTGGTCTCCGTCGCGCTGCCCGCCGGGAACTACCTTGTCTCGGCAACCCAGACCGCGGAATCGGAAGGGGGTCAGTCGACGGTCGAATGCGCGATCTTCTCCGGTTCGACCAGCGTGGCGACCTTCTACGCGCGGGTCCCCACCCTACTCTCGGGGACGGTAGCCGGCGAGGCGACGATCGCCCTCTCAGCCGCGACCACCGTCTCGGAGCAATGTGGAAGCACCGAACATGTCATGAACCTCTCTGGCCCCGTCCTGGCCGCGATCAAGGTCGGTACCTTGCACTAGCGTGCCCACCCGGGCCGCCGCTTCGGCGGTCGCCCGGGTCGGACCCGCATAGCTCGGCGCCGTCGGTCCGACAGACCGCCGACCGGTGGGGCGCGGTGCGCTGTCGGACTACTATTCGCTGCACTACTTGTCCGTGACGGGGACATCGCAGATGTCACACCCGGTCGCTGGGTGACCGAGAACCCCGCGAGGGGCGGCTGACGATGCCTCCGCGACAGCCGACGGCCTCAAGGACCGCCACGACCCCTCTTGGGGTGCCGGTTCCAACAAGGCCAAGACGATGCGGGCGAAGGGACTCGAACCCCCAAGGGCTTTCGCCCACCGGCTCCTAAGGCCGGCGTGTCTACCAGTTCCACCACGCCCGCTGGCTCGTCGAAGCGTAGCCGCGGGAACCAGCCCGGGCGCCCACGCGGGCCGCGTGAGCGGGTATCTTCAGGAGCGCATGTCGGCTCCCGAAGAGCAGGATCGGCCCCGCGGGACGATCATCACGCACCCCAACCGCGACAAGGCGGTCGTGCAGGCGACGCGGGCGACGGTGATCGTCCTGCTGCTGGCGAGCGCCGCGCTCGTCCTGATCGTGACCATCGGCGGCTGGGGCGTGCTGCAGGGGATGATCCCCGTGCAGATCCTCTACGTGATCGTGTACGTCACGCTCGCCTTCTACGCGGGTCGCTGGAACCGGGGGGTGCTGCCGGTCGCATCGGCACTCGCCGTGCTGCTTGCGATCTTCGCGGCCGTCGCCGGCCCGGGCTGGTTCGCCCGAGACAAGACCGGCTTCGAACAGCCGCCGATCGACGCCGGCGTGCTCGGGCTCCTGACGCTGCTGATCGTGCCCGTGCAGATCCTGCTGGTGGCGTTCGCGATGCGCGGCTTCCAGCAGGGCTGGAACGTCGAGCTCGAGCGCCGCGACCCGGCAGTCCAGCCGGACCTCTACGGCGCGCCTCCACATCCCGCCTGAGCGGCGGGGTATGCTCGCCGCGATCGTGCGGTGCGCGGCGGTGGCGGAACGGTAGACGCGGGGCCCTCAAAAGGCCCTGTCCGAAAGGGCGTGTGGGTTCGATTCCCACCCGCCGCATTGATCCTCAGCTGACGATCCGGTGCAGCGTCTGGGCGAGCCCGGTGCGCCCGGCGAGGATCCCGCCCGGCAGCCCCGCCCGCTCCTGCAGCTCGACGATCTCAAGGCCGGCGCGCCGGCAGATCAGCTCTCCGGCGGCGATGTCCCAGGCCTTCACCGAGCGCTCGTAGTAGACGTCGAATCGACCGGCCGCCGTCCAGGCGAGATCCAGCGCGGCGCTGCCGAAGCGCCTCACGTCGCGAACCAGCGGCGCGAGCTCGGCGAGCACCGCGGCCTGTGCCGCGCGCACGCCCGCGTCGTAGGCCAGCCCAGTCGCGACCATCGCGCTCGACAGGTCACCGCCGGCGGCGTCCTGCCCGTGCGGGTCGACGGCGCGCCCGCGCAGCTCCACTTCCCCCCGCGCGCTTCGCAGCAGCGCCGGGCCCTCGCGCGTCGCCGTGAACAGCTCCTCCCGGTTCGGGTCGTAGATCGCCCCGGCGATCGTCCCGTCCGCGTCCGCGACGGCCACGCTGACCGACCACTGCGGGATCCCGAACAGGAAGTTGACGGTGCCGTCGAGCGGGTCGACGATCCAGCGCAGGCCGCTCGATCCCGGCTCCTCGCCCCCCTCCTCCTCGCCGAGGAAGCCGTCGCCGGGACGGCGCTCGCCGAGCAGCTGGCGGATCGCCCGCTGTGAGGCGAGGTCGGCCTCGCTGACGAGATCGGTCGGGGTGCTCTTGCTGGAGACGGAGTGCTCGGCCCCGCCCGCGGCGCGCTCGGCGAGCAATTCGCCGCCGAGCCGTGCCGCCTCGATCGCCAGCTCGAGCAGCTCGAAGTCGCCGCTCACGAGAACTGCGGCGGCACACGGTCCGCCCAGGGGCGCGCTGCCTCGAGCTGCGCCGCCAGCGCCAGCAGCGGGCCCTCGCGCCCGGCAGCAGCGACGATCTGAACGGACAGCGGCATGCCCTCGGCCGAGAAGCCGGCCGGAACCGAGGCCGCCGGCTGGCCGGTGAGGTTCCAGACGCCGTTGTACGGAACCCAGCCGGCGACCGCGTTGAGCGTCCACAGCGCGCCGCGTGCCTGCAGCGCGCCGACGGCCGGGGCGGGTGCCGCCACGGCCGGCGTGATCAGGAAGTCGTGGTCCTCGAGCACCCGGTTCAGGCGCGCCGTCAGGGCCTGCTCCCCCGCAAGGGAGCGATCGATGAAGCTCTGCGGGATCAGCCCGCCGAGCCGGGCGAAGGTGCGCGTCCGGCGTTCCAGGCGCGCGGGATTCTCGAGTGCCCCGACGTCGTCGTGGGCTCCGCGCATGTAGCGGGCGATCACGTTCGGGATCGTGTCGTTGCCGTACTCCGGGTCGCGCTCGGCGACGTCGTGGCCGAGCGAGCGGAGCAGCTCGACGGTCTCGTCGAGCGCGCGCGAGGCCTGCTTGTCGAGCTTCGTGAGCACGAGCCCCGGGAACTTCCTCGAGAACGCGATGCGCAGGCGCCCCGGGGTCGTGGCGGCGGCGTGAGCGAAGGGCACATCGGGCGCAGGCGGCCGGTCCGCGTCGACCTCGGCCGATCCCGAAGCGACGTCGTGGAACAGCGCCGTGTCGGCGACGCGTCGGGTCAGCACGCCGTTGACCGACAACCCGTGCCAGGCGCGCGAGCGCGGCGCCAGCGAGACGCGCCCTCGCTGCGGCTTGAGCCCGAACAGCCCGCACCAGGCGGCCGGGATCCGGATCGAGCCGGCGCCGTCGGAGCCGAGCGCCGCGCCGACGAGCCCTGCCGCGACCGCGGCGGCGCTGCCGCCGCTCGAGCCGCCGGGGGAGCGCTGGATGTCCCACGGGTTGCGCGTGACCCCGAACGTGGCCGTCTCGGTGAATGGCCACAGCGTCATCTCGGGGACGTTCGTCTTGCCGATGATCACAGCGCCGGCCTCGCGCAGGCGCCGCACCACCTCGGCATCGGCCGCCGCCGGGGTCTGCTTCGCGTTCGTCCCGTAGGTGGTCACCTCGCCGCTCACGTCGATGTCGTCCTTGACGGCGATCGGGACCCCCAGGAGCGGCCGGTGCGCTCCTGCCGCGCGGCGGCTGTCGGCCTGGTCGGCTTCGAGCAGCGCCCGCTCGGCGAACACGACACGGAAGGCGTTCAGCACCGGGTCGTGGCGGGCGATCCGCCCCAGGTAGAGCTCGACGAGCTCGCGCGAGGACACCTCACCGGCCGCGATCAGCTCGACCTGGCGGGCGATCCCCGCATATGCCAGCTCGAGGGGCTGCATCAGACGCGCAATCTATGCGAAAACCTGATGTGTCCGCCGCGACCGCGCCTACGATGGGCGCCGGGGCGAGGAAGCGAGCAAGGGGGAGCGCGATGTCATATCCGGTGAGCTTCGAAGCCGACTACGCCGAGAGGCGCAGCCGGCTCAGCGCCTTCTTCCGGCTGATCCTCGCGATCCCGCACGCGATCCTCCTCTACATCTTCGGCATCGCCGCGGGCGTCCTCGTCGTGATCGCCTGGTTTGCGATCGTGATCACGGGGCGCTACCCGAAGGGCCTGTACGACTTCGCCTCGGGCTTCGTCCGCTACCTCTCGAGGTTCGTCGCCTACACGGCGCTGCTCACCGACGCCTACCCGCCGTTCAACGGGTCCGATGACGCCTCATACCCGGTGCGCATGTCCTTCGCCGGGCCGCTCGAGAGGTACAGCCGGCTGAAGACCTTCTTCCGGGCGATCCTCGCGATCCCGATCATGGTGCTGCGCTACGTGATGACGCTGATGCTCGAGATCGGCGCCGTCGCAGCGTGGTTCATCATCCTCGTCACAGGCAGGATGCCGCGCGGGCTGTTCGACCTTATGGTGCTCGCCAACTCCTACACGGCGCGCAGCGACGCCTACCTGTTCCTGCTGACCGAGACCTACCCGCCGTTCCAGGACGAGCACACGCGCGGGGCCGGCGTCGCGTCGCAGCAGCCGGGCTAGACGGGTGTCACGGCGTTGTGCTTGCGCGGCCACGCGCGCTGCTTGGAGCGCGCGTGGTTGAACCGCCGGATCAGCTCCTCGCGCAGGAGCTCCGGTGCCACCACCGCGTCGACCACCACCTCTGAGGCGAGGTGCAGGATGTCGATGTCGGCCGCGTACTCGGCGCGCAGCCGCTCCGTCTCGACGGCCCGCTCGGCCTCGTCCTCGATCGCCTGCAGCTGGTTGTAGTAGACGGCGTTGATCGCCGCCTGCGGCCCCATCACGGCGATCGACGCGCTCGGCAGCGCGATGCAGCAGTCCGGCTCGAACGCCGGGCCCGCCATCGCGTACAGGCCGGCGCCGTAGGCCTTTCGCACGACCACCGAGATCTTCGGCACGGTCGCCTCGCTGACGGCGCTGATCATCTTCGCGCCGTGGCGGATGATCCCGTCGCGCTCGACCTGCGTGCCGATCATGAAGCCCGGCACGTCGGCCAGGAACAGGAGCGGCACGTTGAACGCATTGCAGTTCCAGATGAATCGTGCCGCCTTGTCGGCCGAGTCTGAGAACAGCACGCCGCCCTTGTGCCTGGGCTGGTTGGCGACGATTCCGATCGCCTGCCCGTCCAGGCGCGCGAAGCCGACGACCAGCTCCTTCGCCCAACGAGGATGGATCTCGAGGAACGAGCCCGAGTCGATCAGCCCGTCGATCAGCGCCTTGATGTCAAACGGCTTGTTCTCGTCGGCCGGGATCAGCCCTGCGATCTCAGCACCGGCCGGCTCCGCCGGCCCGGCCACAGGGGGCTCGCCGCGCCAGTTCCCGGGCAGGAACGAGAGGTAGCGACGGGCGAGATCGATGCCCTCCTCGTCGCTCTTGACGAGCTGGTGCCCGCAGCCGGAGACGCCGGTGTGCATGCGGGCGCCCCCCATCTCCTCGAGCGTGACCTTCTCGCCGATCACCATCTCGGCCATGCGCGGCGAGCCCAGGTACATCGAGGCGTTGCCGTCGCGCATGATCACGATGTCGCAGAACGCCGGGATGTAGGCGCCTCCGGCCGCGCTCGGGCCGAACAGCACGCAGACCTGCGGCACGACGCCCGAGAGCTTCACCTGGTTGTGGAAGATCCGGCCGGCCCCACGGCGCCCTGGGAACATCTGCACCTGCTCGGTGATGCGCGCGCCGGCCGAGTCGACGAGGTAGACCATCGGCACCTCCAGCGACATCGCCCGCTCCTGGATGCGCAGGATCTTCTCGACCGTCTTCGGCCCCCACGACCCCGCCTTGACGGTCGGGTCGTTGGCCATCAGCGCGACCGGGCGCGCACCGATCGTGCCGACGCCGGTGACGACGCCATCGGCGCCGAGACCGTCCTCCTGCCAGTTTGCGAGCAGCGCTTCCTCGGAGAACGAGCCCGGATCGAGCAGCAGCGCGACGCGCTCACGCACGGGGAGCTTGCCCTGCTCGAGCGCCTTGGAGCGATGGCGCTCGGGCCCGCCTGCGAGCGCGCGCCCGGCGGCGTCCTCGAGCGCGCTCATCGCGGCGGGCGCAGCCGCATGGCGACCATGCGCTCGCGCGGTTTCACAGCGACGCGCTCGCGGTGATCGCCTGCCGGGGTTCCGGAGGGGTCGCCCATGCCTAGAACGCGGGGTTCTCCCGCGGCTCCTCACCGGAGTAGTCGTAGAAGCCGGTCCCCGACTTGCGGCCGTACCAGCCGGCCGCGAGCATCTTGCGCAGCGTCGGCGGGCGCGCGAAGCGCCGCTCGCGGAACTCGTCGAAGAGCACGTCGCAGATCGACCCGAGCGTGTCGAGGCCGACGAAGTCGGCGAGCGTCAACGGGCCCATCGGGTGCCCCGCGCCGGCCTTCATCGCCTCGTCGATCTCGGCGACCGACCCGACGCCCTCTTCGTAGGCGCGCATCGCGTCGAGCATGTAGGGGACGAGCAGCCGGTTGACGATGAAGCCGGCCTTGTCCTTCGTCGGGATCGCGAGCTTGCCCTCGCTGCGCGCGAACTGCAGAGCGGTCTCGAACGCCTCCTCGGTGGTGGTCAAGGCCCGCACGACCTCGACGAGCTTCATCACCTGCGCCGGGTTGAAGTAGTGCAGCCCGACGAACTGGCCCGGGCGGCTCGTCGCCGCCGCCTGGTCGATCACGGCCAGCGAGGACGTGTTCGTCGCGAATACCGCCTCGGGCTTGACGATCGCGTCGAGCTCCTTCCACATCTCGAGCTTCAACGGCAGGCTCTCGGTGATCGCCTCGATCACGAGATCGCAGCCGGCGAGGTCCTTGTAGTCGGTCGTGCCGGCGATCCGGCCGCGCACGGCGTCAGCGTCCTCCTGGCTGGACTTGCCCTTCTCGACGGCGCGGGCGAGCTGCTTCTCGATCTTGCCGATGCCCTTCTGCAGCGTCGCGTCATCGACCTCGCGCAGGACGACCTCGTAGCCGGCCTGGGCCGCCACCTGAGCGATCCCGTGACCCATCAGGCCCGCCCCGAGCACTCCAACCTGCTTGATCTGCTGCGGCATTTGACTCCTTCATAGCTCTGTCGAGGGCGGCCACACGCCGCTCCCTCCCCACCCGCCGGGCGTGGCCGGTGCCGAGAGCCTATTACCGGGATCCGAGCCGCGTCGGCGCCGGCGCCGACGCGCCGCACGGTGGGCGAGGTGAGCCGAATAACCTCTCCAGGGTCACCGACGCCAGGAGGGTCCGATGAGCATCGTCGTCACCGAGGACCGCGGCCAGGTCCGGCACATCGTGCTGAACCGCCCGGAGAAGCGCAACGCGATGAACCAGGAGCTGCTGCTGGCGCTCGGCCAGGCGCTGCGTGAGGCGGCATCCGAGCCGACTGTGCATTGCGTCGTGCTGCGCGGCGAGGGACCCGTGTTCTCCGCGGGCGTCGACCTCAACGAGCTGATGGCCTCGACCGGACAGCCCGGGATGCTGCGCCCGTTTCGCAAGGTCTTCCTCGAATGCGCGAACCTCTGTGAAGAGATGGCCAAGCCGGTCGTCTGCCAGATCCACCGCACATGCGTCGGCGGCGCGCTCGAGGTGGCCCTCGGCTGCGACCTGCGCATCGCCTCCAGCGACGCACAGCTGGGACTGCCCGAGGTCAAGTTCGGGATCATCCCGGACGTCGGCGGCTCCACGCGCCTGCCTGCCGTCGTCGGCCTCGGCCGGGCGAAGGAGCTGATCATGACGGCGCGCACGATCGGTGCGCAGGAGGCCGAGCGGATCGGCCTCCTCAACCGCGTCGTCGAGCCGGACGAGCTCGAGCACGCGACCGGTGCGCTCGTGGAGGAGCTGCTGGCGAACTCGCACATCGCCGTCGGGCGCGCCAAGCGCGTGCTGGACGCCTCGGCTCGCCCCGCGCTCGCGCAGACGCTCGAGATGGAGGTTGCCGTGCAGGAGTACTGCGTCGCCGCAGCCCGTGAGTCGGCGCGCGAGGTCGAGCAGGCGCTGGCGGGCTGATCCGCCGCCGTGGCGCGTCCGGCGTCGCGGGGGGCCCCGCCTCAGCGGTGCCAGTCGACCGGGCCGGCCACCAGCGTGTGGCTGCCCAGCGGCCTGCCCAGCAGCTGCTGCACGGCCGCCGTGCAGGCGAGCAGCGCGGGCAGCTCGACTCCGGTCTCGATGCCCATCTCGTGAAGCATCGAGACGAGGTCCTCGGTCGCGATGTTGCCGGTCGCGCCGGGCGGGACCGGGCAGCCGCCGAGCTCGCCGAAGCTCGACTCGAACGAGTCGACACCCGCCTCGAGCGCCGCCAGGACGTTGGCGAGACCCTGACCGCGCGTGTTGTGGAAGTGGGCGGTCAGCTCGACCTCGCCGAGCTCGCCCCGGGCGCGCGTGAAGAACTCCTTGACCTGCCGGGGGTTGGCCATCCCAGTCGTGTCTCCGAAGCCGATCTCGACTGCGCCGGCGTCGCGCAGCGCGGCGGCGATCGACAGCACCCGCTCGACCGGTACCTCGCCCTCATACGGGCAGCCGAACGACGTCGAGATCACCCCCTCGCAGCGCAGCCCCGCCTCGCCGGCGCGGGCGAGCACGCGCTGCAGCCCGTCGAGCGACTCGGCGACCGAGCGGTTGACGTTCTCCCGGTTGTGGGTCTCAGACGCCGACAGGAAGACGTTGACCTCGTCGAAGAGAGCCCGCCCGCCCCGCTCGCCGTCGGCCTCCGCGAGCAGCGCGAGCGCCGTGTCCAGACCGCGCTCGTTGGGGATCAGCACCGACACGCTGACCTCGCCCGGCACGTCGATCGCAGCGAGCACGTCGGCGGCGTCGGCGAGCTGCGGGATGACGTCTGGGCGCACGAAGCTCGTCACCTCGAGGCGGCGCAGGCCGGTGCGCGCGAGGGCATCGATCAGCTCGACCTTGCGCGCCGTTGCGATCACCTCGGGCTCGTTCTGGAAGCCGTCGCGCGGCCCCACCTCTCGCACGCGCGCCCGCGCAGGGAGCGTCTCTGAGACGGCGCTCACCACATCGACAGGCCGCCGCTGACGCCGAGCGTCTGGC
>JAOPZS010000115.1 GCA_025963965.1 Solirubrobacterales bacterium
GAGAGGGTATGGCCCGTCCGACCGACTCGAACGAACAGCTCCTCTGTAGCTTCTGCGGCAAGTCCCAGCGGCAGGTCAAGAAGCTGATCGCAGGCCCCGGGGTCTACATCTGCGATGAGTGCATCGACCTCTGCAACGAGATCATCGACGAGGAGCTGACCGCTCCGCCGTCGTTCGACATCGAGAACCTCCCCAAGCCGCGGGAGATCTGCGACGTGCTCGACGAGTACGTCGTCGGCCAGGAGGAGTCCAAGCGCACGCTGTCGGTGGCGGTCTACAACCACTACAAGCGCGTCCAGATGATGCAGTCCGACGACTCGGACATCGAGCTGCAGAAGTCCAACATCCTGCTGCTCGGGCCGACGGGCTGCGGCAAGACGCTGCTGGCCCAGACGCTCGCACGGATCCTCAACGTCCCGTTCGCGATCGCCGACGCGACGGCGCTGACCGAGGCCGGCTACGTCGGGGAGGACGTCGAGAACATCCTCCTCAAGCTCATCCAGGCCGCCGACTACGACGTCAAGAAGGCCGAGACGGGCATCATCTACATCGACGAGGTCGACAAGATCGCGCGCAAGGCGGACAACCCGTCGATCACGCGCGACGTGTCGGGCGAGGGCGTCCAGCAGGCGCTCCTGAAGATCCTGGAGGGGACGACCGCCAGCGTCCCGCCGCAGGGCGGACGCAAGCACCCCCACCAGGAGTTCCTCACGATCGACACGACGAACGTCCTCTTCATCTGCGGCGGCGCGTTCGCCAACCTCGACAAGGTGATCGAGCGCCGCATCGGCCACAAAGGCGTCGGCTTCGCCGCCGCGATCGAGAACAAGGCGGAGCGCGACGCCGGGGAGATCTTCGAGCACTGTCTGCCCGAGGACCTGATCGAGTACGGCCTGATCCCCGAGTTCATCGGCCGCCTGCCGGTGATGAGCGCCGTGCACCAGCTGACCCGAGACGATCTCGTCTCGATCCTGGTCGAGCCGCGAAACGCGCTCGCCAAGCAGTTCCAGCGGTTCTTCGCCTTCGACGGCATCGAGCTGGTGTTCAGCGAGGACTCGCTGATCGCCGTCGCCGAGAAGGGCCTCGAGCGCGAAACCGGCGCGCGCGGTCTCCGCTCGATCATCGAGGAAATCCTGCTCGACGTGCAGTTCGAGCTGCCCTCCCGGCGCGACGTGAAGAAGTGCGTCGTCACCAAGGAGACGGTCGAGAAGGGCCTGACGCCGACGCTCGTCACCGAAGCGGCTCCCGAAGACGCCGCCGAGGCCTCGCCGCGACAGGAGTCGGCCTGAGGAGCAGCCCCGCGCGCCGCGTGCTCGCGCGGCGCGGGCGCCCGGGCAGCCGCTACCATCGCCTCATGGCACGCACCCCGAACAAGAGCTCCTCCGCCGTGGACAAGGCCAAGGCGCTGCCCTGGGCCGCCGTGCTGCAGGGCGTCGTCGTCGTCGGTCGACGCTGGAAAGGCCTCACGCCGAAGGACCGCGAACGCATCAAACAGCTGCTCGCGGAGTCCGGCGGACGCGTCAGCAGCCTCAGCGCCAAGCAGCGCAAGGAACTGCGCAAGCTCACCGGCAAGCTCGACCTGAAGGGCATGGGCAAAGAGCTGATCGCGCTCCGCGGCCGCGGCCGTCGAGGACGGCGCCGCGGCCACTAGGCGCGGCGGCGCCAGGTGAGCGAGATGGCGGGGGAGACGGAAGCGGCGCTCGAGCAGCTCTCGACCGCCGAGCTGCACGATCGCGCCGTCGGCTACGCCGAGCGCCACCTCGACCTTAAGTTCCTGTGGTCGCTGCTGCGCCTGATTCCCGCCGCACAGGCCGCCGGCGGCGACGAGGGTGAGGCCGAGTACGACATCCAGTCCGCCAAAGGGCTGATCTGGGACGCTCTGCACAGCGGCGAGGGCCGGCTCGGGGAGGCGCTGCGGCCGCTGTTCATCGACTACCTGCGCAAGCACCCCGACGCCTGACGCTGGGGAACGGCGCCGGCGCGATGGCCCAGCAGCGAGAGGGAGCTTGGAGCGAGGCGCGCGCCGAGGGCAGGCTGCGCTCGCTCGAGCTGTTCGGGATGCGCTTCGGCCTCGACCGGATGCGCCGCATGATGACCGCGCTCGACTCGCCCGAGCGCGCCTACGAGACGATCCAGGTGCTCGGCACCAACGGCAAGACCTCGACGACCCGCTTCACCGCCGCGATCCTCGAGCGCCACGGGCTGCGCACGGGCGCCTACACCTCGCCGCACCTGACCGCCTACCGCGAACGGATCCTGATCGGCGAGCGCGAGCTCGACGCGCCGAGCTTCAGCGCCGCGATCGCCCGCGCAGACCGTGCCGCAGAGCAGGTCAACCGGACGCTCGCAGAGGACGACCACGTCACGCAGTTCGAACTGCTGACGGCCGCCGCGCTGTGGGAGATGGCCCGGCGCGAGGTCCAGGTCGGCGTCGTCGAGGCCGGTCTCGGCGGACGCTATGACGCGACCAGCGTCGTGCAGGCGGGCGTCACGGTGCTGACGAACGTGGGCCTCGAGCACACGCGCTGGCTCGGCCCGACGATCTCCGACATCGCCGAGGAGAAGCTCGCCGTCGTGCGGCCGGGGGCGACGCTCGTGCTCGGTGAGGGCCTGGCCCCCGAGGCGCTCGCGGTCGCCGAGCGGATCGCCGCCGAGCGCGAGGCGAGGATCGTGCTCCCGCGCCCGCTCCCCGCCGATCTGCAGCTTCGCTCGCGCGGGCCCTTCCAGCGCCGCAACCTCGCCGTCGCGCGGAGCGCCGCCGAGGCCCACCTGCGGCTCGCCGGTATCGAGCTCGACGAGCAGGCCGTGATCGATGCGGCCGGCGCGACGGCGGTCCCCGGGCGGCTGCAGATCGTCGCCGAGCAGCCGCTGACGGTGCTCGACAGCGCGCACAACCCGGATGCCGTGGCGGCTCTCGTCGAGGCGATGGGCGAGGTGTTCGCGGGGACGCCGCCGGCGCTCGTGCTCGGGGTGCTCGAGGACAAGGACGCGGCCGGCATGCTCAGGCAGTTGCTGCCACTGTGCGCGCGCACCTGGTTCACCGCGCCGCCGAGCTCCCGCGCTCTCTCGCCGGCCGCGCTGCAGTCGCGTGCGCGCCAGCTCGGCTTCACCGAGACGACGTGCGAGCCGCGAGCAGAGCGTGCCTTGGAGGCGGCCCGCGAGTGGGCGGCCGGTCACGGCGCCGGGGTGCTGGCGACCGGCTCGGTGTACCTCGTCGGCGAGCTGATGGCCCGGCTCGGCGAGGCCCCGGCGTCCTTCGGCGAGGGCGGCGAGGAGCCCTCGGCGGCCCGGCGTGAGGGGAGCGCACGGCGATGAACGACGGCGGCCCCTCCGTGCTCACGATGATCGGCGCCGTGGCGCTGATCGTGGCGCTCGTGATCCTTGTGTTCTTTGCCGCTGGCTACGGCTTCGGCCGCCTGTTTCTCTAAACTCGTCCGGCCGATGATCCCGCTCGCGTACTTCGGAATCGAAAGCAGCGGTCTGAACCTGGCCGTCGATCTCTTGATCCTGTTCGTCGCGGTCCTGTACCTCGCGCTGATCTACTGGACCTACTCCGACGCGCGCAGGCGGATCGAGGACCCGATCCTGATCGCCTGCGCAACCGCCGCCGCATTCTTCCCGTTCGTCGGCGCGATCATCTACATGATCCTGCGTCCGCCGGAGTACCTCGAGGACGTGCACGAGCGCGAACTCGAGACGCGGGCCGCCGAAGCGCGGGTGCACCAGCTCGACCAGTCGCTCTGTCCGCACTGCGACTACCGCATCGAGCCCGACTTCGTGCGCTGCCCGAGCTGCCTGCGCAAGCTCAAGGAGCGCTGCGTCAACTGCAGCCGCCCGCTCGACCAAGCCTGGACGATCTGCCCGTACTGCGAGGCCGACGTGCCCGGCCTCAGCACGCGCTCCCGGCGTCGCCGCAAGGTCGCCAGGGAGGACGAGGGGGAGATCGAGCTCGAGCCCGCCGCCCCAGTCGTCGCCGAGCCCGTTGCGGCAGCCGAGCCGGTCGCGGCCGCCGAGCCGGCGACGCGCGCGCGCCCGGCGAAACGCTCGACGTCGGGTCGCTCGACGCGCCCCGGCGGCCGCGCGCGCCCGACCTGATCCGACCACCCCAGCAAAGGAACCAATGGACCGCACGCTGATCCTCGTAAAGCCCGACGCCTTCGCCCGCAACCTCAGCGGCGAGATCATCGCCCGCTTCGAGCGAAAGGGGCTGAAAATCGTGGCGTTGCGCCACCTGACCGTGACGCGCGAGCTGGCCGAGCAGCACTACGCCGAGCACTCCGAGCGCCCGTTCTTCGGCGAGCTCGTCGTCTTCATCACGTCCGGCCCGATCGTCGCGATGGTGCTCGAGGGCGTCGACGCGGTCAAGGCCGCCCGGCAGGTGATCGGCGCCACCAACCCGCTCGAGGCGGCCCCGGGGAGCATCCGCGGCGACTTCGCCATCGAGATGGGGGCCAACATGGTGCACGGATCGGACTCGCCGGAGTCGGCGGCGCGCGAGGCGGCGCTGTTCTTCGGGGACGAGCTCTAGCCACGCCTCCGTTCCCGGTCGTTCTCGCCTCGCGCTCGCCTCAGCGACGCGAGATCCTCGCCACACTCAACGTCGACTTCACGGTGAGAGTGTCTGATGCGCCCGAGCTCGGGCAGGGGGAGCCGAGCGCCGTGGCGCTCGAGAACGCGCTGCGCAAGGCACGCGGCGTGCGGCGCGCGGAGGAGCCCGAGATCATCGTCGGCTGCGACACGATCGTCGCGCTCGACGGGCGCATCTACGGCAAGCCGGCCGACGAGCGCGCGGCGGCGGCGACGATCAGCGCGCTCGGCGGGCGTACGCACGAAGTGATCACCGGCCTCGCGGTGCTGATCGGCGAGGAGGAGCGCACGACCGTCGCGCGCACCGAGGTGACCTTCAGAGCGATCGAGCGGCAGCTGCTCGACTGGTACGTCGCGACGGGCGAGTGGCGGGAGCGCTCGGGCGGCTACGCGATCCAGGGCCAGGGTGCGAAGCTCGTCGAGGCGTCGCGGGGCGAGGTCGAGAACGTCGTCGGCCTGCCGCTGGCGACGCTGCTGCGGCTGTGCCCCGAGCTCGCGACCGGGTCGTAGCGCAAAACCTGCACTTTGCTGCGCAATCCGGCTCGCAGCGCTTGCAGACAGCCCAGGGGCGTTCGCTAGACTGCGCCGACCGGTGGGGCTGCAGCAGCGCCGTCAGCCGGGTGCCCAGCGGGCACTTGGCGCGTCGCGGACCGCCGCCGGCCACCTCCTCGATATGAGCATCTTCAGCTATCTGACCGGGTTCGGCGGCCGCGACATGGCGGTCGACCTCGGCACCGCCAACACGCTCGTCTACGTTCGCGGTCGCGGCATCGTCCTGTCGGAGCCGAGCGTCGTCGCGATCGACTCGCGCACCGGGGAAGTGCACGCCGTGGGCATAGAGGCCAAGCGCATGCTCGGCCGCACGCCCGGCACGATCCAGGCGATCCGGCCGTTGAAGGACGGCGTCATCGCAGATTTCGACGTGACCGAGCAGATGCTCCGTCACTTCATCCAGAAGGTCCACCAGAATCGCTGGGCGCACCCTCGCGTCGTCGTCTGCGTGCCCTCAGGCGTGACGGGCGTCGAGAAGCGCGCGGTCGAGGAGGCCTGCCTGTCGGCCGGCGCCCGCACGGCGTATCTGATCGAGGAGCCGATGGCGGCGGCGATCGGAGCCGGCCTGCCGGTCGGCGAGCCGACCGGCTCGATGGTCGTTGACATCGGCGGCGGCACCTCGGAGGTCGCCGTGATCTCGCTCGGCGGGATCGTCGTCTCGCAGTCGATCCGCGTCGGCGGCGACGAGATGGACGAGGCGATCATCAACTACGCCAAGAAGGAGTACAAGCTGCTGATCGGCCAGCAGACGGCAGAGGAGCTGAAGCTCGAGATCGGCTCCGCGTGCCCGATGGCCGAGGAGCTGCAGGCGGAGATCCGCGGCCGCGACATGGTCGCGGGGCTCCCGAAGACCGTCGTGCTGACCAGCGAGGAGATCCGCCAGGCGCTCGAGGAACCGCTCAGCCAGATCATCGACGCCGTCAAGGAGACGCTCGATCGCACGCCGCCGGAGCTCGCCTCGGACATCATGGACCGCGGCATCATGCTCGCCGGCGGGGGGTCCCTGCTGCAGGGCCTCGACGAGCGCCTGCGCGAGGAGACCCAGATGCCGGCCCACCTCGCCGAGTCCCCGCTGACCTGCGTCGCCGTCGGCTCCGGACGCTCGCTGGAGGAGTTCGAGGCGATCCACCGCTCCAACCGCACCTCCCGCAATCGCCGCCGCCGGTGAGGGGCCGCCCTCGCGGATCGCTAGGAGCAACTTCGCGCCGTCCCACGGGTACTCTGTCCCCTGAACGCTTCGGAAGGTAGTCCCTGGTGTACGACAAGACTGTCCGTCGTCGGCGAGCCGTCCTCGCGCTGCTCGTCGTGCTCTCTCTGCTGCTGCTCACGGCCTACTTCGGCGAGTCGGGCGGCGGCAGCCTGCACGGTGTGCAGCGGACCTTCCTGACGGCCGTCTCGCCGATTCAGGACGGAGCCAACAAGGCGCTGAAGCCGGTGCGCGACCTGTTCGGTTGGTTCGGCGACACGGTGCACGCCAAAGGCCAGCGCGACCAGCTGCGCAAGCAGATCGACCAGCTGCGCCCCGAACTGATCGCCGCGCAGTCCGAAAAACGCACCTACCAGCAGCTGCTCGCGCTCTACCACCTCAACCGGCTGGGCGTCTCCGCCTACCACCCGGTGACGGCGACCGTCGTCGGGAAAAGCCCGAACATCTGGTACTCGACCGTGACGATCGACAAGGGCTCGCCGGACGGCGTCCGTGTCAACGACCCGGTCGTCAACGGCGAAGGCCTCGTCGGCAAGGTCGTCGCCGTCGAGCCGGACGGCGCGCAGGTCGACCTGATCACCGACAGCTCGATGGGAGTCTCCGCGCGGATCGGAGCGAGCAACGCGACCGGCATCGTGCAGCCCAAGGTCGGCAATCCCAACGATCTGCTGCTGCAGTACCTGCCGGCCAACACGCACGCCAACAAGGGCGAATACGTCGTCACCTCCGGCACGGTCTCCGGCCGCGACGACTCGCTCTACCCGCCCGGGCTCCTGATCGGCCAGGTGACCTCCGAAAACGAAGAAAGCGCCTACAAGTCGGTCAACGTTCACCCGATCGCGAACCTCCACAACCTGGATGTCGTCGAGGTCCTGACGGCGCGCGCCGGCGGCACCGCGGCGAACCTCAAAACGCTGATCGCCGCGCTGCCGGTCGGGCAGAGCTCCGAAGTCACGGCCCAGGGCGAACAGCTCGCCTCGACAGGGGCGGGCGGATGACGGGTGCCCCTTCTGCGGGGCTCCTCGCCCGCGTCGGTGCGCTCGCCGTCGTCCTCGTCTTCTTCCAGATCGGCGTCGTCTCCGAGGTGCCGGTGTTCGGCATCAACGCCGACCTGACGCCGTTGCTGGTCGCGTTCGTCGGGCTGCTCGCCGGCTCGACGCTCGGTGCCGCCTGCGGCTTCGCCGTCGGGCTGCTGGTCGACCTCGCGCTGCTGCAGACGCTGGGCCTGACCTCGCTGGTCTTCACGCTGATCGGCTACTGGGCGGGGCGCCTGCGCGAACTGCGCGACCCGCAGGCGGGGCTGACGCCGCTGCTCGTCGGCGCTGCTGCGGCCGCGGCCGCGCTGGTCGGCTACTCGCTGATGGAGTTCCTGCTCGGCGTCGACGCCCCCGTCAGCCTCGACCTGCTGCGACAGATCGTGCTCGGCACCGTGGTCGACACGATCGTCGCCGTGCCGATGTGGGCGATCGTGCGGCGCACACTCGAGGGGGGCCTACCGGAGGATCCGCGCCGCCGCCGCCGCCGGCGCGCGTACACGACGGGCGGCCTGTCGCCGCTGAGCAAAGCCCGATGAGCGCGATCGAGCCGGTCAAACGGCGCTCCCCGAACATTCCCGTCTCTGCCGGGCTGGCGATGCGCGTGGCGATCATCAGCGCGATCGCGATGGCGCTGTTCAGCGTGATCTTCTTCAGGCTCTGGTACCTGCAGGTGCTCTCCGGCGAACAGTACGTTCACCAGGCCAACGTGAACCGCGTCCGCGACCTGCCGATTCCGGCTCCTCGCGGGCAGCTGCTGGACCGCGAAGGCAAGCCGATCGTCTCCAGCCGCACCACCAACGCCGTGCAGATCGTGCCTTCGGCGCTGCCGCCCGCCGGCGCCCCGCGACGCGCGCTTTATCGGAAGCTCGGCCGCCTGCTGGGCCTGAGCGCAGCCCAGATCCAAGCAATCGTCGTGCGCGAGCGCTCAGCCGTCCCATACGCGCCGGTGACGATCAAGACCGATGCGGGCCCCGGTGTCCTCACCGTCCTCGGCGAGCGCCAGGACGAATACCCCGGGGTCGTTCAGCAGCCCGTCTCGATCCGCTCCTACCCGTTCGGCCAGATGGCCGCGCAGGTGATCGGGCACGTCGATCAGGTCTCCGAACCGGAGCTCAAGATGAGGGCGTTCCGCGGCGTCAAAGCGGGCACGATCGTCGGTCAGGAAGGTCTGGAGTACTACTACGACCGCTACCTGCGCGGCAAACCGGGGGTGCGCCGCGTGGAGGTGAACGCCGAAGGGCTGCCGATCCCGGCGCGGCTGGCGCCGACGGCGCCGTCGGCCGGTCGCAGCGTCAAGCTGTCGCTGGACCTGGCGCTGCAGAAGGAGGCCGAAAAGGCGCTGCTCGAAGGCGAGGAACGGGCCCGCGCGAGCGGCAAACCGGCGCCGGCCGGCGCCTTCGTGGCGATGGATCCGCGCAATGGCCAGGTCCTGGCGATCGGCTCACAGCCGAGCTTCGACCCGAACAAGTTCGCCAAACCGCTGACGCCGAGCGAGTACAAACGCCTGATCGGCACCGGCTCCGCGGCCGGCCCGCTCACCAATCGCGCCGTCAACGGCGCCTATCCGACCGGCTCGACGTTCAAGCCGATCACCGCGATGGCGGCACTGGAAGGCGGCGTGATCACACCCGGCGAAGGTCTCGGAGCAGGCGCCTGCATCCATGTCGGCGCGCAGGAATTCTGCAACGCCGGGCACGCGGACTTCGGCGCCGTCGGCCTCGTCCAGGCGCTGAAGGTGTCATCGGACACGTACTTCTTCGAAGTCGGCGAGCGCGCCAATGCGGCGGGCAGCGTGATCCAGCGCAAGGCCCGCGAACTCGGCATCGGCCGGCCGACCGGCATCGACCTGCCGAGCGAGTTCGCCGGCGTGCTGCCCGACAAACGCTGGCGCGAACGGGAGAACAAGCTCGAGCTCGCCTGCGAGCGCAGGCGCCACGTCGCCAACTGCGGGATCGTGCTGGAACCGACGGGCGTGTGGACGGTCGGCAACAACATGCACCTGGCCGTCGGGCAGGGCGAACTGCTGACCGACCCGCTGCAGATGGCCGTCGCCTACTCGACGCTCGCCAACGCCCTGTCGGGCGGCGGCACGGGCGCCGTGGTGACACCGCACCTGGGAATGGAGATCGACGAATCGACCGGGGCCGAGCTGCAGAGCCTCAGCTACCCGGCGGCCCGTCACGTGCACCTCAACTACTCCGACCTGAGCCTCGTGATGGAAGGCATCCACCAGGCGGCCAGCCAGCCGGGCGGCACCTCCGCGGAAGTCTGGGCCGGCTGGAACCAGGCCGCGCATCCGGTCTACGGCAAGACGGGCACCGCGCAGCACACCGGACGTGAAGACCAGTCCTGGTACCTGTGCTACATCGGCGACCCGAAGCGGCCGATCGTGCTGGCCGTGACCGTCGAGGAAGGCGGCTTCGGCGCCGAAACGGCGGCGCCGATCGCGCGGCTGATGGCCTCGAGGTGGTTCGGAGTGAAGGGCAAGTTCGTGGCTGGGAGCTCGAAGACCTTCTGATGCCACTGAGTCCGATCAGGCCCGCCGAGGAGGCGCCGCCGCCGCCTCCACGGGCGCTGAGCCTGCCGTTCGATCCGCTGCTGATGCTGGCCGTGCTCGCGCTCGGTGCCTGCTCGGTGATCACGCTCGGCGCGGGCGCCAGCGACCCGGCCAGCGGCACCCCTCCCAGCTATTACAGCTCGCGCCAGACCGTCTACCTGGCCGTCGGGCTCGTGCTGATGCTGGGGCTCAGCAGGCTCGACTACGGGCTGCTGCGCCGCTACAAAAACGCCCTCTACGTGGCCCTGCTCGTCTCGATCGTGGCGGTGCTCGGGCTGGGGCACGCGGCGCGCGGCTCACAGCGGGCGATCAACTTCCCGCTGTTCTCCTTCCAGGCCTCCGAGCTCGGCAAGGTGCTGTTGATCCTCGCCCTGTCGGCTCTCGTCGTCGACCGAGCCCGCCAGCTGCGCGACCGCGACACGACGATCCGCGTCATCATCGCCGCGCTCGTGCCCGCGATCTTCGTGATCGCCCAGCCCGATCTCGGCTCGGGACTGGTCTACATGGTGATCGCGTGCATGCTGCTGTTCATCGCCGGCGCGTCGTGGCGTCATCTCGCCGCACTTGCCGCGCTCGTCGCCGTCTCGGGCGCCTTCGTGCTGGTCGCGGCGCCGGCGGCCGGGATCCACGTGCTCAAGCCCTACCAGGTGCAGCGGCTCACGGCGTTCCTGCACCCGAGTTCCAACCCTCAGAAAGAAGGCTACCAGCAGCAGGAGTCCAAGATCGCGATCGGATCGGGGCAGAAGACCGGACGGGGGCTGAACAGCAACCAGACCTCCAACGGCTTCGTCCCGGAGAGCCACACCGACTTCATCTTCGCCGCCGTCGGCGAGCGCTACGGGTTCGTCGGGGCGGGGCTCGTGCTGCTGCTCTACGGCCTGCTGATCTCGCGCGCGCTGCGCGTGCTCGTGATGGCGAAGGACCTGTTCGGATCACTGATCGCGGCGGGCGTAGCGGCTATGCTCATGTTCCAGGTCTTCGTCAATGTTGGGATGACGATTGGGATCATGCCGATCACCGGCGTAACGCTGCCGCTCATGAGCTACGGCGGGTCGTCGGTCATCACAACGATGTTGGCCGTGGGACTTTTGCAATCGATATACGTGCGGGCGCGCGCCACAGCCGCGCTGAAGGGCCGCGTCCCGCGCTTTTAGGCATCAGCCGACAAGAGATGTTCCCCGAGCACACGCCATCGCACCAGCAGCCCGCTACGGGCGCGCGCGAGGCGACGGTTGTCGTGTCCACCGCGACACTCAACATGCCGGCGGGCGCCCTTCGCCGCGCCACCGTGACAGCGGCCTTGCGCCGGTCCGGCGGCTGCTCGGCGATGCGGTGGCCTCGCAGCCGCTCGGCGCATTCCAACACCGAAAGACTGGAACACATTGAAAAAGCAAGTGCTCGTCAGCGTCGACCGCGCGGAGACGCGCGTCGCGCTCCTGGAGGCCAGCGGAACCCCGTCGGCCTCACCCACAGCTGCGGCCGGGAAAGCCGCTGCCGGCAAAGCGGCCGGCGGCAAAGCGGCCTCTCCCCGGAAGAAGGCCTCGCGACCGGAGCCCGGATACCGCGTAGCTGAGCTGTACATCGAGCGCCGCGGCGGCCGCTCGATCGTCGGGAACATCTACAAGGGCAAGGTCGACAACGTCCTGCCCGGGCTGGAGGCGGCCTTCGTCGACATCGGCCTCGAGAAGAACGGCTTCCTGCACGTCGACGAGATCGTGCTGCCCGGCGTCGAGACGCCACGCCGCGGCCGCGGCGGCGGGGGCGGCGGACGCAGGATCTCCGATCTGCTGAAGCCCGGTCAGGAGATCGTCGTCCAGGTCGTCAAGGACCCGCTGAAGACGAAGGGCGCTCGGCTCTCGATGGAGGTGACGATCGCCGGGCGCTACATGGTCTACGCGCCCACCGGCGAGGGCATCGGCGTGTCTCGCCGCCTCGAGGACCGCGAGCGCGAACGTCTCCGCCGCCAGAGCGCCAAACTGGCGCTCGACAAAGGCGGGGTGATCATCCGCACAGCCGCCCACGGCGCCAAGCGCGAGGACTTCGACCGCGAGCTGAAGTACCTCAACAAGCTCCACGAGGTACTCGACAAACGCGTCTCGGAGACCACGGCGCCGGGGCTCGTCTTCCAGGAGGCGGACCTGTCGGTGCGAGTCGTGCGCGACATCTTCTCGGCTCACTTCGAGCGGGCGATCGTCGACGACGAGCAGCAGTACCACCGGCTCGTCTCGTTCTTCGCGCGCACGGCGCCGGAGCTCGTCGAGCGCGTCGAGCTGTGGACCGAGGACGAGCCGCTGTTCGAGGCGTACAAGGTCGACAAGGCGATCGAGGGCGTGCTGTCGCGGCGCGTGGACCTGCCGAGCGGCGGCTATCTGATCATCGACTACGCCGAGGCGCTGACCGTGATCGACGTCAACTCGGGCAGCTTCATCGGGCGCGGCAAGGGCGCCGGCCTCGAGGACACGATCACCCGCACCAATCTCGAGGCGGCCGAGGAGGTCGTCAACCAGCTGCGCCTGCGCGACATCGGCGGCATCATCGTCATCGACTTCATCGACATGGCGCGGGCTCGCAACCGCGACGCGGTGATGAAGGTGCTGCGCAAGACGCTCGACGAGGACCGCACGAAGACCTTCACGGCCGAGATCTCAAAGCTCGGGCTGGTCGAGATGACGCGCCAGAACGTCACCGAGGGCGTGCGCGAGATCATGACCCGGGCGTGCCCGACCTGCGAGGGCGAGGGCGTGATCCGCTCTGAGGAGACGATCGCGATCGAGCTCGAGCGCAAGCTGCGCGACGTCGCAGCCGAACACCCCGACTCCGATGCGTTCCTCGTGCAGATCAACCCCCGCGTCAGCACCCAGTTCACGGGGAACGGCTCGCGCGTCCTGCACGTGCTCGAGGCCGACACCGGCAAGTCGTTCCTGTTCGAGGGCTCCGAAGGTCTCGGGCTCGACCACTTCGCGATCACGTTCATGGGAACGCGCGCCGAGGTGGAGGAGCGGGCCCTGCCGTTCCGCCAGGGCGACGAGGTGCTGGTCGAGATCGTCGAGCCGCACATGTACGACGTCGACGACGCCGTCGCGAAAATCGACGGCTACATCATCTCGATCGCCGGCGCGGCGGCGCACGTCGGCGAGAAGCGCATGATCCGAATCGACCAGGTCGGCCGCACCGCCGCCAGTGCGCTGCTGCTCGACGAGGAGGGCAACGTCGTCGCGGCTCCGGCTCGGGAGAGCGGCGCTCGCTCCGGCGGACGGGGTCGCGGCTCCGGCTCCGGCTCCGGCTCGGGGTCCGGCCGCTCGGGTGGCCGCGGACGCCGCGGGCGCGCGCAGGCCGACAGCGAGGGTGCCGAGGCGCGCCGCGAAGCCGGGCTCGCAGGTCCGATCGAGGCGATCGAGGACGAGCCCGAGCAGCCGGCTCAGAACGGGACCGGCGAGGCCGAGGGCGGCGAGGGCGCCGAGGATGGCCTACAATCCAAGCCTCGGCGTCGTGGCCGCAGAGGCGGGCGACGCCGTTCCGCTGCCAAGGCCAAGGCTGCCGAGTAGCGTTCCCCCGTAGAGACCTGAGGATCGAGAGCCAAGCGCATGTACGCGATCGTGAAGACCGGCGGCAAGCAGTACCGCGTCGAGCGGGGCCAGACCCTGCTCGTGGAGCGCCTCGCCGTTGAGGAGGGCGCCGACGTGGCCCTTCAGCCGCTGTTCTACCGCTCCGAGGAGTCGGTCCTCGACAAGGCCGGCCTGGAACAGGTGAAGGTCACCGCGAAGGTCCTCGAGCACGTCCGCGGCGAGAAGCTGCGCGTCTTCAAGTTCAAGCCGAAGCGTGGCTACAAGCGCCGCACCGGACACCGCCAGGAGCTGACGCGGATCGAGGTAATGGAGATCAGCGCGGGCAAAGCGAAAGCGCCGGCGAAAGCGAAAGCAGCCGACAAAGACGGCGCCGGATCCCCCGCCAAAGACGGCGGCGCGACAGCGTCCAAAGCGGCCAAAGCGACCAAGGAGACTGCGGCAGATGGCGCATAAGAAGGGGCTCGGCTCGAGCCGCAACGGACGTGACTCCAACGCCCAGCGCCTGGGCGTCAAGACCTTCGCCGGGCAGGCCGTGACCGGCGGCGAGATCATCGTGCGCCAGCGCGGCACCCGCTTCAAGCCGGGCGCCGGCGTCGGCATCGGCAAAGACGACACGCTCTACGCGCGAGCCCCCGGGACGGTGAGCTTCACGACGGGCCGTCGCGGACGCGTCGTCAGCATCCTGCCCGACGGCGGTTAGGCGCCCCGCGGTGGATCCGCGCCGAGGCGTCCGGCTGATCGCCGTCGGCCGCGCGGCACTCGGTGCTGCAGTGCTGCTCGCTCCCGAGCAGGTGATCTCGCGCTGGCTCGGTGCGGAGAACGCCCGCCACGGGGCCGTCAAGGATCTCGGCCGTGGCCTCGCTGCGCGCGACATCGGCCTCGCCGTCGCGACGCTGCAGACGCTCGAGGATCCCGTGCTCGGGCCGCGCGTGCAGGCGGTGTGCGCGGCCGCCGACGCGGTCGACGCGCTCGCCACGCTGCTCGAGCGCCGCTCGTTGCCGCGGACGGGGGTTGTCGGCACCGTGGCGATCGCCGGTGGGGCGGCCGTCGCGGGCCTCTACCTCGCCCACCGGATCGCGCACGAGAGCTGATCGGACACGCCGAACCGGATTGAACGGCGCGTGGGTGCCACGCGCGCGTCGCTCGTGTCGCCTAACCCTCCTGCGCCGTCGGCCTGAGGAGGATCTCGTTGACGTTCACGTGCGGGGGCTGCTCGAGCGCGAACATCACGGCGCGCGCGACGTCCTCGTCGTGCAGCGCGTCGCTCGGGCGGTTCTCGAAGAACGGCGTGTCGACCATCCCCGGCTCGATCAGCGTGACGCGCACGCCGCTGCCGTGCAGGTCCTGGCGCGCGGCCTCGCCCATCGCTGTGACGGCGTGCTTCGTGCAGGAGTAGATCGAGCCCGCCAGGACCCGGCGTCCGGCCACCGAGGAGGTCAGCAGCAGGTGCCCCTGGGAGGCCGTCAGCGCCGGGATCGTGGCGCGCACCGTCAGCGCGGCGCCGTAGACGTTCGTCAGGATCATCTCGCGCCAGTGCTCGGGGGTGTCCTTCAGGAAGCCGCGCGGCCCTCCGAAGCCGGCGTTGGCGAAGGCTGCGTCGAGCGCTTCGAAGGAGTCGAGGGTGCTCTGCACCATGCGCTGCTGGTCATCCCAGTCGGTGACGTCGCAGCGCACCGCCAGCGCATGGTCGGGTCCGCCCAGCTCCTCGGCGAGCTGCTGCAGGCGGTCGATCGAGCGTGCCGCGAGCACCACTCGCCAGCCGGCGGCCCGAGCCTGGCGGGCGGTGGCGGCGCCGATCCCCGAGGAGGCGCCGGTGATCAGCAGGACAGGCTCGGTGACGTCGCTGGGTTCGTTGGGCATCGCGTCTGGGCTCCCTCGCTCGTGGTTTGCGACAGGCATACCATCACGCGTCGTGCGTCGCTCGCCCGCGCTGCCGCGCGAGGCCGGGGCGGTGACGCGACTGCCGGGGTGTCACGATTGCCTGATGCTGCACGACAGGGCAAGGATCCAGATCGACGCGGGCGCCGGCGGTGACGGCTCGGCGAGCTTTCGCCGCGAAGCGCACGTCCCGCGGGGCGGTCCCGACGGCGGAGACGGCGGGCGCGGCGGCGATGTCGTGCTGGTCTGCGACGCCTCGCTGCGCGACCTCCAGGCGTTCCGGCGGGCGAGCCGCTTCCGCGCCGGGCGGGGCGGCCATGGCGAGGGATCACAGCGTCACGGCGCCGACGGCGAGATGCTCGAGATCCGCGTCCCTCCCGGCACCGAGGTGTACGCCTCAGAGCGCGACGGCGAGGATCTGGCGGGGCGCCGCTGGGAACTGCTGGCCGACGGCCAGCGGGCGCTGGTCGCCCGGGGAGGCTCCGGCGGGAAGGGCAACAAGCGCTTCGCCACGCCCACCAGGCAGGCCCCGCGCTTCGCCGAGCGAGGACTGCCTGGCGAGGGCGGCTGGATCGAGCTGCGCCTGAAGCTGCTGGCCGACGTCGGACTCGTCGGCCTCCCGAACGCGGGAAAGTCCTCGCTGCTCTCGCGCCTGACCCGTGCCGCACCGAAGATCGCCGACTACCCCTTCACGACGCTGACGCCCGTGCTGGGCGTGCTCGACGCCGAGGATCGTCAGCTCGTCGTCGCCGACATCCCGGGGCTGATCGAAGGGGCAAGCCAGGGGGCGGGCCTCGGCCACGACTTCCTCGCTCACGTGGAGCGCACGCGGCTGCTCGTGCACGTGCTGGAGATCGCACCGGAGCTGACACTGGGCGAAGGAGCCGACGCGCGCGAGAACCACGAGACGATCGAGCGCGAGCTCGCCGCTCACGACCCGCGCCTGGCGGCCCTGCCGCGCGTGCTGGCGCTCTCGAAGGCCGACCTCGTGGACGCGCAGCGACGCGAGCGGACCGCTGCGCAGTGGCGTGAGCGGCTGGGCCCCGACGTGCCGGTGATCGTCACCTCGAGCGCGACCGGCCTCGGCCTGCCGGAGCTCGCCGCCGAGCTGTTTCGGAGCGTCCCCGCCCGGCCGGAGCCCGGCGCGCAGGACCCGCTCGCTCCCGGCGAGATCGGCAGCGCCCCGGGGCCGGGCGAGGAGGAGCTGCTCGAGCACATGGTCTTTCGCCCGGCCGGCCCGGGCGGGTTCAGCGTCGAGCGGCTCGGCCCGGGCTCGTTCGCCGTGCGCGGCCGGGGCATCGAGCTGCTGCTCGCTCGCCACGACGTCGAGAACGAGGACGCGATGGCCTACCTCGAGGGGCGGCTGCGCCGGATCGGCGTGATCCGCGCTCTCGAGGAGCAGGGGTTCGAGCCGGGCGATGAGATCGAGATCGGCGGCCTCGCCTTCGAGCTCGACCCGGCCGGGGAGGAACCCCGGCGCCCGCAGCGGCCCAAATAAGCTCCAGCTCGTGAGACGAATCGTCGTCAAGCTCGGATCGAGCGTCGTCGCCGGCAGCGACGGCGAGCTGCGCATGGATGTGCTCGCGGGGCTGACCGACGAGCTTGCCGCCCGCCACGAAGGCGGGGAAGAGGTGATCGTCGTGACGAGTGGGGCGATCGCGCGCGGGATCCGCGTGATGGAGCTGGCACAGCGGCCGAGCTCGATCGGAGAGCTGCAGGCCGCCAGCGCGGTCGGCCAGGGCAAGCTGTACCGCGTCTATGACGAGCTGCTGCGCGAACGCGGCGTGACGAGCGCCCAGGTGCTGCTGACGTTCTTCGACATGAGCGCCCGCACCCACTACCTGAACGCGCGCCAGACGCTGACGACGCTGCTCGAGTGGCGCGTGCTGCCCGTGATCAACGAGAACGACACGACCGCGACCGACGAGATCTCCTTCGGCGACAACGACTTCCTGGCCGCGCAGGTCGCCGTGCTGATCGGCGCCGAGGAGCTCGTGCTGATGACCGACATCGACGGGCTGTTCACGGCCGATCCGCGGATCCACCCGCAGGCGCGGATCGTCGGCGAGGTCGAGAGCTTCGCGGCGCTCGATGCCCTGGAGATCGGCCACACCACCTCGCCGCTCGGGTCCGGCGGGATGCGCTCGAAGGTGGTCGCCGCCGAGATGGCCACGGCCGCCGGAATCGGCACGGTGATCTGCAACGGCCTGCGCGCCGGGACCCTCAGCGCGGTGCTCGATGGCGAAGGCGTCGGCACGCGCTTCCCGCCGCGCGAGGCGCGTTACAGCAGCTTCAAGCTGTGGCTGAAGTACGCCAAGCCCTCGCGCGGCACGGTGGTCGTCGACGCGGGCGCCGCGCGGGCGCTGCGCGAGGGCAGCGCCAGCCTGCTGCCGGTCGGCGTGAGCGAGGTCCGCGGGCAGTTCGACGCCGGCGACGCCGTCGAGATCGTCGAGCGGGACACCGGCGACGGTGCGCGCGTGCGCCCCCTGGCGAAGGGCATCTGCAACTACTCTGCGCAGGAGTTGCGCGAGGTGATGGGGCTGAAGTCCGAGGCGGTGCGCGAGGTGCTGCCGCGGGCGACCGACGAGGCGGTGCACCGCGACTACCTCGTGCTCGATTGAGAGGGGCGGGCTACTCTTTAGCGATGGCGATCGCGGTCCGCTCGGTCGAGCAGGTGTGCCGTGAGGCCCGTGAGGCCTCGCGCGCGCTGGCGCGCGCGCCGACGTCGATCAAGGACGCGGCCCTCGAGGCGATCGCGCGCGCCCTCCAGGAGCGCCTGGGGGAGATCCTCGCGGCCAACGAGCTCGACATGCAGGCCGGCCGCGAGGCAGATATCGGTGAGGCGCTGCTCGACCGCCTCGCGCTCGACGAGTCGCGCGTAGCGGCGATCGCCGCGGCAGTCCGTCAGATCGCGGTCCTCGGGGACCCGGTCGGCGAGGTGATCGACGGGCGTCGCCTCCCGAACGGACTCGATGTGCGCAAGGTGCGCGTGCCGCTCGGGGTCGTCGGCGTGATCTACGAGGCGCGCCCGAACGTCACGATCGACGCCGCCGCACTGTGCCTGAAGTCCGGGAACGCGATCGTGCTGCGCGGCTCCTCGACGGCCGCCCACTCGAACGCCGCCCTCGCAGCCGTCGCCGCCGAGGCGGCCGTCGCGGCGGGACTGCCCGATGGTTGCGTCAGCCTCGTCGCGGGCGGCGGGCGAGGTGAGCTCGCCGAGCTCGCCACCCAGCGCGAGTACCTCGACCTGATCATCCCGCGTGGCGGCGAGAGCCTCAAGGAGGCGCTGCAGGCGGTCGCGACGGTGCCGGTGATCTACGCCGCCTCGGGCAACTGCCATGTCTACGTCGACGCCGGCGCCGACCCGGACATGGCCGAAGCGATCGTGATCAACGCGAAGACGCAGCGCCCGGGGGTTTGCAACGCGGCCGAGACGCTGCTCGTGCACGAGCACGTGGCGCAACAGCTCGTGCCCCGCCTGGCGGCAGCGCTGAGCGCGGCAGGGGTGCGTCTGAGGGCCGATCCGGGCGCGCTCGCGCTCGCCGCCCCGGTCGCCGGCGCGCTCGCCGAGGCGGCGACCGAGGAGGACTGGGGGACGGAGTACCTCGGGCCGACGATCGCGGTCGGGCTGGTCTCGTCGGTCGAGGAGGCGATCGAGCACATCGGGCGCTACGGCAGCGGGCACTCCGAGGCGATCGTGACCGGCGATGCAGCGGCCGCGCGAGCGTTCGGGCTGGCCGTCGACGCGGCGTGCGTCTATGTCAACGCCTCGACCCGCTTCACCGACGGGGGCGAGTTCGGGATGGGAGCGGAGATCGGCAACTCGACCCAGAAGCTCCACGCGCGCGGCCCGATCGGGCTGCGCGAGCTCTGCACGTTCAAGTACCTCGTCGAGGGCGACGGGCAAGTTCGCGCTTGATCTCGCAGTGCCCGAAATCGGAATCCTCGGCGGCAGCTTCAATCCGCCCCATCGCGGCCATCTCGCGCTCGCGCGCGACGCGCGCGATGAGCTCGGCCTCGAGCGGGTGCTGCTGATGCCGCTGCACACGCCGGCGCACAAGCACGGGGGAGAGGACCCCGGTCCTGCCCACCGCCTGGCGATGTCGCGGCTGGCCGCCGAGACGCAGCCCGGCGTGGAGGCCAGCGCGCTCGAGATCGAGCGCGGCGGCCCGTCCTACACGGCGGATACCTTGAGCGCGATACATGCCGGCGATCCCGAGGACGAGCTGACCTTCATCGTTGGAGCCGACACGGCATTGACGCTCCCCGGCTGGCGGCGACCCGAGACGGTGCTGGCGCTGGCACGGCTGGCGGTGGCCAGCCGTCCGGGCAGCGACGGCGGGCAGGTGCTGGACGCGCTGGCTCAGATCCCGATCGCGGCGGCGCCCGGCGCGCCACACACGCGGCCCGAGGTGGTGTTCCTGTCGATGGCGCCGATCGAGGCGTCCTCTTCGCTCGCCCGGGAGCGGCTCGCGGCGGGGCAGCCCGTCTCTGACCTGCTCGACCCCGCCGTCGAGCGCTACATCCGCGAGCACGGCCTGTATGGAGCGAGGAGCTGATGGAGCCCGACGAGCTGATCGCGGAGATCGCGCGCTACGCGGCCGACAAGAAGGCCGTCGACGTGGTCGAGCTCGACCTGCGCGGGGTGCTCGGCTACACCGATTACTTTCTCGTCTGCTCGGGAAACACGGCCCGCCAGGCGAAGGCGATCCAGGACGGCATCCTCGAGGGGCTCAAGCGCGAGCACGGGCTGATGCCACGCCTCGTCGAGGGCACCGCCGAGGGCGGTTGGATCCTGATCGACTTCATCGACGTGGTCGTGCACATCTTCACACCGCAGGCGCGCGAGTTCTACCGTCTCGAGCAGCTGTGGGGCGAGGCGCCCGCTCGCGCGGCGGGCTCGGGCTGACCCGGCGCCCGCCCGCGCCGCCGCGAATGTTGTCGAGTCCGGTTGACCTCTCGGCCGGCCAGCGGTTAGGGTCGGCCGACAGCGCCGCAGGAGGGCGGCGCGTGGAGAGAGGGGAACCATATGCATCACCCGATCGCATCTCGTCGGGCGGCGCTGCTCGCCGCGACCGCCGCGCTCGCCGTGTCCGCGCTCCTCGCGTGCCTCGGAGCGCTCGCAGCTCCCGCCCGCGCGGACGGCCCTGGAACAGGGTCACCGTGGACGGTCAGCGTCGGCGACTCCTACATATCGGGTGAGGCCGGCCGCTGGGCCGGAAGCACCAACAACAGCTCGTCCGCAGTCGACGCGCTCGGCTCGAGCGCGTACAACGACAACGCCGCCGGCACCGGCGAGCTGATCCCCAAGTGCCACCGCTCGAAGGCCGCCGAGGTCTACATCGGCGCGGGTGTCAACGGCGCGAACCTGGCGTGCTCGGGCGCGAAGACCTCGACGTTCAACGAAGGCGAAACGTTCAAGCCGGGCCTCGACTTCTACAGCTCCGGCGGAAGAGAAGGCCAGGCGCTGATGCTTCAGCACTTCGCCGCCGCTCACAACGTGAAGCTCGTCGCGATCTCGATCGGCGGCAACAACTTCAACTTCGCGAGCATCGTGCAGACCTGCGTCGAAGACTGGCTGCTCTCGCCGTCATGGTGGCCCAACTACTGCGACGACGACTCGTCGGTGACGAGCAACTTCACGGCGAGCAACGTCGCGAAGGTCAAGGGCGAAGTCACGACCGCGATCAGGAACGTGGCGCAGGCGATGACGAACGCCGGCTACAGCGCCACGCAGTACTCGATCGTCGTGCAGGACTACCCGTCGCCGATCCCCCTCGGCTCCGGCTTCCGCTACTCGCAGAGCGGCTTCACGCGCCAGAGCACCGGCGGCTGCGGATTCTGGAACAACGACGCGAACTACGCCAACGAAAAAATGCTGCCGACGATCAACAGCACGGTGCTCGGGGCGGCGAGCGGCGCCGGCCTGTCGAACGTCAAGTCGATGGACCTCGGCTCGGCCTTCAACGGCCGCCGGCTCTGCGAGAAGGGCGTCGGGCTGCTCGAGGAGCAGGGCCTGGCGAGCTGGAGGAGCGCCGGAGCGGTTGACAGATCCGAGTGGATCAACGAGATCCGCACGGTCTCGACGATCTTCGGACCGTATGAAGTCCAGGAGTCGATACACCCGAACTACTGGGGTGAGCTCGCGTTGCGCAACTGCCTGACGCAGGCCTACAACGGCGGATCGCCGAGGGGCGGCACGTGTACGATCTCGGCATCCGGAGTCAACTCAGCGGGCGAGCCGAACATGTCCCTGCATTGATCGGCCGAAGGGGGCGCCGGAGCAGGCTGGTCCCGCCAGCTCCGGCGCCAAGCCCGCAGCCCGGGCGACACGGGACGCCGCGATGAGCGCGCCCGAGCCGCGGACCGGTGGGCGGGCTCGGGTCTCCGCGGTGATGCGCGAAGGCGAGCAGGTGACGCCGCTCGAGCTCTTCTTCGACCTGGTGTTCGTGCTCGCCCTCACCCAGTGCACGACGCTGATGGCAGCCGAAGGCACCTGGGAAGGTCTGCTGAAGGGCGTGCTGGTGCTCGGCATGCTGTGGTGGTCGTGGGTCGGCTACGCCTGGCTGACGAGCGTCGTGAACCCGGAGGAGGGGCTCGTGCGGCTCGCGATGTTCGTGGCGATGGGCGCCTTCGTGATCGCGGCGCTGTGCGTGCCCGGGGCGTTCGGCGCGGACGCCCTGCTGTTCGCCCTCGCCTACGCGGTCGTCCGCGTCGCTCACATCCTGCTGTTCGTGCTGGCCAGCCGCGAGGACCCGGAGCTGCGCCATTCCGTCGTCGGGTTGGCGCTGAGCACGGCCGTCGGCGCCGGGCTGCTGGTGCTCGCGGCGTTCACCGGCGGTGTGCTGCAGCTCGTCGTGTGGGGTGTCGCGCTGGTGCTCGACGTCGGCGGTCCGCTGGTCGTCGACGTCGCGGGCTGGCGGATCGTGCCCGCTCACTTCGCCGAGCGCCACGGCTCGATCGTGATCATCGCGCTGGGCGAGTCGATCGTCGCGATCGGGGTCGGCGCGCACGAGCACGTCGACGCCGGGATCGTCGGCGCGGCGGTGCTCGCGCTGGTCCTCGCGGCATGCCTGTGGTGGGCCTACTTCGACGTCACCGCGATCGTGGCGGCACGCTTTCTGGCGCGGGCGGCACCGGGGCGCGAGCAGAATCGCATCGCACGGGACTCCTACTCCTACCTGCACCTCCCGATGGTCGCCGGGATCGCCCTGCTGGCCGTGGGTCTCAAGCAGACGCTCGCCGACGTCTCCGTCTCACTCGGCGTGGTGCCGGCGTTCGCATTGCTAGGCGGCACGGCCTCGTTCCTGCTGGCCCAGGTCGCGTTCCGCCTGCGCGTGATGCACTCGCTGAGCGTCCGCCGGCTGCTGAGCGCGCTGGCGCTGCTCGCGGCGCTGGGGCTGCACGCGATCGTTTCGGCGCTGGCGCTGCTCGGGATCGCGACCGCGTTGCTCGTGGCGATGATCGCCTACGAGGCGCTGCGCTACGCCGACGCGCGCGACCGCGTGCGCCACCGTGCGCTCGAGCAGGCCTAGCTCAGGAGGACGGCGCGCCGCCGAGCCCCGCGTCGCGGCTCGCCAGCCCGACGGGTACGCGGGGGCGGGTCAGCGCGAAGGTGAGCGCCTGCGCGAGCAGCGCGACCGCGGTCGCGAGCGCGAAGGCCGGTCCGGTGCCCAGACCGCGCAGGGAGACGGCGAGGGTGAAGAAGAACAGGGCGAACGCGACGAATCCGGAGACCATGCCGCGCACGAGGCGCAGCATCTCATCGACGCCGCGCTGTCCGTGCGTGAAGGTCGCGAGCACCGTCGCGATGATCGGGAACGGCGCCAGCAGGCCACTGAGCTGCGGCCCGAGCCAGCCGGCGATCGCGGTCAGGGTCAGGACCAGCGCGAGCGCGCACGCCGCCCGCAGCGGCAGGTCCCAGCCCGGGAGCGCCTCGAGCGCCGGGGCTGCCGCGCTCGGGCGCGGCAGCAGGGCCAGGCCGGCGAGGATCGCGAGGCCCGCGAGGACCAGGGCGACGCCCGCGGGAATCGAGAAGGCGCTGAAGATCGCAGTCCCGGCGGCGAACGCGAGCCAGCCGGCGAGCATGCACGGCGCCCAGGCCAGACGCCCGGCGAGCCGGCCGTAGACGACCGTGAAGGCGATCAGCGAGACCAGCCCGAGCAGCGTGCCGCCGGCGGCACCGGCGGCGAAGCCCTTGCCGTGGGCCAGCGCGTAGGCGAGCAGGATCGGGCCGGCGACCACCGGCAGCCCGGCGACGAGGCCGCCGACACGGGAGCCGAAGCGTCGCGCGATCAGCGAGGCGCCGACGACGAACGAAGGCGCGAGCAGCAGCTTGACGAGCAGTTGCGTCACGGCTGGATGATTGCGCAGCGGCGCGATGCTCGCGCGACGCCGCGCAGGGGAGGCGGCCGTCAAATGCGAGCGACGGGCCCGAAGACCCGCCGCTCGTTGCGAAAAGCGCGCTCAGCTTAGCTGGGGCGCCTGTACCGACTCATTTTTTCGGTGTTTTCGGGTGTTCCTTTTCCTTCAGGAGCTTCTTGTCGTACTTTTCGACCCAGGTCGCCCACGTCGAGAACTGGTTGCCGTTGAGGATCGCGTAGCTCTTGCCCGGTTCGGCGGGGAGCCCCTCGGCGGCGTTGACCGCGGCGGTGATGACCGGTTCCGTCGCCGCACTCGTGCCGCAACCTTTGGCAGCCGGGACGGGGAACGTGTTGTCGACGAGCGTGTTTTCGATGAACGCGATCAGACGCCCCTTGTCGCGGCCCTCGTTTTTGCCGATTTTCCCGGTCATCGGTTCGGTGCCCGCCGGTGGGTTCGTCGTCCCGTCGGTGAGGTGCAGAACGACCGGTTCGGCATCCGAGCCGATGTAGCAGTTCGGGCCGAGTTCCTGATTTTCGAGGTGGATCTTGATCGGCAGTTCAACCGCCGTGTCGTGCCCAAAGCCGAGAAACACGGCTGTGACGACCGGGGTGCCCGCGAGTTCCGCGGTGGCGGTTGTCGGCCCGCCGATTTCTTCGGATACGCCGGTCAGGCCGCCCGGTACCGGCTGTGCCGCCCGGGAGAGCTCTTCGGCTCCGAAGCGGGGCGCGATCATCGGCAGCGTGTCGGTGCCTAGGTAGGCCAGGCCGCCCTGCAGGTACGTCGGGTTGACGACCGTCGTCGACTTGTTGCCGATCTTGAATTCGCCGGACGTCGTTTCGCCGTACAGGCATGCTCTGCCTTTGTCGATCGGGCAGTTGATGAATTTCGCGAATTCAGCCTTGTTGATTTTGTTCAGCGGGTCTTTTTCGGCGGACGCCGGTGCGGCGACTCCGGCGAGGGCCACGCAAACCACCGCCGTCGCGGCAAAGAACCCTCGCTTGGCGCGCACGCGCGTACGCTTCAGAAGCTTCCCCTGCGGTTTCATGTCTCCTGTCGTCTCCTTTTGAAGAGTGGGGCCGTCGCGCCCCATGTGCCCCTATCCGCATGGACTACTACCCACAGGTGGCCGACCGCCAAGCGCTGTTTGACAAAAAAAAACGAGCGGCGGTCCAGGTGGACCGCCGCTCGTCGGGAAAAGGCGTTCAGTCAGTCAGAGCGCCTGTACTGCCTCATTTTTTCGGAGTTTTCGGGTGTTCCTTTTCCTTCAGGAGCTTCTTGTCGTACTTTTCGACCCAGTTCGACCAGGTCGTGAACTGGTTGCCGGTGAGGACCGCCTTGCTCACACCAGGCGCAGCCGGGAGGCCGGCGCCGGCGTTGACGGCCGCCGTGATGACCGGTTCGAGCAGCGCGTTCGTGCCGCAGTTTTTGGCTGCGGGGACCGCGAACGTGTTGTCCACGAGCGTGTTGTTGATGAAGGCGATCAGTCGGCCTTTGTCACGCCCTTCGTTGGTGCCGATTTTGCCCGAGATCGGTTCGGTTCCCGCCGGCGGGCTGGTCGTGCCGTCGGTCAGCCTCAGGACGACCGGTTCCGCGTCGGATCCGATGTAGCAGTTCGGCCCGAGCATTTCGTTTTCGAGGTGGACCTTGATCGGCAGTTCGACGGCGATGTCGTGGCCGAAGCCGAGGAACACAGCGGTCACGATCGGCGTGCCGGCAAGTTCGGCCGTCGCGTTGACGGGGCCGCCGATGATTTCGGTCAAGCCCGTGAGCCCGCCCGGAAGCGGCTGCGAGACTTTGGAGAGCTGTTCGGCGCCGAAGCGCGGCGGGATCATCGGCAATGTTTCGGTGCCGATGTAGGCGAGCCCGCCCTGCAGGACCGTCGGGTTGACGATCGGCGTGGTCTTGCTGCCGAGCTTGAATTCGCCTTCGAGCGTTTCGCCGTAGAGACAGCCTTTGGCGACGTTGATCGGGCAGTTGATGAATTTCGCGAATTCAGCCTTGTTGAGTTTGCTGTTGGGGTCCGGCGCGGCCGAGGCCGAAGCCGTGGCGGCGAGCGCCAGGCAGACGGCGACGAGCACGGCGAGCGCCGAGCGTCCCGTTCGATTCTTCCCGCGAGTTTGCAACGGTGTCATGGCTCTGGTCTCTCCCTCTGTAGAAACAGGGCCGTCCCGCGACCCCCTCCGGTGCATCTGTTCTCTCTCCGGTCCCTCAGCAACCGTTCCGGAGAACGAGGCAGAGCCTCTGCGAGCGCCACGGAGGAGGGGTGTGTCGCGACGCTCGCACAAGCTCTGTCCCGTGTGATCCGAACAACCTGGCCGCCTGCCCACCCTCGGGATCTGCCGTTGGGCTGTTGCTCCCCTGCCCCCGCACGTCCCCGGCGCTCAGACTGCCTATTTGTGTGCTGTTTACCCGCCCAAACAAGTCTCAAACATAAATTTTCGAACCTGGCGGGCGCTGTTCCTGAACGACGGCGATAGCTAAGCACAGCTGCTCATTCGTGTCAACCCCTCGGACACGGGCGTGGCTCGCTGACGGGGCCGAACCCTGCAACGGCGGCGATTTACTCACGGCGTGCGGCTTGACGGCCTGTTCGCACGGAAGCCGCAACCGGTGCTGAAAACGCGGACGGACCCTGATTTGGAACCTTGGCGTGGTGCTATCGGTTCGCTATCTTCCGCGCACGATGGCGCAGCCTGCCCGGAAGTCACCGACCAGCCGCACGGGCCGTTCACGGCGCGCCGTTGCGGTGAGCCGGTCCCCTCAGCGGCCGACCCAGCGCGAGCGGCTGATCGACGCGATCATCGATCTCGCCGGGCGCTTCGGCTACCAGAGCCTGAGCATCGCCCAGATCAGCGCTCGCGCGGGAGTCTCGAGCGCGACGTTCTACGAGCAGTTCGGCGACCGCGAAGAGTGCCTGCTGGCGGCGTACAGGGCGGTCACGGAGAGGACGCTCGCGCGGATGGCGAGCTCGCTGCAGGAGGGGGAGTGGGCCAGCGCGGCACGGCCGGCATTCGCCGAGCTGCTCCGCACGCTGAGCGACGACCCGGACGCGGGACGCGTGATGTTCGTCGAGGCGCTTGCGGGCGGGCCGCGGCTGCGCGGCGAGCTGCGATCGGTCCTGGACGGGATGGAGCAGAACGCCGAAATGCTGCTTGACAACGCGCCGCCGGAGGGCGTCACGCTCGACATCCCCGGGCGCGCGCTGGTCGGCGCGGTGCGCCACGTCGTCTCGCGACACCTGCGAACCCACAGCGAGGACAAGCTGACGGCGCTGACCGAGGAGATGCTCGCGTGGATGGCCTGCTACGCCGTGCCGGCGGCCGCCGGCCGCTGGAGCACGAGCCCCGCCGCGACGCTTGCGCCGGCGCCGTCCCTCCCGGCTGCGGCGCCGGC
>JAOPZS010000138.1 GCA_025963965.1 Solirubrobacterales bacterium
CGACGACGCCGAGTCGCTGCCCTCCGCCGCCGAGCTCCTGATGATCGATCCCGACGAGGTCGAAGCGGCCGTCGTCGCCGAGCTCGGCGGCTCGGCGCTGTTCGGCGCGCGCTTCCGCGAGAACGCCGCGCGCGCTCTCTTGATCCCGCGCGCCTACCCGGGCAAACGCACGCCGCTCTGGCAGCAGCGGCTGAAGGCGCAGAACCTGCTGGAGGTGGCGCGGCGATACGAGGACTTCCCGATCGTGCTCGAGACCTACCGCGAGTGCCTGCAGGACGTGCTCGACCTGCCCGGCCTGAAGGATCTGCTTCGCCGGCTGCAGACGCGCGAGATCTCGCTCGTCGAGGTCGAGACGTCCGTCGCCTCGCCCTTTGCCTCCTCGCTGCTGTTCGACTACGTCGCCACGTACATGTACGAGGGCGACACGCCCACGGCCGAGCGTCGCGCCGCCGCGCTGTCGCTCGACCGCGACCTGCTGCGCGAGCTTCTCGGCCAGGAGGAGCTGCGCGAGCTGATCGACCCGGATGCGCTGGAGCGGGTCGAAGCCGACCTGCAGTGCCGCTCGGAGATGACCCGCGCGACGGACCGCGACGGGCTCCACGACATCCTGCGGCGGCTCGGCGATCTGACACGCGCCGAGATCGCCGAGCGTGTCTTTCCCGGCGTCGCCGTAGACCCGCTGGTCGAGGCGCTGCTGGGCGAGCGGCGCGCCGTCGAGCTGCGGATCGGCGGAGAGGAGCGGCTGATCGCGGCCGACGAGGCGGGGCTCTACCGCGACGCGCTCGGCGCCGCGCCGCCGGGCGGCCTGCCGGAGGTCTTCCTGGCGGACGTGCCAGACGCGCTGCGCGAGCTCGTGGCGCGCTTCGCCGCGACGCACGGGCCGTTCTCCGCCGAGGAGCTGCGGACCCGATACGCGGTCGACACCTCGGCGGTGCTGCGTGAGCTCGAGCGCGACGGGGCGCTCGTGCGCGGGGAGCTGCGCCCCGGCGGCACCGAGCGCGACTGGTGCGACGTCGAGGTCCTGCGGCGTCTGCGCCGCGCGTCGCTCGCGGCGCTGCGCAAGGAGATCGAGCCCGCCGACCAGCGGCGTCTCGCCGCGTTCCTGCCGTCCTGGCAGGGGGTCGACCGCCACAACCGCACCGGCGCCGGCGTCGACCGGTTGCGCGAGGTCCTCGTGCCGCTGCAAGGCCTGGCGCTGCCGGTCGAGACGTGGGAGCGGGACGTGCTTCCGCGGCGCACCGGCGCCTACTCCCAAACGTGGCTCGATGCGCTGTGCGCAAGTGGCGAGCTGGTGTGGGTCGGCGCCGGGCCGACCGGACGCTCCGGGCGGGTCGCGCTGTACTACCGCGAGGATGCCGCTGCGATAGGTCCGCCCCCCGCGCGTGGCGCGACCCCGCCGCCGGCCGGCGATGGGCACGAGCTGATCCGCGCGCGCCTCGCCGTGGCGCCGGCCTTCTTCACCGACCTGCTGGCCGAGCTGGACAGCCCGCCGGAGGCGCTGCGCGAGGCGCTCTGGGACCTCGTGTGGGCAGGCGAGGTCACCAACGACGCCTGGGCTCCGCTACGCGCCCCGAGGCTCTCGCTGGCGCGTGGCGAGGGGGGTGCCGCCGCGCGGGGCGCCCGTCGATCGCGCTTCGCCTCGCGGCGCAGCACCGGCGCCCAGTCCCAGGTCCAGGGCCGCTGGTCGCTGACCACGGCCGTCTTCGGTCCGGAGCCCGACGCCGCTCAGGCGGTCGAGCGCCGCCGGACGCTCGCGGAGCTGCTGCTCGAGCGCTACGGGATCGTCACGCGCGAGCAGGTCCTGGCCGAGGGGGTCAAGGGTGGCTTCGCGATGCTCTATGACACCTTCGCCAAGCTCGAGACGCTCGGGATCTGCCGGCGCGGCTACTTCATCGAGGGCATGGGGGGCGCCCAGTTCGCGCTTCCCGGGGCGGTCGAGCGGCTGCGATCCGGCCCGGCCCGCACGGCGCTCGAGAGCGAGCGGCCGCCGGCCCTGGTGCTGGCCGCGGCCGACCCGGCCCAGCCATACGGGGCGGCGCTGCCATGGCCGAAGCGTGAGGGTCTCGAGCGACGCCCGGCGCGCGTCGCAGGTGCATACGTCGTCAGCGTTCGCGAGCAGCCCGTGCTCTACGTCGAGCGGGGTGGGCGCGGCCTGATCACGCTCGCCGAGGGGCTCGGGCCGGGAGCTGCGCACGCCGCAGGGCAGCCCGATCTGCTCGCCGAGGCGTTGCAGGCGCTCGCCGACGCGGTCCGCGCGGGACGTGTCGGGAAGCTCTCACTCGAGCGGATCGACGGCGAGCCGGCGATCTCCTCGACGTTCGTTGGAGCGCTCGTCGAGCTCGGCTTCCAGAGCGGGCCGCGGCGCCTGACGCTCAGCGCCTGAGCAGGCCTGGGCTGAAGCTCCCCGGGCGGATCTTCGCCGCTTGCAGGCACCGGCGGTGGCGCCGTTGCCCCTTGTCTGTCAGACCATCGACTGCAACGGAGACACCAGTGGAACTATTCGAACGAGTGTGTAGTTTGATCCCGCGCCGAGACCTGTCGCGGCGCACGGCAAATCCATTACTTTCGAATCGTGGGGATGGGTCAAACCAAGGATCAACAGTCGCTGTACCGAAGATTGCCGCACGGACCCAACGGCATGGGGCGCGACGAAGTGGCGCGCAACCAGCGCAGCCGTCTTTACGGGGCGATGATCGAGGCGGTGGCGAGAAACGGCTATCAGCGCACGACGGTGGCGCACGTGATCGGCCTTGCCGGGGTCTCCAGGCGAGCCTTCTATGAGCTGTTCGAGAACAAGGAAGACTGCTTCCTCGGCACCTATGACATCGTCGTCGCGCAGCACCGAAGGCGCGTCCTGCGCGCCTGGCTCTCCGACCGAGGGTGGACGAACCGCCTGCACGCCTCGTGCGCGGCCCTGCTCGAGGGGATCGCGCGGGCTCCCAAGGGGCCCCGGCTGGTGCTCGTCGAGGCGCTGGGGATCGGCCCGCGGGCAAGGGAACGGATGCAGCTCGCCGGTCTCGTCTTCGAGCGCGTCGTCGCAACAGCCGTCAGCCTCGCACCCAAGGACGCCGCGTTTCCCCAGCTGACCTCGAGGACGATCGTCGCCGGCGTCCGCCATCTCGTCTTCGTGCGGCTGCTCGAAGGACGCCACCGGGAGCTCGCGTCGCTGTCCGACGAAGTTCTCGACTGGGTCGAGGCGTACAAGACCCCCGCGGACATGAGGCTGCGAACCCTCACGCTCGCCAGCCCCGCCCACCTCCCCCCGGCGCCGGCAGCGTTCCTGACGGGCGAGGACAAGCGCGCGCGGGTGCTGGGATCGGTCGTGCACCTGACCCTCGACGAAGGCTATGCGTCGCTCACCGATCCGCAGATCGCAGAGTTCGCGGGCGTCTCGACCGAGGCCTTCCACAGGCAGTTCGCGAGCAAGGAGGAGTGCTTCCTGGCCGTGCTCGACGAATTCGTCGCCGAAACACTCGACAGCGTGCGCCCGGCGATGGAGCAGGCGGACTGCTGGGAGCAGGCCGTCTGTCGGGCGATCGACGCGTTCGTGATGCACCTCGTCGCCCACCAGGCGCTGCTGCGCATCGCCTTCATCGACCTGTTCGAAGTGGGTCCGGCGATGGTCGGGCGGATGACGCTCTCGGTCGCCGGCTTCACCGCGATGCTGACGGCCAGCGGGCCGGAGCCGATGCGCGGGCGGATGGTCGCCGAGGAGGCCGTGACGGGAGCGTTGTGGGGGATCATCTCGAGCCTCGTCGCGAACAATCGCCTGTCGCGGCTCCCCGTGCTGGTGGACCACCTGGCCTTCACCGTGCTCGCTCCCTATGTCGGAGCCCGCGCCGCCGTCGAGGCGATCGCCGCAGCCGGGCGCGCTGGCCCCAGCGACGCCTGAGCGCAACCCCCGGGGCGCCGCGCGCGGCGCGTTCCGGCTGATCGCTCGCCCGGGGCATGCGCGTGCGGACTCTGCGAAGGTGGCGCCGATGAGCGAGACGACGGCCAGGCGCCCGCGGCGCGTCGGGCACAAGGGCGCCGCCCACCTCGAGACCGGCAACACTCTGGCGAGCTTCGACGCTGCGCTCGCGGCCGGTGTCGACATGATCGAGTTCGACGTGCTCTCCGAGCACCCCGGGGGCGCCGGGCGGCTCCTCGTCGCCCACGACTACGAGGACGCGCGGCGCCGTCAGCCGGTGAGCCTGGAGGAGGCGCTCGCGCATCTCTCCGGACCGGCCTTCGCCGGGATCGACCTCGACGTCGACGTGAAGCTGCCGGGCTATGAGCTGCGCGTGCTCGGCGCGCTGCGCGACCACGAGATGATCGAGCGCACGCTGATCAGCGGCATGTTCCCCGACGCGCTGGCGCAGATCCGCGCGGCCGAGCCGCGGCTGCGTCTCGGGTGGTCGGTGCCGCGCGTGCGCCGCGACTACACGACAGACATGCTCACGGCGGTGCCCGCGCTGGCGCTGCTCACCGGCTACCGGGCGATGCTGCCGCGCCGCGCGCGCGGGGCGCTGCTCGAAGGCCGCTTCGACGCGATCATGGCGCACTGGCGCGTCGTCACGCCGGCGCTGCTGCGCGCAGTGCGCGAGGGCGGCGGCGAGCTGTACGTGTGGACAGTCGACGATGCGCGGTCGATCGAGCGCCTGAGCGCTTTGGGGGTCGACGGAATCATCACGAACGACCCGCGGCTTTTCAGCCGATCAGACAGCTCGCCGCGCTGAAGCCTGCCGGGTCGGCGCCGGCGAGGCTCTTGTGCCCTGCCGTCGTCGTGCGGCTGACCGACTGCACGACCTTCTTGCCGCGCCGCCACTGGAAGGAGACGACGCCGCGCAGCGTCGACGGCGGCTTGCCGTCGCGCGGCACGAGCTGGAAGCTGCGCCCGCCCTGGCGGACGGAGCCCGCGGGGCCGACGTAGACGTACGCGGGGGATTTGGCGCTTGCCAGATCGACCCAGTGTTTGCTGGTCGCCTCGATGTACTGCAGGCGGAAGGACATGTACATCTTGTCCTGGCCGCGCCGGTCGCCGGGCATCGAGCCGCGGATACCGACGTAGTTGCGCTGATCGGGCGGGCTGCAGACGTCGATCGTCGCCCAGAGGTCGCGCGAGCGGAGCAACGCCTTCAGCAGCGCCGCTTCGCTGCTCGAGCCGGGCGCGACGGTTGCCGCCACGGCGGCCGCGGGGGCGCAGGCCGCGAGGCCGGCGAGCAACGCCACCGCCCGCAGATGCTTGCTCGCAGCCATGCTTCCGACGATAGCGACGGCGTCAGTCGCGCCCCCCCGGTTGTGGTATTCCGTGCTGCGTGGACACGGGCCCCAGCGACGTCGTCGAGCTGCTCGGGCGCGTGCCCGTGTTCTCGACGCTCGAGCCGCCCGATCTGGAGCGGATCGCCGAGGTGGCCGTGCCCCGGTCCTTCGAGCCGGGGCAGGCGGTGTTCCGCGAGGGGGACGCGAGCGACACGTGCTACGTCGTCCGCGAAGGCCACGCCCGCGCGATCCGCACGCACGGCGACGGGCGCACGATCACGCTCGCGACGTTCGGGCCCGGCGACATCTTCGGCGAGCTCGCGATGTTCGAGGACGAGCTGCGCTCGGCGACGGTCGAGGCGATCGAGCAGATGAACGTGGTCGGGGTGCTGGGGCCGGACATGCGACGGCTGATGTCCGAGCACCCGCAGATCGCGATGCGACTCGTGATCGCGCTCGGGCGGCGGCTGAGGGAGACCAACGAGCGGCTCACGCGCCAGTCCTTCCAGACCGTGCAGAGCCGCGTCGCCGTCGTGCTGAGCGAGCTCGTCGACGCCGCGGTCGAGGACGGACGCTCCGGCGAGGACGTGCTCGTCACGGCCACGCAGGCCGACCTCGCCCAGCTGGCGGGCTCCTCGCGTGAGTCGGCAAGCCGCTTCCTGGCCGTGCTCGAGCGCGCCGGGGTGATTTCCCAGGGCCGTGGCCGCCTCGTCGTGCACGACCCGCAGGCGCTGAAGCAGTATGTCTTCTAAGCCCTCGAGGTCCGATCCCCCGCCCGGAGGACCGACGCGCGGGCAGGCACGCGAGTTCTCCGCCGGCGGCGTTGTCGTGCGCGACGGCCAGGTCGTGGTGATCGTGCCGACCCGGCGCGCCGCCGACGGCTCGCGTGTCCTGGCGCTGCCCAAGGGCCACGTCGACCCGGGCGAGACGCCCGTTCAGGCGGCGCAGCGGGAGGTGCGCGAGGAGACGGGGATCCTCGCGGAGCCGGTCCGCGAGCTGGGCCAGACGCGCTACTGGTACCGCCGCGACGGGCGCACGATCGGCAAGGAAGTGTCGTTCTTCCTGTTCGAGCACACCGGCGGCGACACCGCCGATCACGACGACGAGGTCGAGGAAGTCCGCTGGATCGGCCTCGAGCGGGCCGAACGCGAGCTGAGCCATGCGGCCGAGCGCGAAATGGTTCACCTGGCCAGGGCCTATCTGGACGAAGAACGGTAGCCTGCCCCCGATGCAGGTCCTGAACTTCTACTCGACGATCTTCGCCGACGAGCTCAAGCGAGGACGCAAGACAGCGACGATCCGGCTCGGCGACAAGTCCGGCAAGTACCGCAAGAACCAGGCCGTGCTCGTGACGATCGGCTACCAGTACTCGCCGCGCCAGCGGATCTTCGAAGCGGTGATCGACCAGGTCGAGGTGATGCGCCTGACCGATCTCTCGCCGCGCGACATCAAGCACGACAACCCCGAGTTCCGTCGCCACGAAGAGCTGATCAACTTCCTCGAACAGATCTATGGCCGCTCGGTGTCGCTCGAGGACACCGTCACGGTCGTGCGCTTCTCGCAGATACTCGACACGCCGTCTGGCATGACCGAGGCCATCAAGGGCTTCGGCGGCGCCCAGAACTAGCCGCCCCGCGACGGGCTGCAGGCTCGCCAACAACCGGCGAAAGCCGGCCCCTGAGCGTGGCAGTCTGGCGGTCGGAGTGCCAAAAGCCCTGGGAAATCCCCCGGATGGTCTATATATTTAGAGAGAAGTTGGCACTCTCCACCCGAGAGTGCCAGAGGGCGGCTCGGCCCCCATGCGGGCAGCGAGCCGGCAGTCGCATTCTCTAGATGGAGGTTTTTCGAACATGAAGCTCAAGCCCCTGGGCGATCGTCTGATCGTGCGGGCGATCGAGGAGGAGGAGACCACAGCGAGTGGGCTCGTGCTCCCCGACACCGCCAAGGAGAAGCCACAGAAGGGCCAGGTCCTCGCAGCCGGCGACGGCAAGCTCGACGAGGCAGGCAAGCGGATCCCGCTGGACGTCAAGGAGGGCGACGAGGTCCTCTACAGCAAGTACGGCGGGACTGAGATCAAGGTCGATGGTGAGGAGCTGCTCGTGCTGCGCGAGTCCGACGTCCTCGCCAAGGTCGCATAAGGAGATCTGAGAAGAAAATGGCTCACAAGGACATCAAGTACAACTCCGAGGCGCGTTCGGCGCTGGAGGCAGGCGTGGACGCGGTCGCCAACGCGGTCAAGGTCACGCTGGGCCCCAAGGGCCGTTACGTCGTGCTCGACAAGAAGTTCGGCGCCCCGACGATCACCAACGACGGTGTCACGATCGCTCGTGAGATCGAGGTCGAGGACGTCTTCCAGAACCAGGGCGCCCAGCTCGTCCGCGAGGTCGCCACGGCGACCAACGACGTGGCCGGCGACGGCACCACGACGGCGACCGTGCTCGCCCAGGCGATCGTTCGCCAGGGCCTGAAGAACGTGGCCGCCGGCGCAAACCCGCTGGCCCTCAAGCGCGGCATCGAGAAGGCCGTGGACGAGGTCGTGAAGAACATCGCGAGCCAGTCCAAGGAGGTCTCCGGCAAGGACCAGATCGCCCGCGTGGCGACGATCTCGGCCGGCGACGAGGAGATCGGCGACGTGATCGCCGACGCGATCGAGAAGGTCGGCAAGGACGGCGTGGTCAACGTCGAGGAGGGCCAGACGTTCGGCATGGACCTCGAGTTCACCGAGGGCATGCAGTTCGACAAGGGCTACATCTCGCCCTACATGGTCACCGACCAGGAGCGCATGGAGGCGGTCCTCGAGGATCCCTACATCCTCATCGCCAACCAGAAGATCGGCTCCGTCCGCGACCTCCTGCCGGTGCTCGAGCAGGTCATCCAGTCGGGGCGCCCGCTGCTGATCATCGCCGAGGACGTCGAGGGCGAGGCCCTGGCCACGCTGATCGTCAACAAGCTGCGCGGCACGTTCACGGGCGTCGCCGTCAAGGCTCCGGGCTTCGGCGACCGCCGCAAGCGCATGCTCGAGGACATCGCGATCCTCACCGGCGGCGAGGTCATCACCGAGGAGATGGGCCTCAAGCTCGAGAACACGCAGATCTCGCAGCTCGGCCGTGCCCGTCGCGTGGTCGTCGCCAAGGACACCACGACGATCGTCGATGGCGCCGGTGACGGGGACG
>JAOPZS010000019.1 GCA_025963965.1 Solirubrobacterales bacterium
CTCGACCAGGACGAGATCGCAGCCGAGCTCGGCCTGACCGGCGGCGACGCGCTCAACGGCGGCTACGGCCAGGAGTTCGACTCCGACCTCGCCTCGCTCGAGAAGATCGGTGCCGGCGGCACCGACCCGGGCTTCGCCGAGGAGCTCGCCGAGCTCGAGATACCAGTCGAGGAGACCCGCGACAGCGAGTAGTTCACTAGGCGTCGCATGACGTGACCCACGGCCCGCGCTCCACGTGCGGGCCGTGGTCGTTAAGGCGGGCGCGGCGGCGGCGCCGGGGCCGCGGGCGGCGGGGCTGCGGGGCTGCGGGGCTGCGGGGCGGAAGCCGGACTGGATGCGGTGCCCGTGCGTATCTACGTGAGTAGGACGTGGGGGCGGTGTCTCACTTCAGAGTGGGTGTGCGCATAGGTATCTACGCCAGCGCCCCTGTAGATACCTATGCGAGCGCCGTCTTCGAAGTGACACACACCACCAGCATGTAACTACCGATGTGCACGGCGGCCGGGCTACGGGCGCGCGCACTCGGGGCCGCGGCTCCCGAGGCCGAGCGATGCGCCCAGGGTGAGGATCGTCTCATCACGTCGCGCGCACCGCCGCCGGGGCGCATGTGTTTGCGATGGCGTGGGCGAGGCCCAGATCACTCGTCGCTCGCTGCTGCTGGCCGGCACCGGTGCGCTGGCCGGGCTCGCGCTGCGTCCGGTCGCGGCGCTCGCGGGAGCCGTCCAGGACCGCACGCAGACGGGGACGATCGAGCTCGGGACGCTCGCCGGCGCGCCTCGCACGGTCGCGCTGCCGGCGGGCGTGGCGGTCGTAGGGCTGCAATGGGATCGCGGCGCGCATGCGGCGGCCCGGCTGAGGGTCCGTCTTGCGAGCGGCGCGTGGGGGCCATGGACGGCTGCGGCGGCTCAGGGGCACGGCCCGGAAGCACCCGGTCCCGACGGCGCAGCCGAGAGCGGCGAGCCCCTTTGGGTAGGAGGCGCACGCGAGCTGCAGCTGCGAAGCCCAGTGGCGCTCGCGGGTGCGCGCCTGCGCTACGTGCGCGACCACAGGGCAGGAGCGCTCGCGTCGAGCGCGCCGCCGGCGGGGGAGAGCGCCGCAGCGGCTTCGGCCCTCGCGCTGGCCCAGCCGGTCCTCGGCGCCGGCGCGGGGCAGCCGCCGATCATCGCCAGGGCGGCGTGGGCGACAGGGACGAAGCTGCCGCGCGTGGCGCCCGCCTACGGCCAGGTGAAGGTCGCGTTCGTGCACCACACGGAGAACCCGAACGGTTACAGGGCGGCAGACGTGCCGGCGATGCTGCGGGCGATCTACGCGTTTCACCGCGACGTGAACGGGTGGAACGACATCGGCTACAACTTCGTCGTCGATCTGTTCGGGCGCGTCTTCGAGGCGCGTGCCGGTGGAATCGACGAACCGGTCGTCGGCGCTCACGCCGGCGGCTACAACCTCGCCTCGACCGGCGTCGCCGTGCTCGGCTCCTTCTCAGGCACGCCGATCTCGCCGGCGGCGCGAACGACGCTGCAGCGGCTCCTCGCGTGGAAGCTCGCGCTGCACGGCGTCTCAGCGCAGGGACGGGCCGTCATACGGGTCAACCCGGCCGGGTCGGTGTTCAGCAGATACCCGGCTCGAGCGCGCGTGTCGCTACCGAGGATCGCCGGGCACCGGGACGCCGACAGCACCAACTGCCCGGGCAACGCGCTCTACGGTGAGCTGCCCGCCATCCGGGGGGCCGTCGCGTCGATGTCCGGGCAGCCGGTGATCGCGACACTGGCCGCGGCGCCGGCTTCCGCGCCCGCAGCGCCGCCGCCCGCGGCCCCCGAAGCCCCCCCGGCTCCAGCGGCGGTACCGATGCTCGTGGCGATGCTCAAGCGCCTGGACGGCACCCCGCTGGCGGGCGGGCAGATCGTCCTGCAGGCACGCACGGTCGCGCGCCGCGGCGAGCTCGTGACGCGGACGGCGCTCGCGCAGGGCACGACCGATGCAGAAGGGCGCTGCCTGCTGCCGGCGAGCTTCGCGGCCGGCGCGGCCCGCGCGCTGTGGGTGCGCGCCCTCTACCCCGGCGGCCCGGCGGGCGGCGCGGCGGTCTCGCGTGCCGTGCGTGTGGCGCCGGTGGCTGGCGCGGTCACGCCTGCGCCAGCGAGCGCGCCCAGCGGATGAGCTCCTCGGCCTCCTCGGTGCGCAGTCCGCGGCTCGGCTCGGTCTGCACGAGCAGCGTCGGCGCCTCGCGCGCCGCCGCCCAGCTGTGACAGGCCGTGTCCAGCGCGTCGTCGATCCAGGCCAGCGGGCGGCTGCCGGCATGGCGATCGATCGCGTCGAGCTTCCAGTGGGCATTGCTGCGCCCGACTGCGCGCTCGAAGCGCAGGAAGGGCAGATCGGGCGGCAGGCCGAGGAGGTGGGGGAGGTGCTCGTTGGCGCGCTCTTCCCAGCCGCTCGCCCAGATCAGCTCGAAGTGATCGCGCAGGGCAAGCAGGTGAGCGGCGGCGGCGGCCGAAAGGAAGTGCGGTATGCCCTCGATCGAGTGGAACGACCCCTCGGTGCCGGTGGCCTGCCAGCCCGAGGCGAACAGCGAGATGACGCCGTCGATGTCGACCATAAGCAGCGGCTTGGACGCATTCGAGCCGTCCACGTGGGGCCTCCCGCCGCAGGCGGGGCCCCGCTCGGCGGCACTCGCGAGGTCAGGCGAGGCAAGGTCTTTTGCAACTCGCAGCGGGTCTTTAGGTTCCATAGAGGTCCGGACGGGTACTCTGCCGAGACGGTCGATCCGCCTAGCCCCCCGTCGGCGGAGTAAAGCAGTGGCGTGCGCCAGTCGATGGATGCCACCGCCGGAGACCTCACCCCACCCCCCCAAATGACTCTCGACCTCGGAATCCTCCTCGCTCTCGCCTGCGCGTTCGTCGCGAACCTGGCGTTCTTCTACAAGTACAAGGGCGCCAACTCGGTGCCCAAGGTGCAGGTCCTGCACCCGCTGCGCTCGACCAGGGCGCTGTACTCCTCGAAGTGGTTCACGCTGGGCATGCTCACGGCGACGGCCAGCTGGGGCCTCCATGTCGGCGCCCTGGCGCTGGCACCAATGTCGGTCGTCCAGGTGGCCCTGGCGGCGGGCGTCGTGTTCATCGCCGTGATGGCAGAGCGCCTGTTCGGCTTCCAGGTCGGCCGGCGCCAGTGGGTCGGGCTGCTGCTGACCGCCGCGGGCCTCGTGCTGCTGGGCCTCACGCTGCCCGCCATGCACGGTTCGCACTCGAGCTTCTCACCGGCCGCGATGATCTCCTTCGAGGCCGCCCTGTTCGGGATCGGCGGCCTGTTGATCATGGGGCCGCGCATCGGTGGCCCGGTCGAGCACCACGGCGTGATGCTCGGTGCCGCCTCCGGAATCCTCTTCGGCGTCTCCGACACGGCGATCAAGGCCCTGACGGGGATCACCGGCGCACACGGCTTCATGGGGCTGCTGCTCAGCCCGTGGCTGGCCGTCGCGGTGGCCGCCTCGATCGTTGCCTTCTTCGCCTCGGCCCGCGGGCTGCAGGACGGCGATGCGGTGCCCGTGATCGCCGTCACAGGCACAGCCGCGAACATCGCCGGCATCGCCGGCGGGATCATCGTCTTCGGCGACCCGATGGCAGGCAGCGCCACCGGCGTGGTCCTGCAGGCTCTCGCGTTCGTGCTCGTGATCGTCGCCTCCGCCTTGATGCCGGCCCCGGTTCGCGCCACCGGCGCCACCGCTGCCGCCACGGCCGCTTAGTGGCGCTCTCGACGGCCGCGCGGGCGAGCGCCCGGCGCTGCTAGCATCCCCGGCCGAATGCCGACTACCTCCCAGCTGGTCCGCAAGGGCCGCGTCGCCCCCAAGAAGAAGCTCGCCACTCCCGGCTTGAAGTCGGGCAAGGGCCGCAAGAAGAAGGTCGCCGCCCCGCAGCGGCGCGGGGTCTGCACGCGCGTCTACACGACGACCCCGAAGAAGCCTAACTCCGCGCTGCGCAAGGTCGCGCGTGTGCGTATCTCAGGCTCGATGGAGGTCACCGCCTACATCCCGGGCGAGGGGCACAACCTTCAGGAGCACTCCGTCGTGCTCGTCCGTGGCGGGCGCGTCAAGGATCTGCCTGGCGTTCGCTACAAGGTCGTACGTGGCACGCTCGACGCCGCCGGCGTCAGCGACCGCAAGAAGTCCCGGTCGCAGTACGGCGTGAAGAAAAAATAGATGCCGCGTAGAGCCGCCGCCCAGATCCGCCCCGTCGAGGCGGACCCGATCCACCGCTCGAAGCTCGTCCAGCAGGTGATCAACAAGGTGATGCTCGACGGCAAGAAGTCGACCGCCGAGCGAATCGTCTACGACGCACTGGCACTGATCGCAGAGCGCTCCGACAAAGATCCCGTCGAGACGCTCGAGGCCTCGGTCAAGGTGCTGACGCCGACCCTCGAGGTCAAATCCCGCCGCGTCGGCGGTGCCACCTACCAGGTGCCCGTCGAGGTCGCCCCGCGCCGTGCCCGCACGCTGGCCGTGCGCTGGCTCGTCGAGTTCGCCCGCCAGCGACGCGAGAAGACGATGGCCCAGCGGCTCGCCAACGAGCTGCTCGATGCCGTGTCCCAGCAGGGCGGCGCCTACAAGCGCAAGGACGACATCTACCGCATGGCGCAGGCCAACAAGGCCTTCGCCCACTACCGCTGGTAGAGCCGCCCGAGGGCCGGCGCGATACCGCGTCCTCGATCCTCGAGCCGGTTTCCCTCTGAGAGCACCTTCGGGTGCTCTTGATCTAAGAACATTGGCGCCCCCGCGGGCGACGGGCGACGGGCGCGTAGGTGCAGGCCGTGCGGGTATGAAGCGATTGCCGCGAAACCTGCGTCCGGGCCCTTGAAGAAAAAAGGTTCGGTACCTAAAGTTTCGGTACCAAATGTCTTCCGCCCCCTCGACATCCTTCTCCCCGGCCGCGTCCGACCGCATCGAGCGCCACGTCTGGGTCGTCGCCGGCGTGGTGATCCTCGGGATGATCATGTCGATCCTCGACACGACGATCGTGAACGTCGCGCTGCGCACCCTCAGCCACGACCTTCACAGCTCGATCTCGCAGATTCAGTGGGTCGTGACCGGCTACCTGCTCTCGCTCGCGGCCGTGATCCCGATCACAGGCTGGGCGGCGCGGCGCTTCGGCGCCAAGCGCGTGTACCTGACGTCGCTCGTGCTGTTCACGATCGGCTCGGCGCTGTGCGCGGTGGCCGCCTCGACGACGACGCTCGTGATCTTTCGCGTCCTGCAGGGAGCCGGCGGCGGCATGATCATGCCGGTCGGGCAGCTCCTGATGGCGCAGGTGGCCGGACCGAAGAGGATGGGGAGGGTGATGGGCATCGTCTCGATGCCGGCGATGCTCGCGCCGATCCTCGGCCCGGTGGTCGGCGGGGCGATCCTGCAGAACCTGCACTGGTCCTGGATCTTCCTGGTCAACCTGCCGATCGGCGTGCTGGCCTTCGTGCTGGCGCTGCGGATGCTGCCGCGGACCGACTCCGGCGAGGCCGGACGCCTCGACACGCTTGGCCTGGTGCTGATGTCGGGCGCCTCGACGGCGACCGTGTACGGACTGGCCGAGATCGGCACGCACAGCAGCCTGACGGCGCCGACCGTGGTCTGGCCGATCGTCGCCGGCGCCGTACTGAGCGGGGTGTTCATCCGCCACGCGCTGCGTGTGGAGCGGCCCCTGCTCGACGTGCGCCTGTACATGAACCGCGTCTTCGGAGCCGCGTCGCTGACGACGTTCGGCCTCGGCGCGGCGCTGTTCGGGGCGATGATCCTGGTGCCTCTCTACTACCAGGAGGTGCGTCACGAGAGCGTCATCGTGACGGGGCTCCTGACCGGTCCCCAAGGTCTCGGGATGCTGCTCGTGATGCCGCTCGCCGGCCGTCTGTCGGACCGGTTCGGCGGCGGGCGGATCGCGCTGGCGGGTGTCTCGCTGCTGGCCGTGTCCTCCATCCCGCTGGCGTTCGTCGACGAGCACACGTCGATCCTCTCGATCTCGCTCGTGCTGGTCCTGCGCGGCGCCGGGATCGGCTTCTCGTTCATGCCGGCGATGACCGCCGCGTTCGCCTCCCTGCGCCCGGATCAGCTCTCCGATGCGACCCCGCAGCTCAACGTCCTGCAGCGGATCGGCGGTGCGATCGGCACGGCCGTGCTGGCGGTGGTGCTGCAGCGGGCCACCGGCACGACAGGCGCCTCCTCGCCGGCGCACCTGGCCCACGCGTTCGACACGGCCTACTGGTGGTCGTTCGGCATCGTCGTGCTGTCGCTCATCCCCTGTGTGGTGCTGCTGAGAGCCGAGAAACCCAAGGTCAAGCTGGGCGCGGCTGCCGCCAACGCAGAGGCGGCGGCCCCGCCTCTGGGGGTGTAGTCGATGGCCGCCCCCGTGACCACGCCGACGGCTGGCAGGGACGATCCTCGTCAGGCGGACCTGACCGAGCTCGGGCGGGCGTTCCGCCAGGTGTCCCGTGCGCTCAGCCGGATCCGCGGCCGTGACACCCACCTGGCCGGAACCGATCTGAGCCATGCGCAGTTCGAGCTGCTCGCCGAGCTCCTCGAGCGCGGCGCGCTGCCGGCAGGAGAGCTGGCGGCGGCGGCGCAGCTGTCGCCGGGCACGGTCACGCAGATGCTCGACGCCCTCGCCGAGTCCGGCCACGTCGAGCGGGCGCGCTCCGAGACCGACCGGCGGGTCGTCGTCGCGCACCTCACGCCACTCGGCAGCGCTCAGATCGAGGCCAAGCGCGAGGCCTGGAAAGGGCGCTGGGAGCAGGCGCTCGAGGGCTTCGGAGCACGCGACCTTCGCGCCGCGACGAAGGTGCTCGAGCGGCTCGGTGAGATGTTCGAGCAGGCACCGGCGACGGACCTTGGCGAGACCCCCTCAGACCCCCTTCCAGAGGGCCCGCGAACAGGCAGGAAGCCAGGCTAGAAAGGCGAATCCCTCTGCTATAGTCGCCGAGGCGTCACGGGCTTAGAGGCCATCGCAGCGGCCGACCCGTGAGTCGCACGAAAGATGGAGACCTCGAGCAGATAACGACGCGAACCGGTCCAACAGACCAGCAGCGCGCGTGGGCCCGAGGGGCCCATTTTTTTGGCCCTTACCTCCCGCTCACAGAAACCCGGATCCTGATCCATGCCACGTAAGTTCACACTCGAAAACACCCGCAACATCGGGATCATGGCGCACATCGACGCCGGTAAGACGACGACGACCGAGCGGATCCTCTACTACACCGGTCGTACCTACAAGATCGGTGAGGTCCACGAAGGCGCCGCGGTCATGGACCACATGGTCCAGGAACAGGAACGTGGCATCACCATCACGTCCGCTGCCACCACGGCCCACTGGCGCGACTGCCAGGTGAACATCCTCGACACGCCCGGCCACGTCGACTTCACGGTCGAGGTCGAGCGCAGCTTGCGCGTCCTCGACGGCGCGGTCGCGGTGTTCGACGCGGTTGCCGGTGTCGAGCCGCAGACCGAGACGGTGTGGCGCCAGGCCAACAAGTACAACGTCCCGCGGTTCTGTTTCATCAACAAGATGGACCGCGTCGGCGCCGACTTCGAGCGCTGCGTGGAGAT
>JAOPZS010000021.1 GCA_025963965.1 Solirubrobacterales bacterium
TCGCCGTCTTGCCGACCCCGGGCTCGCCGATCAGGACCGGGTTGTTCTTCGTGCGCCGCGAGAGCACCTGGATCACGCGCCTGATCTCCTCGTCGCGGCCGATCACCGGGTCGAGCTTGCCCTCCTCCGCGACCTTTGTCAGATCACGCCCGTAGCGCTCGAGCGCCTCGTATTTCTCCTCGGGAGATTGGTCGGTAACGCGATTCGCGCCTCGCACCTCGGTCAGCGCTCGCAGCACATGCTCGCGGTCTGCGCCATAGGAGCGCAGCAGCTCGCCAGGCGCGCCCTTCGCGGCGGCGAGCGCGAGCAGCAGGTGCTCGGTCGACACGTAATCGTCGCCCAGCTCGCGAGCCTCCTTCTCGGCCGCCGTGAACAGGCTGGTCAGCTCCGCCGAGGGCTGCGTGCCCTCTCCGGGAACGCCCGCGGAGAACGTCGGCAGCGCCTCGAGCGCCGTGTCCACCTGGTCGGCGATCGCGCGCAGGTTGACTCCGAGCTTGGCGAGAACGCCGGGCACGAGCCCACCGGGCGCGTCGGCTGCCGTCGCCGCGCCGCCGCCCAGCAGCACACTGAGCAGATGCACGGGCAGGACCTGCGGGTTGGCCCGCTCCTGGGCGAGCCGGGCGGCCGCGGCGAGCGCCTCCTGGGACTTGATGGTGAAACGGTCAGGCTGCATCTTTTCCTCCGGGGCCGGGCTTGCGGGACGGCAGCGCCGGGAACGGCGAGCGGGCGTCGGCGGCGCGGACGAGACCGACGTTCCCGCGGTAGGTGGGCACGAGCTCGGCGCGGAAGGAGCGGCGCACCGCCTCGAGCTGCTCGGCCAGCTCGACCTGCGCCCGCAGCGCCTTCGTTTCGATCTCTTCCATCCGCTCGTGCATCTGATCGATCTCGCGCTCGAGGTCGAGCACTCGCTCGACGCCTGCGAGGTTGAGCCCGAGATCGGCCGTCATCTCCTGGATGCGGCGAAGCTTCTCGACGTCCTCCTGGGAGTAGAGGCGTGTGCCCTTCGGCGAACGCTGCGGCTCGATCAGGCCACGCGCCTCGTACATGCGCAACGTCTGCGGGTGCATGTTGGCAAGCTGCGCGGCCACCGAGATCATGAACACGCCGCGGTCGGTCTCGACCTCCACGCGCGTGATCGTCGGGATCAGCCGGCGCCGCAGCGGCTTGCCCGCGAGGCCGCCGTCGATGCCGCTCACCGCTCGCCTCCGGTCTTCGCCTCGCCGGCGTGCTCGCCGGCGTCGCTCGCCTGGGTGGTGCTCGTGGCGCCGTTGAACAGACCCGCGCGGGGATCGCCGCCGAGAGTCCGCGAGAGCTCGTCGACGGCCTTCTGCTGCTCCTCGCTGAGATGCTCCGGGACGTCGATCACGAAGCGGTAGTGGATATCGCCTTTGGCCGGCGCGCCCGCGCCGAGCTTCGGCGGGCCCTCGCCGCGCAGTCGCTGGACCGTGCCGCTGGCCGTGCCGGGCGCCACGCGCAGCGTCTTCGTGCCATTAAGCGTCGGCACCTGGACGTCGGCGCCGCTCAGCGCCTCCGGGATCGTCAACGGCACCTCGACCTCGAGGTGCTCGCCCTTGCGCTTGAACGTCGGCGAGTCGCCGACCTTCGTCACCAGGTAGAGGTCTCCGGCGGGACCGCCGCCGTGGCCCGGCTCGCCCCTGCCGGCGAGCCTGATGCGGCTGCCGTCACGGACGCCTGCGGGAATGTTGACGCGCAGCTTCTTGACCGTCCGCACAGCGCCGCTGCCCTGGCAGGTCGGGCACGGATCCTCGATCACCGTGCCGGCGCCGCCGCAACGCGAGCAGGGCTGGGAGATCGAGAACATGCCCTGGCCTTGGGTCTCGATGCCGCGGCCCTCGCACGTGGGGCAGACGATCGGCGTCGTCCCGGGCTTCGCGCCGGTGCCGCGGCAGGTCGGACAGCTCGCGTGCATCGGCACCTGCAGCGGCACCTGTGCGCCCGACACGGCCTGATCGAAGGTGATCGAGACCTGCGCTTCGAGGTCGGGGCCCTTCTCCGGGCGGGGCCTCGTCCGAACGCGCCGGCCGGTCGTCGAGCCGCCGAAGAGGTTCGAGAGGATGTCGCCCATCGAGGAGCCGTCGAAGTCGAAGTTGCCGAAGCCGCCGAAGCCGCCGCCGGGTCCTGCGCCGGTGCTGAACGGTCCTGAGCCGCTGTCGTACTGCTTGCGCTTCTCCGGGTCGCCGAGCACGTCGTGGGCCTGAGAGATCTCCTTGAAGCGCGCCTCGGCGTTCTTGTCGTCCGGATTGCGGTCAGGGTGATACTGGCGCGCAAGTTTGCGGTAGGCCTTCTTGATCTCGTCCGCGCTTGCGCGCTTGTCGACGCCGAGCGTCTTGTAGTAGTCGGGTCGCGCCGCCATCGGCTTGCCCTTCGTCAGGCCGATACGACGACGCGTGCCGGGCGCAGGATGCTCTCGCCCAGCCGGTAGCCGTCCTGGTAGACCTCGACGACGGCACCACTGGCGCCGCCCTCGCCGGCCGGCGCCGTGGCGACGGCCTCGTGCATCGACGGGTCGAACGGCTCGCCCTGCGGGCAGAACGACTCGATCCCGGCCCGCGCCAGCGCGGCCGCGAGCTCGGAGCGAACGAGCCTCACGCCCTTCAGCAGCGGGTCGTCTTCCTCGGCCGAGTCGAGCGCGCGGTCGAGGTTGTCGAGCGCCGGCAGCAGCTCCTTAGCGAGCCCGGCCACACCGCGCTCCTGCGCTGCGGCCGCCTCGCGAGCGACGCGCTTGCGGTAGTTCTCGAAGTCCGCCTGGGTGCGCTGCGCGAGCGCCAGATACTCGTCACGCTGCGCCGCGACCTCGACCAGCTCGTCGATGTCGCCCTGGATCTCGGCCACGCCGTTGCCGTCCTCCGAGCGCGCCTGCTTGGGCGCGCCCGGCGCCTCCTCCCCGGGCCGGGTCTGGCTCGGGGAGGGGGCCTCGGCGGTCTGCTCGCCGGTGGTGGTCTCGTCGATGTCGCTCATCGCCGCCTACGCCTTCGGCTCGTCGACGACCTCGGCGTCGACGACGTCCTCCTCGGAGGAGGCGTCCTCGGGCGGCGCCGAGCCGTTGCCGTTGCCGTCCGCCGCGGACTGCTCCTGGGCTCGCTGGTACATCGCCTCGGAGACCGCGTGGAATGCCGTCTGCAGCGCCTCGGACTTGGCGTTGATCGCCGTCGGGTCGTCTGACTCGAGCACCTCGCGGACCTCCTTGATGGCCTCCTCGATGCGGGCCTTGGAGTCCCCGTCGACCTGGTCGCCCAGCTCGGCGAGCTGACGCTCGGCCTGGTAGGCGGCGTTCTCGCCGTTGTTGCGAGCCTCGGCCAGCTCGCGCGCACGGCGGTCCTCCTCGGCGTGGGACTCGGCGTCGGAGACCATGTTCTTGATTTCGTCGTCCGAGAGGCCAGAGCCGGCCTTGATCTCGATCTTCTGCTCCTTGCCCGTCCCGAGATCCTTCGCGGAGACGTTGAGGATGCCGTTCGCGTCGATGTCGAACGCGACCTCGACCTGCGGGATGCCCCGCGGCGCCGGCGGGATGCCGGTCAGCTGGAACTTGCCCAGCGACTTGTTGTACTGAGCCATCTCGCGCTCGCCCTGCAGGACGTGGATCTCGACCGAGGGCTGGTTGTCCTCGGCGGTCGAGAAGACCTCGCCCTTGCGGGTCGGGATCGTCGTGTTGCGCTCGATCAGCTTCGTCATCACGCCGCCCTTGGTCTCGATGCCGAGCGTCAGCGGCGTCACGTCCAGCAGAAGCACGTCCTTGACGTCGCCGGCCAGCACGCCCGCCTGGATGGCAGCGCCGACAGCCACGACCTCGTCCGGGTTGACACCGCGGTGAGGCTCCTTGCCCGTCAGCTCCTTGACCTTCTCCTGCACGGCCGGTGAGCGCGTCATGCCGCCGACCAGAACGATGTGGTCGATCTCCTTGACGCCCTTGTTTTTCGCGTCGTCCATCGCCTGGCGGACCGGTTTCACGACGCGGTCGAGCAGCTCCGAGGTCAGCTCGGAGAGCTTGGCGCGCGTGAGCCGCGTGTCGAGGTGCTTCGGCCCGGAGGCGTCAGCGGTGATGAACGGCAGGTTGATCTGCGTCTCCTGCGTCGTCGACAGCTCGATCTTGGCCTTCTCGGCAGCCTCGTAGAGGCGCTGCAGGGCCATCGGGTCGGCGGACAGGTCGATCGCCTGTGACTTCTTGAACTCGGAGACGAGCCAGTCGACGATCGCCTTGTCGAAGTTGTCGCCGCCGAGATGGTTGTCACCCGCGGTCGACTTGACCTCGAAGACGCCGTCGCCGATCTCGAGCACCGACACGTCGAACGTGCCACCACCGAGGTCGAAGACGAGGATCGTCTGGTCGGACTCCTTGTCGAGGCCGTACGCCAGCGAGGCGGCGGTCGGCTCGTTGATGATCCGCTTGACGTCGAGGCCGGCGATCTTGCCGGCGTCCTTCGTCGCCTGGCGCTGGTCGTCGTTGAAGTACGCCGGGACGGTGATCACGGCGGAGTCGACGGCCTCGCCCAAATACGCTTCCGCGTCGGACTTCAGCTTCTGCAGGATCATCGCCGAGATCTCCGGCGGCGAGTGCTGCTCGCCACCTGCTTCGACGCGCGCGTCGCCATTGGGGCCGGCGACGACCTTGTAGGGGACGATCGACTCCTCCTCGCGCACCTCGGCCTCCTTGCGGCCCATGAAGCGCTTGATCGAGAAGACGGTGTTCTGCGGGTTCGTGACGGCTTGGCGCTTGGCGACGGTGCCGACGAGGCGCTCACCCGAACTGGTGAAGGCCAC
>JAOPZS010000033.1 GCA_025963965.1 Solirubrobacterales bacterium
CGCGTCCATCTTGCTTCCCGGCATCTTCTTCGCGCCGGCCGGGCCCATCGCCGTGTCGACGATCAGCGAGTGGTCGGGCCAGACCACGCGATGCGAGAGCAGCACCATCGGATGCATGTGAAAGCCATCGCCGGCGACCACCAGCGTCCGCGGGAACGCGAACTCACCGACCTTCTCGACCTCGATCCGCTCAGGCAGCGCGCCGCCCGTCGCCACCGCCGCCCGATGCAGCGCCGCCAGATCGATGCCGTAGTCAGCACCGGGCGCCGCCGCCGTGCCGAGCAACAGATGCTCGGCGACAACCAGGGACGCGACGACACCCAGGACTACCCACGGCCAGCGTCTGCGTTTGCCTCGCATGCCCGATACGGTAGCACTCCCGAGGCCGATCGCGTGGGTTGCGAATCGCCTGGGTCCTAGTCTAAGTCTACACGGCGGTGCAGAAAGGGCGCGAGTTGAGGCTTGATCGTCGGTCTGGCGCTCAATGGGTTTGGGCCGAATATGCCTTTCCCGGTCCCCTCTCCCCGCTCCGCGGGGAGAGGGCTAGGGAGAGGGGCCGCCGCCGAGCGCGAGGAGGATGGCGTCGAGCACGGCGATTGGCTCGCGGAAGACGAGATCGGTGGGAAAACGGAGCACCGTGATGCCACGGCGAGCGAGGAAAGCCGTTCTACGAAGATCGTAGTCCTGGCCCGCCGGTTCGAAGTGCTGGCCGCCGTCGAGCTCCACGGCCAGGTGCCTGCTGGGACAGTAGAAGTCCAGGATGTACGGGCCGCAGGGATGCTGGCGGCGGAACTTGAAGCCAAGGAGTCGCTTGGCGCGCAGCCGAGCCCACAGCGCATTCTCGGCGTCTGTGCCGGCACGGCGCAGAGTACGACGGCGAGCGAGCGAGACATCCACACTGCCGTTTTCGGCGCGATTTCGTCACCGTTGCTCACACAGGGGATCGACAAGTGGGCCGGTTCATGATCAATAAGTGGGTATGGTCCGACGACGACACGCCCAGCTTGAGCTGTCGCAGGTGATTCTGTTCGGCCTCGTGTTGCCCGAGCCCGAGTTGCTGATGGAGCCCTGGCTGCGGGAAGTCGACAAGACGCTCGGGGACGAGGAGATCGTCGAAGCGGTGATGACGGTGATGCGCCGACGGTGGCGGCACAGCGCCCGGCGAGGCCGCGCGGGCACGCCGGCCGAGGTGGTGCTCCGGATGCTGGCGCTCAAGCACCTGCGCGACTGGAGCTACGACGAACTGGAACGGGAGGTGACCGGAAGCCTCGTATACCGACGCTTCTGCCGGATCGACGCGGGCAAGGTCCCGGATGCGAAGACCATGGTCCGCCTAGGACAGGTCGTGGACGGGTCCACGTTGCGTCAACTGCTGCACAGGCTGGTGATCGTCGCGGCGTCAGCCGGGGTGACCAAGGGCAAGAAGATGCGTGTGGACACCACCGTCGTCGAGGCGCCCATCCATCATCCGACCGACAGCGGCCTGTGCGAGGACGTGATCCGTGTACTCAGTCGCGCGATGAGGCGGCTGACGCAAACGGGAGTGAAGCTCAGCTTCAAACTGCGCAACGTGCGTCGGAGCGTCTCTCATCGGATGAGAGAAATCGCCCAGGGATTGCGGCGTCGGGGTGAGCGAGCGAAGCGCGCAATCCGCAAGCCGTACCGGAGACTGCTGCGCATCACGGGCCGCCTTGTACGCCAAGCCGAGCGGGCGGCAGAACAGACGCGGCTACACTTGCGCACGATGCGCGGGCGGCATCGTTGCCGCGTCGGCAAGCTCGTCACCACGATCGTCGCCGCTACGAAGCACGGTCGCCAGGTGATACGGCAGACCCGCGCTCGTGTGCTCGGTGCCCAGACGCGCACGCCGGGCAAGATCGTCAGCATCTTCGAGCCGTGGGCGCAGATCATTCGCAAGGGAAAGCTGCATCGGCCAACCGAATTCGGGGTCGTGGTGAAGGTGCAGGAGGCTGAAGGCGGCATCGTCACTGACATCGCGGTGGACGACGCCAGAGCGGATGCATTGTTGCTCGTGCCCGCCGTCGAGTACCACCAGCGCATTTTCGGCCGGGTCCCTCGGACCGTGGCCACCGATCGCGGCTTCTTCTCCGGCCGGGGTGAGCGCCGCCTCATCGACATGGGCGTCAAGCGGCCGGTGCTGCCCAGACCGGGCCATCGCACCCGAGACAGGATCGCGCACGAACGACAGCGCTGGTTCAAGCGGGGGCGTGCCTGGCGCGCCGGCGGTGAGGCGCGCATTTCCCACCTCAAGAACACCTTCGGGATGCGGCGCAGCCGCTATCGGGGACGGACCGGCGTCCATCGCTGTATCGGCTGGGCTGCTATCGCAAACAACTTAGTCGCAATCGGGAGGTACCGCGCCGAGCGCCCCTCTCCCTAGCCCTCTCCCCGCTCCGCGGGGCGAGGGGACCGGAAGGTTGCCTCGAACTGGTCCCTTTCACCTCACCGGTGACGAGATCAGCCCTGCGCTCTCTCTTTCTGCACCGCCGTGTAGACTAG
>JAOPZS010000039.1 GCA_025963965.1 Solirubrobacterales bacterium
TTCCTCACGCCCACCAACGGCTACGGCCAGACCGGGACGATGATCCTCGACCAACTCGGGCGGCTCGTCTGGTTCCACCCGGTCCCGAAGGGCGACGATGCGACCGACTTCCAGGTGCAGAGCTACATGGGTCGACCGGTGCTCGTCTGGTGGGAGGGCCTGGTGCCGCTCCGCGTCGGGTTCGGCTTCGGGCGCAACGAGATCGTCGACACCGCCTACAAAAAGGTCGCGACCGTGAACGCCGGCAACGGCTATCAGGCAGACCTGCACGACTTTCAGATCACTCCCCGCGGATCGGCGTACCTGACCGCCTACTCGCTGGTCTCGGCGGACCTGTCCTCGGTCGGCGGCCCTCGCGACGGGATCCTGCAGGACTCGATCATGCAGGAGGTCGACATCCCGACGGGCCTCGTGATGTTCGAGTGGCACGCCTACGGCCACGTCGCGCTTGAGAACTCCTTCGCGCACGTCCCGCCTCGCAGCGACGAGCCGTATGACTTCTTCCACATCAACTCGATCTCAGCCGACCCGTGGGGCGACGGCAACTTCATCGTCTCTTCGCGGAACACCTGGGCGGCGTATGAGATCAATCACGTCAGCGGGGCGATCCTGTGGCGTCTCGGGGGGCGTCACACGAGCTTCAAGATGGGCCCCGGGACAGGCACCGCCTGGCAGCACGACGTGCGCTGGCAGCCCGATCGGACGCTGACGATCTTCGACAACGGCGGCGTCCCGAAGGTCCACTCGGAGTCGCGCATCATCCGCGAGCGCATCGACTGGGCGCACCGCAAGGTCACGCTCGTCAGTCGCTACGTCGATCACCTCTTGGCCGGCAGCCAGGGAAACGCGCAGGTCCTTCCCAACGGCAACTCGTTCGTCGGCTGGGGCGAAGAGCCGTTCCTCACCGAATTCTCGCCTGCAGGGCAGATCCTCTTCAGCGCCCGCTTCCCCTCTCCAGGGCAGTCCTACCGCGCGTTCCGCTTTCCCTGGAGCGCCACCCCCGCGTCGCGCCCGGCGATCGTCGTGAAGCCGGGAGCAGGCGCCGCAGCGACCATCTATGCGAGCTGGAACGGCGCCACCGACATCAGCGCCTGGCGCGTCCTCGCCGGCACCACGCCCGCGACTCTCACAACGGTCGCCGAGGTTCCCTACAGCGGCTTCGAGACCGCCGTGCCCGACAGCAGTGGCGCCGCGAACTTCGCGGTGCAGGCGCTCGGCCCCGCCGGCGAGGTGCTCTCGACGTCGGCCGTCGCGGCGAGATGACCCGCGGGCGCGTCTGGTCGAGCGCTAGGCTGCTGGCGATTCGCGCGCCATGTCCCAGCTGACCGTCTTCTCGATACCGAAGGGATTCGTCGATCCGCACATCTCGCTGATCCAGCGAAATGCCGTGCGGAGCTGGGTCGGTCTGGGTGCAGACGTCGAGGTGTTGCTGATGGGCGACGACCCTGGCGCGGCCGAGGTCGCGCGGGAGCTCGGAGCGACACACGTTGGCGATCCGGCCAAGAATGAGTTCGGCACACCGCTGCTGGATTGGGCCTTCGCGCAGGCCGCACAGCGCGGCAGCGGCGAGCTGCTCTGTTACGTCAACGCCGACATCCTCCTGCTCAGCGACTTCCTGGCGGCCGTGCGGCGCCTCCCGGCAGTCCCGCTGCTCGCGATCGGCCAGCGCTGGGACTGCGACGTCACCGAGCCGCTCGAGTTCGACGGCGCCGACGCCCAGCTCGCCGCGTGGGCCCGCTCCGCCGGCGCGCTCGACCGCGGCAGCGGCAGCGACTACTTCGTGTTCCCCCGGGACACGGACTTCGGGATTCCCCCGTTCGCCGTCGGACGACCAGGCTGGGACAACTGGATGATGGGGCGCACGCTCGAGCTGGGCTACCCCCTGATCGACATGACGCGCAGCACGACTGTTATCCACCAGAACCACGACTACGGCCATGTCGCTGCCCGCAGCGGCTCCAACTGGGAGGGCCCCGAGGCCGATCGCAACCGTGAGCTGGCGGGCCGCATCGATCGCTACGTGCACAGCCCGGCCAACGCTACCCAGCTCCTCACCCCTGATCGCCTCCTACCTGCCCGTTCGGCTCGTCATGTCCGCGCGAAAGCCGAAGAATTCCTGGCGCTGCGACCCGCGGCCGCGCCGCTGCGCCACCTCCTGCGCGGCGCCCGCCGGCTGTCAGCGCGCCGCCAGGCCGCTGGCGCGCGGTCGTGAACACGCCACGCCAATTCTGGCGCAAGCTCGCTGGCAGTCGCCTGCTGACGGCCCTCTCCGCACGACTGATCTGTGCGGGGCTGGTACGGGAGTCCGGGCGCTTCCTGCTGCGCCAGGAGACACGCCCGGCCGGCGTCTTCCATTACAGGTTGCGCCGCGGCGGCGCAACCGTTGCGCTGCGCCACTCCGTGCAGGACGGCGCGACGATGGCCGAGGTCTTCCACCGCGACGATTACAGCCCGCCTGCCGAGCTCGCTGCAGCACTCACGAGCCCTCGACGTGTGCTCGACCTCGGCGCAAACATCGGACTGTTCGGCATCTACGCAGCGCAGCGCTGGCCGCAGGCGAGCATCGTTGGCTACGAGGCCGATCCGGACAACGCGGACGTGCACGAGCAGACGATCGCCGCCAACGGCCTCGGCGCGCGCTGGCGCCTGGAGCGGATGGCGGCCGGCGCCCGCGACGGGCAGGTCGAGCTTGCCGCGGGGCGCGCGATGGGCTCGTTCGTAGTCGAGCCGGGCACCGACCCGGGCGTGCCGACGATCCAGGTCCCCGTTCGTGACGTGATGGGCGAGATCTCCGCGGCGGACCTCGTCAAGCTCGACATCGAGGGCGGCGAGTGGGAGATCCTCGGCGACGCACGATTCCGCCGCGAGCCGCCGCCCGTCGTGGTGCTCGAGTACCACCCGCACCTCGGTCCCGACAGCGATCCCCGAGCGGCCGCCGAACGCGCGCTCAGCGACGCCGGCCTGCGGATCGCCGACATCTGGCACCGCTCCGACGGCTACGGCATGCTCTGGGCGTGGCGGCCCGGGGTCGAGGGACCCCAGAGCGAGCCCAGCTCGGGCGCGGTCGGCCAGTCGATCTAAGAGTCGGTGCGTAGCGACGCGCCGGCGGGGATCGCCTGCCCGGCGCTGCTTTCGCGGTACCAGTCGATCGTGCGGCGCAAGCCGTCGCGCAGGTCGGTGCTCGCGCGGAATCCGAACTCCTGCTCGGCCCGCGTCGTGTCCAGCCATCTGCGCGGCTGGCCGTCGGGCTTGTCCGTGTCCCACACGAGCTTCCCTTGAAATCCGACCAGCTCGGCGATCAGCTCGGTCAGCTCAAGGATCGTGATCTCCTGACCTGAGCCGAGGTTCACCGGCTCGTTGCCCGAGTAGCGCTCGGCCGCCGCGACGATCCCGTTTGCGGCGTCGTCGACGTAGAGGAACTCGCGCGACGCGCGACCCGTGCCCCAACAGGTGATCGACTCTGCACCGCTGTCCACCGCCTCGCAGCACTTCTTGATCAGCGCCGGGATCACGTGCGAGGTCCGCTCGTCGAAGTTGTCGTTCGGCCCGTACAGGTTCACCGGCAGCAGGTAGATCCCATGGAATCCGTACTGCTGGCGGTATGCCTGCAGCTGAACCAGCAGCATCTTCTTGGCCAGCCCGTAGGGCGCGTTCGTCTCCTCCGGGTATCCGTTCCACAGCTCGTCCTCGTGGAACGGCGCGGGCACGAACTTCGGATAGGCGCATACCGTCCCTAGACACACGAACCGCTCGACGCCGGCGAGGCGGCTCTCCTCGATCAGCTGGATGCCCATGATCGCGTTGTCGTAGAAGAACTGGCCGGGCGATTCCATGTTCGCGCCGATGCCGCCGACGACCGCGGCGAGATGGACCACGACATCTGGTCGCGTGTCTCCCAGCACCGCGCGGATCGCGTCGGGCTGGCGCAGGTCGTATTCGGCCGAGCGGGGGGCGAACACCTCCGCCACATCGTGGGAGGTGAGCTGCTCCAGCACCCTGCCACCGAGAAAGCCCGAGCCGCCCGTGACGAGGACGCGCTTGCCTGGGAGGAGGGGCACGGCCCAGATGATAGCCCCGCCATGATCTAGGCTCGGGCGAAGGATCGCCGGCCCTGCTCGGCGCACGAACCATGGCCACAGATCAGCAGCCGTCCGCCCTGGCAGACCTCGAGAGCGACCTGCTGGACACTCCGGCCGCGGGGACCGCCGCGATTCGCGGCAGCGCCCTGCGCAGCGCCGGCTACATCCTCGGCGTTCTGCTCAGCCTGATATCCGTGCCGCTGCTGATACGCCACCTCGGCTCGGTCGAATACGGCCGGTACGTGGTCGCGATCACGCTCGTGACGATCGTGCAGGGCATCACCGACGTCGGGCTCGGGCAGATCGGCGTCAGGGAGTACTCGACCCGCACGGGCGCCGAGCGGGAGTGGCTGATGCGCAACCTGCTCGGCGTGCGAATCGCCCTGACGGGCGTCGGAGTCGCGCTGGCGACGGGCTTCGCGTTGATCGCCGGCTACGGGCATGCGGTGGTTCTCGGCACGTTCCTGGCGGGAGTCGCGATGGTCCTGACCGTGATCCAGGGCACGTTCGCCGTTCCGCTCGCGTCGCGGCTCCGGCTCGGCTGGGTCACGGCTCTCGAACTGCTGCGTCAGGCACTGGCCGTCGCCGCGATCGTCGCGCTCGTCCTGGCAGGTTCCGGGCTGCTGCCGTTCCTCGCGGCGTTCGTCCCCGTGGCCCTGATCGTCCTGCTCGCCACTGCCCTTGTGATCCGCGGCGAGGTGCCGCTACGCCCGTCATTTGACCGCGAGGAGTGGCTGACCCTGATGAAGGCCGTGCTTCCCTTCGCGGCGGCCGTCGTGATCGGGACCTTGTACCTGCGGATCACGGTGCTGCTGCTCTCGCTGATGTCAAGCGGGCTGCAGACGGGCTTCTACGCGACGGCCTTCGCCGTGATCTCGGTCGTGATCGCGATCCCGGCGCTCACCGTCGGCTCTACGCTTCCCGTGCTCGCGAGAGCGGCCCGCGACGACCGCGAACGGCTCGGCTACGTCGTCGAGCGCCTCACGGAGGTGACGCTGATTGTCGGCGTCGGGCTCGCGCTGGGGCTTGCCCTCGGAGCGGGCTTCGTCGTCAAAGTGCTCTCTGGTGGGAGTGGTGTCCCCGTGACGGTCCTGCAGATCGAGTCCGTCGCGATCCTCACGCAGTTCGTGGGAGCTCCCTGGCAATACGGGCTACTTGCGTTGCATCGCCATCGATCGCTGCTGATCACAAGCGCGGCCGGCCTCGCGGCCAGCGTGATCCTGTCGCTGATCCTGATTCCAGTGCTGCAGGCGCGCGGCGCAGCGATCGCCTTCTCCGGGGCGGAGATGCTGGTCGCTGCGCTCTGCTTCGTCTTCCTCCGCAACGCCCGTCCCGACCTCACGTTCTCACTGCGCGTTCCCGCGCGGGTGTTCGCAGGTGCACTGCTCGGCATCCTCGTCGCGCTGCTCGTTCCCGGCCTCCCCAGCCTGCCGCAGGCCGCGATCGCGCTCGTCATCTACGCCGCCGTCCTGTTGCTCAGCGGGGCGATCCCCCGCGAGCTGACCCAGGCGCTGCCCCGTCGCGCGCCGGCTCAGCCGTAGCCGCGCGGGTCAGCGCTCGCCGAGCTGAAGGCCGGCGCGCGCGAACAGGTAGTCGTTGTGCGTGCCGTCCCACTGCGGGTTGTCTGACCGGTTGTACCCGGAGTAGTTCGCCACCAGCTGGTAGCCGGCCTCGCCGAGATACGCGACCGCCGGCGCCTGGTTCTCCGGATAGAGCTCGATCAGCATGAAGCTGAAGGTCGTCTGCGTGAAGTCGACCCCCTGGAGGATCTGCAGCTCGTAGCCCTCCGCGTCCAGCGATAGGAAGTCGACGTGGGAGACACCGCGCTCGTCGAGGATCGACTGCAGCGTCCGGGCGGGCACCGTGTAGGCGCCCTGACGTCCCAGTCGGGCACCGCCGACGCTGCCCATCGGGTAGCCGTCGAAGTCGCCCGTGACGGTGGCGGCCCCGAAGTCCGCCGCAACGAGCGCGCAGTTGTAGACCGGCGCCGTGCGGTTTCGCCGGGCCTGCTCGCAGGCCGTCGTGGAGGGCTCGACCAGTACGCCATCCCACTCGAAGCTTCGCTCGAGAAGCGCCGTGTTGCTCTGGAACAGGCCGTCGTTTGCGCCGGCCTCGACGAAGAAGCCGCCCCGCCAGTCGAGCAAATGACCCAGCCGTAGGTCGATCGGTATGCCCTTCGCGTCACGCGCCGAGAACGACCGGACGAGCTCTCCTTCGGGCGCCAGCCGCTCGGCAAATGCGTGGGCCAGGACGGAGGAGGAGCGCCTGAGCCGCTTCAGGCGGCCGGCGTCTCTCATCGCGATGGTCCGAGGCGGAGCATTCGTGAAATCTAGTGCCTCCTCACCGCGCTGCTCTTCGCGCTGAGCGGCGGCGGCTAAGCTGCGCCGTGTTGAGCCCCGCGCCGACAACCGGCACCGCAACGCCGGTCGTGCTGTTCGTCTATCGGCGCCACGAGCAGCTTCCGCGCACGCTCGAATGCCTGCGCGAGGCCGGCGCGCGGCACCTCTACGTGTTCTCCGACGGTCCCGTCGACGAGGAGGCCGCAGCTGACGTGGAGCGCGTACGAGCGCTGCTCGGCACGATCGACTGGGTACAGCCGGTGATCGTCTCCCACGAGGACAACCTGGGCCTGAGCGCATCGATCAGGACCGGTCTGGACTACGTCTTCGAGCATCACGAGACGGCGATCGTGACGGAGGACGACGTCTGTGTTGCTCCGGAGTTCTGCCGGTACGCCGAACGAGCCCTCGCGCACTACGCCGGGGCCGAGCGTGTGGCGGGGCTGACCGGCCTGCGGCTGCCCTTCGACCGTGGGGCGTTGGCGGGGTACGAGTTCGATGTGTTCCTGTCGCCCCGATTCTCCTCATGGGCCTGGGCGACCTGGCGCTCACGCTGGCGCCGGTTCAGCTTCGACGCCGACGAGCTGCGTAGTCGGCTTGTCGCGTCGGAGGACTTCCGCCCGTGGCGAGCCGGCGCCGACCTCCCGGCGATGATCCACGACGCGGTCCTGACCGAGACGCTGGGCGGGTCGTGGGACGTGTTCTGCGCGACGAACATGCTGTTGGAAGGGAGCGGCTTTGTGACGCCCACCTGGAACATGGTCGAGAACAGCGGCCTCGAAGAGGGCTCCCACGCCGCCGGGCCCTCGCGCCTGAAGCTCGCCTGGGAGCGCGACCAGGCACCCGCGATCGACGCGTTGCGCTTCGCGCCGCCCGCTGAGGACGAGCAGATCCTACGTGCCTACCGGCGCTTCTTCACCGAAGGCGCCGGTGGGCCACTCGCGCGGCTTCGCACCAGCGTCGCCGGGCGTCGCGCCACGGGCCGGATCACGCGCGGCAGGCCCTAGCCCAGGCGCGCCCCGAGGAACCCGCGGAGATGGGACGGAGCTCGTACGAGCAGGTCCCGCGCGCGGCGTGAGCGCCCCCGCCGGCGGGCTCGTCGGAGCACCTCTTCGATCGTGGCGGCCGCGGGCGCCGGAGCCGAGACCAAGGCCTGCGAGAGGCCCAGCTCGACGAGCTCCGGAAGGCCGAACGCGGCCGCCAGGCACGCGTCGCGCGCGCGTACCTGCCAGTCCAAAGCGGCCGAGGCGTCGGCCAACGCGCCACGGACGAAGATCGCGTTCCCCCATGCCAGCTGTCCACCGAGGCGCGTCCGCTCGACGTAGTCGCCGACGCCGAACACCGGCTCTCCGCGGCGCGCCGGCTGCAGTCCGCAATGGTGCAACTCGCGCACTCGCCACAGCTCGAAGCCTGCTCCGCGCATGAAGACCATCACGTCGCAGAACAGGGGCTGGTCGGTGTAGAGCTCCTGAAACTCGACCTCGGCCTCGACGATCCTGGTGGAGCTGAGCAGCCCCGCCGTCCCCATCAGCACCTCGAGCTCAGCCCCCTGGACGTCGACCTTCAGCGCGTCGAGCTCTTCGAGACCCGAACCAAGGGCCCACTCGTCGATGGTCGACAGCTCCAAGGTCTCGGTGCGAACGGGCTCGTGCCGCCACAGCTCGGGGAAGCGCTCGAGTGCCCGAGGCGCGGGCGCAAACAGCGAGGAGCTCTGCGGATCGCGCGTCAGATGCAGCGTGCGCGGGCCCGTCTGCGCCCCCAGCGCCAGAGGCACGTAGCGCTCGCCTTGCCGGTCGGCTGAGGCCGCTTCCAGCCGCCGGCACTCCTCGGGATCAGGATCGAAGCCCACCAGCAGCGCGTTGGGTCCGAGCGACCTCCACGACGCTCTCACGCCGTCTCGGCTGCCGACATCGATCGCCACGACGGGACGGTCCAGCAGGCTCGCGATCTTGGCGAGGTCGCCACTCGCGAGGGGCGATAGGTCCGGGCGTCGCATCGGCGAGGATCATAGGCGCCGCATGCGCGTGGGTAGGGTTGCCCGATGCGCATCGCGATGGTCACACGCCAGTACTGGCCCGCCGTCGGCGGCGTCGAGCGAGTGGTCGAGAACCTCGGCCACGCCTACGTGCTCCGCGGTCACCAGGTGACGGTCGTCGCGCAATGCGTGGATGAGCTGCACTTCGGGCGCATGACCCATGTGATCCGCGAGCGCAAGATCTTCGATGCGTTCACGCACCACGGCATGTCCGTCGTCCAGTTCCGCCCGTCCCGCGCCCGCCGGTCATTGCTGCTGCCGCTGGCCGCCGAGCTGATCCCGTTCGGCGGGCGCATCACCCGGCACTGGCTCGGCCGCTACAGCTCCGCCTACTACGCGGCCGTCGTGGATCCGGTCCTCACACCGCTGCTGCGGGGAGCCGACGTCGTGCACATGCTCGGCTCGAACCTGCTCGCCGTAGGAGCGGTGCGCTCGGCACACCGGCTCGGCCTGCCTGTCGCGATCTCGCCGTTCGCGCACGTCGGCGAGTGGGGCGATGACTCGGGCTCTGTCAGCGCCTACCTCAACGCCGAGAAGCTGCTCGCCACGACGAGGGCCGATGCCGATGCCTACCGGTCACTGGGGGTTCCCGAGGCTCGGATCGAGATCGTCGGGCTGCCCGTCCCCGACGCCGTCGCGGGCCTCGACGAGCTGTCGGGTGAGCCTCACGGCGAGCCGATGGCGCCCGCGCCGCCGGCGCCGGTGATCCTCTTCCTCGGGCAGCGCCGGCCGACCAAGCGCCATGAGCTGCTGCTTGCCGCCGCCGAGCTCGTCTGGGAGCGCCATCCCGACGCGCATTTCGCGTTCGTCGGTCCCGGGCGGCCGTTGCCAAGCGAGCGCGATCCTCGCATCCTTGACGTAGGTCGCGTCTCCGATCAGGCCCGCGGCTGGTGGCTGCAGCGCGCTGAGGTGCTCTCGCTGCCGTCGGTCAGCGAGTCCTTCGGGATGGTCGTGGCCGAGGCATGGAGCCAGAGCCTGCCGGTGCTCGTGAGCGACATCCCCGTCCTGCGCGAGCTTGTGGAGGTGTCCGGCGGAGGGATCGCCTCGGCGCCCGACAGAGAGTCGTTCGCCGATGCGATCTGCTCGCTGCTGGACGACCGCGAGCGCTGCCGGCAGATGGGCCGGGCGGGCTACGAGTACTGGGCTCGCGAACTGACGCCCGACGCCGTCGCCGCTCGGCACCTCGCGATCTACCGGCGACTGATCGAGGAACGTCGCGCGAGTGCCTCGCCGTAGGCTGCCGCGATCCCGTCGGCAGCCGCCGTCGTCGAGTACCTCGTGATGCGCTCACGCTCGGACGCCTCGCGCTGGAGGACCTCAGCGAGTAGCGCGGCGAGCCCAACCCAGTCGCCTGGCGCGTACAGGTCGGCGTTTCCCGCGGTCACCTCCGGGATCGCTCCCGAGTCCGAAGCGACGATCGGAAGACCGCATGCCATCGCCTCCGCCAGCACCATCCCGAACTGCTCCTCCCAATACTGCGTGGGCAAACTCGCCAGCACGAGGCACGTGGCGCCGGCGTAGAGCGCCGGCATCGCCTCATACGGGACGAATCCGCGGAACTCCACCTGCTCGCCGATCCCCAACTCGCTTGCGTGCTCCCGCAGGCGCCGCTCCTCCGGGCCGCGGCCGACGATCACCAGCCGGGGGGCGGCGGCCCCGAGGCGACCGGCGTCGTGACGCATCAGCGCGAGCGCCCGCAGGATGTCGTGGTGCCCCTTCTCCCAGACCAGTCGTGCCGGCGCAAGGATCGTCGGTCCGTCGAGGCCCGAGCTGCCCACGCCGGCGAAGCGCTGGACATCGACCCCCGGCGGGCACACCCTGATCCGCTCCGGCGGTGCGCCCTCGAGCAGCAGCGCGCTCCGGGCGCGCTCGGTCGCCGCGAGGAACAGGTCGGTCTGTGCAAGCACGCGCCGCCGGTACGGCCGCGTGCGCACGTTGCGGTAGGCGTCCAAGAACGGCAGCGTCTCCCAGACCGTCAGCACCAGGGTGAAGCCGAGGTTGTGGCGCAGCCGAGCCGCTTGCTGGCTGTACCAGTTGCCGAGCTCTTGGGCGTGGACGATGTCGGCCCCGCGCAGCTGCCTGGCAAGCCGCAGGTAGCGGTCCCCGGGGACGCGCACCGCAAGGTCGCCGACACGCCCCGGCGGCAGCAGGTCTCGCAGCGTCAATGCCCGGGGGTCGCGCAGCGTCAGCCCGCTGGTGTCAAACCAGTTGCTCCGCGAGCGCAGGTAGCTCACCTCGAACTGCTCCGCAAGCGCCGGCTCCTGCCACGGAGCAAGCTCCCACGGGTTCGCCTGGTGCCCGCGCAGGATCACGACGCGCGGCCGGCTGGTCTTGGAAGCGGGAATCGGTGCGCCCTGCACGCGCCCAACCTACCTGCGTGCCGTATGGCGGCGCGGCCGTAAGCAGCTCGACTAGCCTGGCGGCGATGAGGATCGCGATCGACGCACGCGCTGCGGCGGAGGTGCCGGCGGGGCGGGGCCGCTACGTGCGCGAGCTGCTGCGCGGTCTCGCGCGGCGCGAAGAGGATCACGAGTACCTCCTGTATGCACGAACCCCCTGGCTGGACGGCGAGCTCGACGGCCGCTTCCGCTGGGTCACGCCCAACGCCCCCGGCCTGAGCTGGCCGCTGGCCGCCGGCCTGGCCATGTCCCGGCGCGCCGATGTTGCCCTGGCCTGCACGAGCTACGCGATGACGCTTCCCTGGCGCATTCCCGGCGCCGTCATCGTCTGGGATTTCGCGCCTTTCGACCGCGCGCTGCAACCGCCACGCGGGAGTCTGCTCGAGCGGCTGACGTTGCCGGTGGCGATCCGTCGCGGTTCGGAGTTCGTGGCGATCTCAAACGCCACCGGCGCGGAGCTCAACGCCCGCTACCCGCGCAGCAGCTCGCGCACCGTGATCGCGCAACCGGCCGCCGACGCGAGCTTTCGACCAGGCCCGGTGGCGGGCGACGATGAGGTGCTCAGGCGCCTTGGCGTGAGGGGTCCGTACGTACTCGTCACCGCGACGCTCGAGCCGCGCAAGAACCTGTCGCGGCTGATCGAGGCTTTCGCCGGTCTTCCCGCCGACGTCCGCGGTGACTGGACGCTGCTCCTGGCCGGTGCTCGAGGCTGGCAGACCGATCCGATGCTCGCCGAGGTCGCGCGGCACGCCGACCTCGTGCGTGCGCTCGGCTACGTGTCCGAGCACGATCTCCCGGCTCTATACCGGGGGGCTGAACTGTTCTGCTACGTCTCGCTGTATGAGGGATTTGGCATCCCGGTGCTCGAGGCGATGCAGTCGGGGACGGCGGTCCTGACCTCCTCGGTGTCGAGCATGCCGGAGGTCGGCGGCGACGCCGTCCGCTACGCGAACCCCCTGGACATCGAGGACATCAGGCGCGGCATCGCCGAGCTGCTCCTCGACGAGCAGGCGCGGGCCAGGTATGCGGCCGCTGGACCCCCGCGGGCCGCCCTGTTCGACTGGGACCGCACCGCCGCCACTGTGCTGGGTGTGCTGGAGCGGCTACCGAAGGGACCGAGGCGCCGCCGCCGGGGCTGGCCGGTCACACCAGCCTAAATCTGCGCGCCGGCGCGTTCGGCGAGCACCCAGACGTTGCGTCGGTGAAACGGCAGCAGCGCCAGAGCTCCGAACACGCGCGGACGGCGCTTACGCAGCGTGCGGGCCGCCAGCAGTCCGACGCCCGGGAAAACCGACTCGTATCCCAACCGGCGGACGCGGAAGTCGTGGTCTGCGAACAGCAGCCGGAAGCTCTTGCGCGAGAACGGCCTGCGGTGGGTGTAGTCGTCCCAGACCCACCGCTGTGCGTCCGGCGAGGAGGCGAAGACGAGACCACCCGGGCGCAGCAGGCGATGGACTTCACCGACCAGCGCCGCTGGATCGGCGACGTGCTCGAGAACGTCCTTCAGGACGATCGCGTCGAAGCTCTCATCGGCGAACTCGAGCGGGCTGTCCGCATCCGCCCGTCTCACGTTCCGGCCTCGCTCGCTCGCGATTCGCACCGCGTCCACGGATGCGTCAACGCCCGTGTAGCGCTCGAAATGCTCCGCCAGCCAGGCCGACCCGCAGCCGATGTCCAGCAGCTCGGCGTCCCGGGCGAAGTGGCGCGTGATGTCGGCCCAGTAGCCGGGCTGCTCGTGCCAGTCGAAGTAGTTCACGCGATCGGCAACGTACCATCGCCCAAATGCCGGCCGTGCGCGATGTCCTTCTCAACGCCCTCTACCTTGCCCCGGGAGCCTCCGGTGGCCCCGAGACCTATTTGCGTGGTCTGGCCCCCGCGCTCGCACGAGAGTTTCCCCAGCTGTCGTTGACTATCGCCACGACCCGCTCCGGCGCGACCGCGCTGCGCAACGACGGATGGGAGTCGTTCGCGCGGATCCTCGCGCTCCCCTGCGAGGACGGTCAGCGGTTGCGCCGTCAGCTCTGCGAACAGGTGATCCTCCCGGGTGTCGTGCGCAGGGAGCGTCCCTCCGTCGTTCACAGCCTCGCGAGCCTCGCGCCACTGATGCCCGGAGCGCCTGCCGTGGTCACGCTGCATGACGTCACGTTTCTGCTCACGCCCACCTTCGGGCGGGTGACCTCGGCGGGCATGGAGCTGCTCGTACGCGGCGCGGCGGCGCGCGCGGCGAGGCTGATCTGCGGCAGCGCCGCCGCGCGCGATCAGATCTGCGCCGTGCTCGGCACCGACCCGGCCCGCTTCGACGTCGTCCATCACGGCTATGAGCCCGTCCGGGACGGCGGGTTCTCCTCCGAGACGGACCTGCGGGCGCGCTACGGGCTCGGGGAGGCCCGCGTCGTGCTTTGCCTGGCGGCCAAGCGCCCGCACAAGAACCAGGAGGTTCTCGTACGCGCGGCGGCCAACTTCGACGGCGACATACGAGTGCTGCTCGCCGGGCACGCCGAGCCGTACGAGCAACGGCTCCGGGCGCTCGTACAGGAGCTCGGCGTTCAGTCGCGCATCACGTTCGCCGACTACGTCTCCGATGCCGACCGCGAGGGTCTCTGGCGGATCGCCGCCTGCTCTGCGTTCCCGACGCTGGGAGAGGGCTTCGGCATGCCCGTGCTCGAGTCACTCGCCCACGGCGTGCCGGTTGCGTGCTCGGACCTGCCCGTGCTGCGCGAGGTGGGCGGTGAGATCCCCCACTACTTCGACCCCCGCGATACGGCCGACGCCTCACGGGCGCTGGGCGCAGCGCTCGCCGACGGGGAGACCCGGCGCACGGGCCCCGTCAGAGCGAGCGAATTCACCTGGCAAGCTGCCGCCCGCGGAACGTATCGGGCCTACGAACGGGCCCTCGCGCGGTGATCCGGGCCGCCACACACGTCGGGCTGAACCTGATCTTCCTCGTGCCGGGCGAGACGGGAGGGATGGAGGTCGCCGCGCGCGAGCTGCTCCCCGAGCTCGTCGCGGCGGCCCCCGAGGTGCGCTTCACGGCGTTCGTCAATCGCGAGGCGGCCGCCCGCAGGGGAGAGCCCTGGGGCGAGCTGATGCCCGCCGTGACCGTGCCGGTCAATGCGAGCAACCGGGCGATGTGGGTGGCGGGCGAGCAGACGATGCTGCCCCTGCTGGCGCGCCGCGCGGGCGTCGAGCTGCTGCACAGCCTCGGCTCCACGGCGCCCCTGTACGGCCCCTTCAAGCGCGTCGTCACCGTGCACGATCTGATCTACGCGCGCTTTCCGGACGCGCATCCCGGAATCCGAAACCGCGGCATGCGGGTGCTCGTGCCGGCCGCCGTGCGCCGCTCGGCTCGCGTGATCGCCGACTCGCAGGCCACGCGCGATGACCTCATCGGCCTGCTCGGTCTCTCGGCCGGGTCGATCGACGTCGTGCCGCTGGGGATCGGGACGGTGCGCCGCGGCGAGGCGCTCGGCGAGACCGAGACGCGCGCGCGCTTCGAGCTCGGCTCGCGCGAGGTGCTGCTGACACTCTCGGCGAAGCGCCCCCACAAGAACCTCGCGGCTCTGATCGGCGCGCTCGCGGCGATCCCCGCCGAGCACCGCCCCATGCTGGTCATGCCGGGGTACCCGACGTGGTACGAGCAGGAGCTCCGTGCGCGTGCGGCGGCAGTGGGGGTGGGCGGTGACGTGCGGTTCCCGGGCTGGATCGACTCGGCCGAGGTCGAGGGGCTGTGGGCGCTGGCCAGGGGCTTCGTGTTCCCGTCGCTTTATGAGGGCTTCGGGCTGCCCGTGCTCGAGGCGATGGCGCGGGGCGTGCCGGTGGCGTGCTCGAGCAGCTCCTCGCTGCCTGAGGTGGCCGGGGAGGCCGCGCTGGTGTTCGACCCGCACGACGAGGCGCAGATCGCGACCGCGATCAGACGCCTGCTCGAGGAGCCGGGCCTGGCCGCCGAGCTGCGGGAGCGCGGTCTCGAGCGTGCGCGAGAGTTCACCTGGGCGCGCGCGGCGCGCCTCACGCTCGAAAGCTACGCGCGGGCGCTGTCGTAGGGCGCGAGCACCTTGCGCAGCGAGCTCTCGAGCGAGAGCTCGCTCGCGTTCTCGGTGACCCACGCGAGCGTGCTCTGCCGCATCGCCAGGCCGGCCTCGTGGACCCGCACGATCGCCTCGGCGACCGTCGCCGCGTCGGCATCCGGCGCGACCGTGCCGTTCACGCCCTCGACGATCAGCTCCGCGGCGGCGTTGTCGGCGCCGGCGACGACGACGCTCGGCGTTCCCTGCACGGCGGCCTCAACGACCACCAGCCCGTAGCCCTCACGGCTCGAGGTCAGCAGCAGGCACATCGCCTCGCCCATTCGCTGCTCGAGCTCCTCGGCGCTCGCCCAGCCGCCGGCCCTCACGATCTCGGCGGCGTCGTGCTCGTCGATCGCGGCCTGCAGCGCGCCGCGCTCGGGACCCTCGCCGAGGATCAGGCCGCGCAGTCCCTCGACACGCTGCGCCGCGAGCGAGATCGCCGCAACCGCCAGCGCCACGCGCTTCTCCGGGATCAGGCGCCCGGCGAACAGCACGATCGGCGCCGCCGTCCGCGCTTGGGCGACGGGGCGCGGGTCGGCGAGCAGCCCCCGCAGCACCGTCACCGGCCCGCGCAGTCCCTCGGCACGCAGCCGCTCGGCATGCAGCTCGGAGAAGCAGTGGGCGCGCTGCGGGACACGCGCGCAGAGCGTCTGCACGAGCAGGCCGATGCGCCCAGCAGCTCCGAGGTACTCGCGCCAGTAGGCGCGGCTCCAGACCTCGAACCAATCGACGACCAGCTCGTAGCGCAGCAGCGGCCGCAGCAGCGCCGCGGCCAGCAGCGAGAAGTACGGAAACGCGCAGGTGTCGAGCACCTCGTAGCGGCGCCCATGGCGCATCAGGTGCCACAGAACGCCGAGGCCGAACACGAGCGGCGGC
>JAOPZS010000048.1 GCA_025963965.1 Solirubrobacterales bacterium
GCACGCCTTCGGCCGTCGCGGCGTCGTGTGGCTCGGCACAGGGCTCGTGACCGCGATGATCGCGCTGAGCTTCGCCGGGCAGCTGCTGACCATGACGAGCTTCTATGCCTGACGCATCGCGGCCGGCGTCCGCCGCTTCGGCGGGGCACGAGCAGGCGCGTCCGACGGTCGCGATCCCGGTGCTGAACGGAGGGGCGCTGCTCGAGCGCACCCTTCGCGCGCTGGCCTCGCAGAGCATCGCCCACGAGCTGCTCGTCTGCGACTCGGGCTCCAGCGACGGCTCGGCGGAGCTTGCGGCACGGCACGGCGCGCGGGTGATCGAGATCGCACCGTCGCAGTTCGGTCACGGCCGCACGCGCAACCTGCTGATGCGGGAAGCCTCGGGGGCTCACGTGGCGTTTCTCACCCAGGACGCAGAGCCCGCGCACCCGCTCTGGCTGGAGCGGCTGCTGGCCGGCTTCGCGCTCGCCGAGGATGTCGCCGTGACGTTCGGCCCGTACCTGCCGCGAGCGGGCGCGTCGCTGCCGGTGCGCCTCGAGCTCGCAGGCTGGTTCGGATCGCTCTCGCCGGACGGAGCGCCACGGTTGGACCGGCTCGCGCCCGACGAGCGTGCGCTGGCGCCGCAGGCGCTGATGGGGGCCCGCGGCTTTCTGACGGATGCCAACGCCTGCCTCGCACGCAGCATCTGGGAGCGGGTCCCGTTCCGGGAGATCCCCTACGCGGAGGATCGTGCGCTGGCGATCGACGTGCTGCGCGCCGGCTGGGCGAAGGCCTATCTGCCCGAGGCGGCAGTGATCCACTCCCACGACTACTCGCCCGCGCAGCAGCTGCGGCGGAGCTTCGACGAGTGGCGCGGGCTGCGCGAGGTCTACGGCTGGCGTGAGCCGCTCTCGCCGCGCCACGTGATCGGCCAGCTGCGCGGGGGGCTCGGCGAAGCCAACCGTGAGCTGGTGCGGACCGGCACGCCGCCCGCGTCCCGCGCGAGCGCGCTTGCGCGCTCCGGCGCGCAGCGGGCGGCGCGGCTGGCAGGGGCTATTCTGGGCTCGCGCGCGGACCGTCTGCCGGCGCGCGCACAGCGAGCCTTGTCGCTGGAGCGGCGCTCCGGCCTCGCCCCCCTGGACCTCAGAGCACCCGCCGCAGGAACGGACGGGGCGCGCACGCAATGACCGACCGCGACTCCACGAACAAGCCCAGCGCGAACCGACCCGACCCGCTCGACGGCGGCTTCGGAGGTCCCCTCGGCGGCCTGCGCAGACGCATCTACCTGACGTACCGCTACCACGGTCTCGGCACGCTGCTGTTCCGGCTTCTCACATTGCCGCTGCGCTTCACGCCGCTCCGTCACAGGCTGCAACTGCGCAGCCACGGGCGAGACAGCGAGCTGCGCAGCGCCCAGTCCTGGTTCAAGCGCAACGGCCGGCCGGTGGACATCGTGATCCCGAGCTACCGCGACGCCGAGCATGTCGCGACGCTCGTGCGGAGCATCCAGAAGACCGTCCCGCAGGGCATGGCCAGGATCATCGTCACCGACGACGCGAGCGGGCCCGAGCATCTCGGTGCGCTGCGCGCGATCGGCGGGATCGAGGTGGTCGCGGGCGAGCGCAATGTCGGCTTCGCCGCCAACGTCAATCGTGGCCTGGCGGCGACGTCGGCCGAGCGCGACGTGGTGCTGCTCAACTCCGACGTCGAGGCCGGCCCGGGCTGGCTGGCGGCCCTGCAGTACGCGACCAGCCGCGCCGAGGACATCGGGATCGTCGGGGGTCGCCTGCTCTACCCGGACGGGCGCATCCAGTTCGCCGGGACCGCGCGCAACCCGGGAGCGCCGGAGTGGTTCGACCACCGCTATCGCTTCAAGCCCGGGGGTTGGGGGCCGGCACGGCTGCCGGGGCCGGTGCTGGCGGTGACGGGAGCCTGCATGTACCTGACGCGGCAGATGCTCGACGAGGTCGGCCCGCTCGACGAGCGCTACCCGATGGCCTTCGAGGACGTCGACTGGTCCCTGCGCGCGTGGCAGGCGGGATTCCGGGTCATGTACTACCCCGCCGCCGTGCTCTACCACCACGAGTCCGTCACGCGCGGCACCGACGTGGGAGAGCGCGAGCGCATTTCGCGGCAGTTGTTCTGGGAGCGCTGGGGAGAGTTCTTCGACGCTCGCGACGTGCGTACTCCGGACGGGCGACTGCGCGTCGCCTACGTGACCGAGGACACCGGTGTCGGGGGTGGTCACCGCGACATCTTCGAGCACCTCAACCGCCTCGCCGAGCGCGGACACGACGTGGCGCTGTACACGCTCGGCGATCGGCCGGACTGGTTTGACCTGCGCGTTCCCGTCCGCAGCTTCGAGGAATACGAGGACCTCGTCGAGGCGCTCGCCGGCGAGGACGCGATCAAGGTCGCGACCTGGTGGAACACGGCCGCGTCCGTTTGGCGCGCGAGCGTGTTGCGGGGGATCCCGGTCTACTTCGTCCAGGACATCGAGACGAGCTACTACCCCGACGATCAGCACTCGCGCCACGCCGTGCTCGACTCCTACCGTCCCGAGTTCCGGTACATGACGATCTCCGAGTGGAATCGCGAGCGCCTGCGCGAACTGGGTCACGAGGCCGAGCTGATCCCGCCCGGGATCGACCTCGACACGTTCCGCCCGCGCGAGGACGTCACGCGCCGCGAGGACATGCTGCTCGCGCTCGGACGAACGAACCCGCTGAAGAACCTGCCGCTGACGATCGAAGCGTGGCGGGCGCTGCCCG
>JAOPZS010000057.1 GCA_025963965.1 Solirubrobacterales bacterium
TGCTGCTTCAGCTTCTTTCTTAGCGTCTTCGGCTTCCGAGTTGCCGCCAGATCCTTTGGCTTCTTCGGCTTCTGTTTTGGCTTCTTCCGCAGTCGTCTTTGCTTCTTCGGCCGTCTTCTTGATCTTAGTTTCTTCTCCGCATGCCGTCACGCCGCCGACACCCACCAGACAAAGCGCGACCGCGAGCGCGCGGGTCGAAATTAGCCGCATGACGCACGACCCTAACTAGACTGTGCGCGCCGCGTCTGTACCGCGCGGAACTGCTCGCGGGCGTAGGGTCGGGGCATGAACGTCGCTCACGTTCCGGTTGTCTGCCAGTAGACGCCTGCATTCTCGATGAACGTAGCTGAGACACACATTTTCGGTGCGACCTGGAGCAGCTTTGGCGCGCTCCTAATCGGAGTTGGGGCAGTCCTGCTTTTGGCCGCAGTTATTGGGTCTGGCACGGGCCTGACCGGCCTTACGTGGGGCGGGACGCAGCCCGAGCCATCCGACCGGCTGCTGTCGGGCGCTGAGGTTGCGGGCGCGGTTCTCGTCGCGGTCGGTTCGGGCATCCTGCTGCTTGCGTCGCGCGAGCTGTCGGTGCTCGCTGTCGCGGTTGCCGTTGGGACGGCAGCGACAGTCGTTTACGGGGTCATGACAGTGCGACTACGCGCGCACTGGCGGTTGGTGTTGCGGACAACTCCCGACGCGGTCGAGGCGGTCCAGAGGGCCTCCTGGCGTTGGTGCGCCACGCATCCACTATGGAAACCAGAGTCTTAGGCGACCACTCGCCGCGCTCGCCGCGCGGACCACTCACGGCCCCTCCGACCTTGGCTATGTCGGAACCACGGGCTTAGACTGCCCCCATGCGCGCAAGTGTGCTCGCCGCCGCTCTAATTCTGTGCGGCCTCAGCACGGTGGGATGCGGTACCAGTGCGTCGAGCACGGGGGCCAGCCAGCCGAGCGCTCCGGCTCAGCCAGAAGAAACGACAGAAGCAGCCGCGCCGGAACCGGCCGAACCGAAGGAACAGCCGGGTGCCGGGGGCTTCTCCGGGCAGGACGCAACCAACTACGAAAATGCGAAGGCTGCATGCGGCGCGTTTCCTCGCGCCAAGATCGCAACGGAACTCGGCCTCGATTCAAGCGCGTCATCTTCAGATGTCGCGCAGGCGTACTCCCAGGGTTATCGGGGCTCATACCAACAAGCTGTTTTCGAGGGGTGCCTTGCGGGGCTCTAGCCCGGCCCGTCAAGACGGGCCGTAGGAATGAAATAGGAATGGTGTGCACCTACGTGGGCGGTTTCTAGCGGTGTTGAGCGGCAGTTCAACCGCGCTAGCAAGCCAAAACCCTGCCACCACAGGAGCCCTAGCAGGGTTCGAATCCCGGTAGCGGTACTGGCTGAGGCCCCGGAAATCCGGGGCTTTCGCATTCTCGGGGAGGCCGCGCGCCGGCAGATGCGCCAGTCGGCCGCGATCAGGTGCGCCGGCGCAGCTTCCAGTGCGCGGGGTGCCAAGCCCGCTCGGCCGCTCTTGCATCCGCGACCGTCTCGCCTACGTCGCGCCGACCGTCCTCGGGCAGGCTCACAACGTAAGCTCCGCGCGGTGAGCTCCGCCCGTCAACGACGCGTCGACGTCAACATACGGTCGGGCCCGCAGATGCGCGAGTACGTTGCAATTGCCGACCGCGTTGCCGCCTTGCGACCGGGACGCGTGCTCGACTGGGGCTGCGGCCTGGGCCAGATGAGCCATCTGCTGGGAGAGCGCGGAGTGGATGTCGTTGCGTTCGACTATGTCGAGGGCAGCGAGACGATGGTGATGCCCCTCGGTGTGTTTCCCGGTATCGAAAGGCACGTGAGTGGCGACCCTGTGCTGCTGCCCTTCGCCGAGGAGTTCGACACGGTTCTCGCCTGCGGCGTGCTCGAGCACGTACAGCGGCCCGAGGAGTCCCTCCGCGAGCTCCATCGAGTCCTACGCCCAGGTGGACGCCTGCTGGTCTTCAAGCTGCCCAACCGGCTCTCCTACCTGGAGGCGATTGCCAAGCGCGCCGGGATGTATTACCACGGGGCGCTTCCTGACGACCGCGTCTACGACAAGCGCTCCGCAACTGCGCTGCTTGCCGGGCATGGCTTCCGCGTCGATCAGTTCAGGCGAACGAACATGCTCCCCCTGACCGTCGATCACCGGCTCGCCGGGCGGGTCGGCGGTCCGATCTGGCAGGCCAATCGCGCGCTCGCGCGGGTGCCCGGATTGGCGCTGCTGGCCACGAATCTCGAGTTGGAAGCCACCGCGATCTAGCCGGTGAGGGTTGCGACTTACTAGCCTGCAGTCGTGAGCAGCCGCCAGCAGCTTCGAATGATCGTGATCGGTCTCGCGCTGGTAGCGATCTCGGCGGCGGCGCTCGTCGAACCACCTGGGACGGTCGAAGGTATCGGCTATGCAGTGGTGATCGTCGTCCTGCTTCTGCTCGTCGTGCGTGAGCGTCGTACCGGCCGGCTGTAGAACCCCCGGGCCCTCAGGACGCCCCTTGCGCGGCTCCGGCCCCGCTCAGCGTCAGGCTTCAGACACTCCGGGCCCGCCAGATGGCAAAGCTCTCATCTCTGGCCAACCTTCGCAGCGCGAACCGCGTTAAGGCCGACGAGTGTCCCATGAGGGTAGGGAGCCCTGACGGCGTGGTGTGCGCACGCCTTCTAACGAGACGACGGAGGCTGGGAATGAATCGGATGAGGATCATTGCGCTGTGTATCGCGGCGCTCTTTGCGATGAGCACGATGACGGCCACAGCGTCAGTCGCAGTGGCGAGCGGGGGCGCGCCGCCCGTGACGCAAGAAGAAAAGGAACTGAAAGAGAAAGAAAAGCAGGAAGCGAAGGCGAAACACAAGCAAGAAGAGAAGGAACGGAAGGCCAAAGAGAAGGAAGAAAAGGCCAAACGGAAGAAAGAAGCTGAGGAAAAAAAGCTGAAAGAAGAGGAAGAAAAGAAGAAACTGAAGGAAGAAAAGAAGCTAAAAGAGCAGGAAGAAAAGGCGAAAAAGAAGAAAGAAGAGAAAGAAGCAAAGGAAAAAAAGAAGAAAGAAGCTGAAGAAAGGAAGTTGAAAAAGAAACAGGAACACGAACAGAAAGAGAAAGAAGAGGAAGAAAAAAAGCTGAAAGAAAAAGAAGAACGGGAAAAACTTCCGTGACGCACCAGCACTAGGGGGCGGATGGGGGCGTGGGCAGGTGGGGCCCACGCCCTGATGTACGAGCAGGAGGGGCGCACCGAGGGGGGCCGGTGCGCCCCTCGAGAACCTCCGAGAGGTCGGGGTCTTCCGGTCCGAGGGACCGCGCGGGTGACGCCCCGCAGGACGCCGTGACCGGCGCTAGTGGCTGACGACGGGAGCCGGGCGCGATACCCGTGAGTGCTGCACACCCTCCTGGAGATACCTGGCCGCAACCAGGCAAGCGACGAGGCCCAGCAGCCGGCGCAGCGAGCGCTCGGGCATGTGCCGCTGCAGCCGGGCGCCGAGGTAACTGCCTGCAAAGCCGCCGGCGCCGATCCATGCACCGAGCACCCACTCCGGTGCGATGTTGCCCCCTTGGATGGACTGCAGGACGGCGTAGCTCGCGATGCCGACCACAGAGGTGACGAACGTGGCCAGCAGCGTCGCCGGGGCGACCTCATAAGCCGAGAAGCCTGCGACCAGCAGCATCGGGGCAAGCAGTGAGCCGCCACCGATCCCGTAGATGCCACCGACCACGCCGACGAGGAGCGCGAGGGCGAGGATCAGCGAGCGGCCCCCTCGCGAGGGCTCACTCCGCTCAGGCGGTATGCGTTGCCCCCCGAGCAGGAGCCACAGCCCGAGCGGCGCCAGCACACCAGAGGCGATCAGCATGAAGGCGTGGCCGCTCGACAGCAGCTCGACCCGCACGATCGCCCCGACCACTACGCCCGGGAGCGTGCCCGCGAGCAGCAGTCCGCCGAGCGGCCCGAACAGCCGCCCCTCACGCGAGAAGCGCAGCAGCCCACCGGGCACGGCGAACACGTTGAACAGCAGATTCGTGGGCGTGACGGCCGGGCTCGGCACACGCAGGATGCTGATCTGCACGGGCAGCAACAGCACAGCGCCCGACACTCCAGCCGGTGTCGTCGCCAACGCCAGCAGGAATCCGGCGAGCGCGCCCACTGGCCATTGCCACGACATCCGAAAAGCCTACCGATCCGGTTGGGAATGTCGTGGTGCGTCTCTCCGGCGCAGCACCCGTCATCCGCGCGTTGGGCCTGTTCTGAGTATCCCGCTCTGCCGGCGCGGGATACTGGCTTCATGCCCGCGTCGATATCCACCGTCCCGTCACGATGAGCACCCCGTCGTCACTGTCACGTTGCTCGGCGTGCTCCGCGGAGAATCCGGCGGACGCGAGGTTCTGCATGCAGTGCGGTGCGGTGATGGCACCCCGCTGCCAGGCATGCGGCGAGCCGATGCCACATGGGGCGCGTTTCTGCATGGCCTGCGGCGCACAGGCGGACATCCCCGGGGCGCCCCCCGACGGTGCCGCCGCGCGCGCGGCCGCTGAGGAGCCGGCCGCAGCCGCATCCCCGACGCTTGACGAGCGTCGCACGGTGACAGTCGTGTTCGCCGATCTGTCCGGGTACACGTCGGTCGCCGAGCAGCTCGACCCGGAGGCGCTGAAGCGCCAGCTTCAGCGCATCCTGGGGCGCCTCGGCGAGGAGGTCGTCAAGTACGGCGGCCATGTCGACAAGTTCATCGGCGACAACGTCATGGCGATCTTCGGCGCGCCGGTGGCGCACGGCGATGATCCGGAGCGGGCGGTGCGGGCCGGCCTGGGCATGCAGGCCGCGATGGAGGAGCTCAACAGGCCGCTCGCTGCGCAGCACGGGGCCACCTTCAAGCTTTGCGTCGGCATCAACACGGGCGAGGTCCTCGCGGGCCCCGTGGGGGACGGCTACACGGTGATCGGCGACACCGTGAACGTCGCCGCGCGCCTTCAGTCGGCGGCGCGTCCCGGAAGCGTGACCGTGGGCGAGGCGACCTATCGGGCCACCCGTGAGGCTGTCGACTTCGCCCCCCTGGAGGAGCCGCTCCTGTTGAAGGGAAAGGCCGAGCCGGTTCGCGCCTGGGAGGCGCTCGCCGCTCACCTGCCGGCGCCGGCCGCTGCTTCGCCGACGCGTGCCTTTGTCGGTCGAGCCTCCGAGATCTCCCAGCTGCACGACCTGCTCGGCCGTGTCGAGCGCAGACGGGGCCCGCATCTCGCGACGGTGATCGGCGATCCGGGTGTCGGAAAGTCCCGGCTGCTGCGCCAGTACGAGCAGGAGCTGGAGGACCGTGACGTGCGGCCGGTCATTCGCCACGGCCGCTGCCTGCCGTATGGCTCGAACATCGCCTACTGGCCGCTCGCAGAGGTGATCCGCGCGGAGTGCGGGATCATCGACGGCGACCCACCCGTGGCGGCCTGGAGGAAGCTCTCCTCGCGCCTCGGCGAGCTGCTCGATGGCCCGGGATCCGACAGCAGGTCCACCGCGCCGAAGACCGCCGTGATCGGTCGCCTGCTCGGTATCGAGGGGCCGGACGAGCCCGTCCCCTCCGAGCAGCAGGACGCTCTGCAGGTGCGCGAAGTCTTCTTCGCGGCGATCCGCTCGTGCGTGGAGGGCCTCGCGCGCGACGGTCCCGTGATCCTCGTGTGGGAGGACATCCACTGGGCGGACGAGGGGATGCTCGATCTGATCGACCACCTCCTGCAATGGGTGCGCGCCCCGGTGCTTCAGCTGTGCCTGGCCCGGGAAGAGCTGCTCGAGCGCCGGCCGGAGTGGGGCGGGGTTCGCCGCAACTCCACGACAGCGTTCCTCGAGCCTCTCGACGAGAGCGACACGCGCGAGCTGATCGCTCTGCTCATGCGTGCCGAGAAACTCGACGACGACGTGATCGCGGCAGTCGCGGCGCGTGCGGAGGGCAACCCGCTGTTCGCCGAGGAGATGGTGCGCCGCCTGGCCGAGGAGGATGGGGCGAGCGCCGCAGAGCTTCCCGCCACTGTGCAGGCCCTGCTCGCAGCGCGCCTGGACTCGCTCGAGCCGTTTCAACGGCGCGTCCTCGCGCACGCATCCGTGGTCGGCCGGACATTCTGGGAGGCCGCGCTCACACCCGTCGCCGAGGCTGAAGGGGAGGATCTGGGGGAGGCTCTGCGCGTCCTGCGCGGCAAGGACATCATCGTCACGGGCGAGGGCAGAGCCGTGGCGGGGGAGCCCGAGCTGGCGTTCAAGCACGCGCTGATCCGCGACGCCGCCTATGAGATGCTCCCGAAGGCGGTACGGGCCCAGAAGCACTTCGAGGTCGGCCGGTTCATCGAGACCCGCGCCGGCGACCGGGTCGACGAGGTCGTGGCGCTGCTTGCCCAGCACTACGGCAAAGCGGCCGACCTCGGCCGCGAGCTGGGACTCGGGAACGGAGAGCTCGCCTCCTACCGGGACAAGGCGCTGAAGTACCTCGAGGCCGCCGGCGATGCCGCGACGGCGCTGTACTCCAATGCGGAGGCCTTCTCCAGCTACGAGGCCGCGATCGGCGAGGCCGGCGAGGGGGCCGAGGCGGTCGCGCGGCTGCTGGAGAAGCAGGGCGACGTGGCCCTCCGCCTGGGCCGTGTCGACGTGGCCGTCGGCGTGTGGGAGCGCGCGCTCGAGCACCACAGCGCCCACGAGGACCTCGAGCACGTGGCCGAGCTCCATCGCAAGATCGGAGCCGGGCTGGCACACAAGGGGGAGCGCAAGCAGGCGATCGAGCACCACCAGCGGGGCATCAACCTGATCAAGGACGGCGAGCCGTCGCTGACGCTCGTGCGGCTCTACGAGGAGGCCGCCTGGATGTACATGCAGACGGGCGACAACATGCTCGCGATCTACGCCTCGGAGAAGGCGCTGCGCCTCGCGGAGCTGCTCGGCGAGGTGCGCGCAGCGAGCCGCGCTCACGGCATCTTCGGCCGCGTCTTCGGTCGAATCGGCGACACGGCGAAGGCACGCGAGAACCTCGAGCGGGCGGTTGAGCTGGCTCGCGGTTCGGACGCACATGAGACGGTCCTCGCGCTGATGGCGCTCGGCACGCACCTGGAGAGCTCCGACGGCGACTACGCGGCCGCCGCGGGAGCGTACGGGGAGGCCCTTGCGCTGGCGCAGCAGGTCGGCGACGTCCCCGCCGAGATCGAGCTGCACGCCGCCGGCGCACAACTCGCGCTGTATGCCGCCGACTGGCAGGAGGTGGAGCGCTCGAGCGACGCCAGCGCCGAGCTCTCCGAACGAGAGGGACTGATTGGGAAGCTGTGCCTGCCCTATGCGATTCGCGGGCGCCTGCACTGGCGCGGCGGTCGGTGGCAGGAGTCTGAGAGCGCCTACCGCCTCGCGTTCGAGCTCGCGGAGCAGATCGGTTGGTCGGAGGTCTGCTTCGACGCCCTCTTCGGGCTGTCCAGCACGCTTCGCGATCAAGGCGAGCTCGACGGTGCGGCGAAGGTCCTGCTGCAGGCGCTCGAGGTGTGCGACCGCGCCGGCCTGATCGTCCAGGCGATCCAGGCCAACTCGGCCCAGGCCGTGTTGCAGCGCATGACCGGCCAGAACGACGAGGCCGGCCAGGCAGCGCAGAGAGCTGTCGAGCTCTCCGAGCGCGTGCCCTACCCGGTTGGAGCGGCAGCTGCGATCGAAGCCTCGGGGATCGTGGGTACCGCTCCGGAGGCCCTCGCCGACCTGACACGAGCCCGCGAGTCCTGGCAGGCGCTCACACGACCGCTCGAGGCGGCCTGGTGCCAGCTTCTCCTCGGGCAGCGGCTGCTCGAGGACGACCCCACGGCCGGTGCCAAGTCACTCGAGCAGGCTGCATCTGAGTACGACGGACTGGGGGTTACCCACCTGGCGCTCCGCGCCCGTGAGCTGGCCGGCAAGCACTCCTCGAATCGTTGAAAGCCACGTCGCGTTCGCCTGCGAGGTCGCCTACTTCGCCAGCCCCGCGGCTTGCAATGCCTCGTCCCGGCTGGCGTAGCCGTCCATCCGCAGCACCCTCCCGGAGCGCAGCGTCCAGACATAGGCCCAGATCCGCTCGACGGCGACGCCGCTGGCCTTGCCTCGCCCGACGAGTCGGGCAACGACGAGAACCTGCTCGCCGGCCTCGATGTACTCCTGCGGCTCGAAGCGGATCTCCTCCCAGTACTTGGCGAAGCTCTCCATGTAGCGGCGCACGGCCTCGATCCCCACGGCCGACACGGCACCGGGCAGCGTCGTGGACTCGAACATCGCTATCTCGGGGTCGAGCTTGTCGATGCCGATGTCGCCACGCAGCCAATCCTCGTAGAGGGCGCGAATGATCTCGACGTTCTCCTGCGACATCACCTACCGCCTTTCCCGGGCGAGGAGTTCGGCGGCAGCCCGTCCGTCGTCGACGTCGTTGTAGACCGTCAACCGCACGACCATCCCGTCCTCCGATTGGACGACATGGGCTTCGCGCGTCCGGGTGTACGCGGTGCTCCCGACGGGACGGGCAACCTGGCGGTTGACCAGAAACGCGACGCCGCCGCCCAGATCGAGAGCCTCCTCCAGCTCGAAGGAAAGCTCGTCGAAGCACTCCCAATAGCCTTTCAGGAAGGCACGGATGGCCGGATGGCCCTCGTAGACGCCCATCCCACTCGGCGCGGTGTCATAGACGGCGTTGGGGGCAAAACCGCTCATCACGGCATCGACGTCGCGGCGGTTCACCGCCTCGAGCGCTCCGCGCGCCACATCACCCAACCCCGGTGTCATGGGCTCCTCCGACATCCGCTACCCATCCAGCCCGGCGGCTGTGAGGGCGTCCTCCGCGGAGGGGTAGGCCCGAACGTGTATGACCTTTCCCTCGCAGATGGTCCACAGGCCGGCGCTGCGCTGCTCGACCGGAATGGTGGTCTGCCGACCGTTCGCGGTGAGGCGGATCGCCACAACCACCGATTCCCCGAGGTCCCAGAACCGCTCGGGGTGGAAGCGGATCTCCTTCATGACGTCCTGGAAGGACTGGAAGTACCGACGCATCCCGTCCGGGCCCCGATACACATCCGGCTCGGCTGAGAGCTCGGCGGGTATCTCGATCTCGAGGTCGGCGTGCGCGAGCGCGAGCGTGCGCTCGATGTCTTCGCTGTTGAACGCCTCGAACACCTCACGGACGATCTCGACATTCTCCTGCGACATCGTCATCTCCCTTCCTGGCCGCGGATCGCAGCGCACCCGGCGGGCAGATCGGGGTTCGTGGACTCCCCAGGCATGTCCAGCCAGTATCCCGCAGCGCACACGCCAATCGCGACCGGGAAGCCCCCCGGCGGCGCCCGCAACGTGCGGCGATTTGGCCACCGATGTGTGACGAGCCGCCGAGCGGGGTATGGGGGGCAGGGATGCCACGAGCATCTGGCGGTGTGCTCAGTCGTCAGTCGTGGCGCAGCGACCAGAGTCAGAAACGCTGCTCGACTTTGAAATCAGGACCGACAACGCTTGCGCATCGCCCGATCAAGGTCGAGCAGCCGGCCCGCGGGACCTTCTAGAGCCCATGGGCTCCAGCCCCGCACGACACCGGCAGCGGCCGAAACCGACAACAGGCGGGAACATGGCATTGACCCAGAGAGCACGAGCCAAGACAAACCGGCTGCGCCCCGGCCCGAGCTCCGTCTCGCGCGGCCAGGTGACGGAGATTCAGCGCGGCCGCATGGTGGCGGCCGCCGTCGATGCGGTTGACGACGTGGGCTATGCGGGCATGACCGTTGCGCAGGTGATCAGCCGGGCGCGCGTGTCGCGGAAGACGTTCTACGACGTCTTCGCCGACCGCGAGGACTGCTTCCTCGCCGTCTTCGAGCAGGCGCTCGAGCAGGCCGGGGAGACCGTGGGCGCGGCCTACGCCGCAGAGGACTCCTGGCGCGATGGGATTCGTGCCGGGCTCGCCGGCATGCTGGCGCTGATGGACGACGAACCGGCGCTGACGAGGCTCTGCGTGGTCGAGGCGCTGGCGGCCGGTGAGCGAGTGCTCGAACGCCGTGCCGAGGTGCTGGACGGCCTCGCGCGGGCCGTCGACGGTGCGCGCGCAGAGCCGGGCGCCACGCTCGACCCCCCGTCGGTGACCGCCGAAGGTGTCGTGGGCGCCGTGTTCCAGGTGATCCACAGCCGCGTCCGCGAAGGGAACAGAGAACCCCTGTTCGAGCTGCTCGGGCCGCTGATGAGCATGATCGTGCTGCCGTATCTGGGCACGCGCGCCGCGGGCCGGGAGGTCGGAAGGACCACGCCGCGGCCGGAGCGCCGGCGTCCGGTGCGCCCACGCGCCGGCAGGGCAGACCCGCTCAACGGGCTGAAAATGCGCCTGACCTACCGCACGGTGCGTGTTCTGATGGTCATCTCCGAACGCCCGGGGGCAAGCAACCGGGAGATCGCAGCGCCGTCGGGCATCGCCGACCAGGGCCAGATCTCGAAGCTGCTCGGCAGGCTGGCGCGGCTCGAGCTCGTCGAGAACCGAGGCGACGGCCAGGAGAAGGGAGCCGCGAACGCTTGGCACCTGACGGCACGCGGACAGGCCGTCGAGCGCGCCACGCGCCCACGCGTCTGAGCTGCTCGAGGTCGCCAGGGCGCGTCGTGTCGGCCAGCCGACCCGGGCGCGGGTCGTAGCGCCTCAGCCCGGCGGCCCCCGCGGCGGAGCCGTCTCTTCGTTGTCTTTCATCAGCCGCTGTAGTGCCCGGTCGTGCTTGATCGCGGTGTTCCATTCAGCCTGGCTGACCCCCTTCGGTGGAGGGGCATAGACCAGTGTCAATGTGCCGAGGGCATTCCAGCCGTGCCGGCGCCACGGCGGTTCCTGTTGGCCGACGCGTAGTTCGTTTTCGAGGTGTCGAAGCGCCGCGGCGATCCTCGCCTGCTTTCCCGCCTCTGGACCAGACGAGCCGCAGCCGGCCACTAGCAGGGCCGCCGTAGCGAGCGCGATGACGCCACCGCGCTTACGTGCCACACGGTTGTCGTTAGGACGCATGCGGCCTAGCTGAGCTCGAAGAGGAAGTGCAAAGCATGTGATTTGCGCACATCCTGCGACGGCCGTGGCGATGCCGGCCGTCGAGCGGCCAGTACGCGATCGCAGCTAGGCACTCGCCGGCCTCTCGGCGGAGGTGAGCCACAGCGCCCCCCACTCGCCTTCGCTTCGGCGCCGGCGCTCCTGCAGGCCGTGGCGCTCGCCGAAGCGGCCGGCGACCTCGTCGAGCTCGCCCGTGAGCAGGCCGCCGGCGATCAGGACGGCGGGGGCACGCTCGATCGCCGCGGAGAGATCGATCAGCAGAGGTCGCAGCAGGTTCGCGAGCACGAGCGTCTCACCGGCGCCGGGATCGGCCGAGCTCGTTTCGCGGCCGAGCCAGGGGAGAGGGTCGGTACGCAGGTCGAAGCGCTCCGTCCGCAGCGCGACGCCGTTGATCTGAGCGTTCTCGGCCGCCGCGGTGACGCTCTCCTGCTCGTTGTCCAGCCCGAGCAGCGGGGAGCAGCCGAGCCGCCCGGCCGCGATCGCGAGTACCCCGGAGCCGGTCCCGACGTCCAGCACGGCGCGTGGCGCCCCGTCCTCGTCGAGCACCTCGAGCAGCAGCCCCAGGCACAGGCGCGTGCTCGCGTGAGCCCCAGTGCCGAACGCCTGCCCCGGGTCGACGACCAGCTCGATCGTGCGCCGCTCGCGCGCGGACTGAGCCGGCTCCCACGGCGGCCGCACCCGGATCGCCGGCGCTCCGTCCGGACCGGCGATCAGCACGGGGCGATGGAACTCCTTCCAGCGCTCCTGCCAGTCATCGGCGATCTCCCGGGTTGAGATCTCCACGGGGGCGCCACCGGCGAGCGCCCTCAGGTCGGGCAGCGCCGGGAGCTCGCCAGGCGGCCCGTAGACGGCGTACTCCACGGCCCCGTCATCCAGCTCGACCTCCTCGACTCCGGCAGGAGCAAGGTCGAGCAGTTCGGCCAGGACGACATCCGCCTGCTCGCGCCGGACGCGAACAGCGAGGCGGATCAAGCGACCTGGCTGCCGAACGCGCGGCGCAGCTTCGAGAACATCGACTCCTGCGAGCTGAGGTTCTCGTCAGTGAGGCTCTCGTTGAGCTGTTCGACCAGCTCGCGTTGCTCGGGTGTCAGGCGTCGTGGCACGACGACGTTGACGATCACGCGCAGATCGCCGCGCCTGCCCCGGCGCAGGCTGGGCATGCCCTCGCCCCGGACGGTCAGCACCTCACCGGGTTGGGTGCCGGCGACGAGGTCGACGACCGTCGTGCCTTCGAGCGTCGGCACCTCGAGCTCCGAGCCGAGCGCGGCCAGTGGGGCGGGCACGTCGAGCGCCGTGATCAGGTTGTCGCCTTCACGCACGAAGCGCTCGTCCTCGCGGACCCCGACCAGCACGTACAGGTCTCCGGGGGGCGCGCCGGCGCTCCCGGCGCTGCCCTGCCCGCCGACCCTGATCCGTTGGCCGTCGGAGATCCCTGCCGGCACCTCCACCTCGAGATCGCGCTTGGAAGAGACCTGGCCGCGACCACGGCAGCGCTTGCACGGCTCCTTCGGCACCTTGCCGTCGCCGTGGCAGCGGTCGCAGACCATCGTGCGGACCATCTGCCCGAGCAGCGTCTGGCTGACGGCCTGCAGCTGCCCGCTGCCGCCGCAGCGGTCACAAGTCTCGATCGGCGTGCCGGGCTCCGCGCCGTTGCCGTGGCAGCGCTCGCAGCGATCCACGACGTCGTAGGAGACCTCGACGGTCGTGCCCTGCGCGGCATCGAGCAGCTCGATCTGCACGGCGACGGCCACATCGGCTCCCTGCGCTGTGGCGAAGCCGCCGGCCCCTCCACCGAAGAACGCGTTGAACAGGTCGTTGATCGAGCCGAACCCGTCGAAGTTCGGCGCGTAGCCGCCCGAGCGAAGGCCGTCGTGCCCGTAGCGGTCGTAGGTGGCGCGCCGCTCGGCGTCGGAGAGGATCTCGTAGGCCTCGGCGGCCTCCTTGAACTTCTCCTCGGCCTGAGGGTCGTGTGCGTTGACATCCGGATGCAGTTCGCGGGCCAGCCCTCGAAATGCCTTCTTGACCTCCTGCTCGGAGGCCTCGCGCTCGACGCCGAGCACCTCATACGGATCGCGGGGCATCGCGCTCGGCTAGTTCTCGGCGTAGGCGTCTTCGACGAACCGCGACAGCTGGGTGGCCGCCTCGCGGACGGTCCCGATCGCTCCTGCGTAGTCCATCCGCACGGGCCCGATCACCGAGACGGTGCCGAGCTTGCGCCGCGCCAGTCCGTAGCCGGTGGCAACGACGGCGAGCGAGTGCATCGCCGGCAGCTCGTTCTCGTGGCCGATCCGCACGTACACGCCCGGCTCGGTCAGCGCCGCCCGCAACACCCGCAGCAGCGCCACGCGTCGCTCGAGCAGCCCGATCAGCTCGTTGACCTGCCCGGCATCCTCGATGTGACCGGCCTGGAAGAGACGGGCGGTGCCGTCGAGGTACAGCGCGTCCTCCCCCTCCGCGGCCAGCTCGGCGAACCCGGGCACGTAGCGCGAGAGGAAGTCGAGCTCGGTGAGCGACAGGCTCGGGTCCGACAGCCGCGCATGCAACATCCGCGCGCCGAGCGGAAGTCCGACGAGCCGCTCGTTCAGGTACTCACCCGCCCACGCGACAACCCCCGGATCGACATCGCGCTCGAACGTCGCCAGCATCTTCGAGACGTTGCCGGCCGAGGTGATGATCACGACCAGCACGACGCGCGGCTGCAGCTCGAGAACCTCGATGTGGCGGATCGTCGCCGTGTTGATCGACGGAGCCGAGACGACTGCGAGCAGGTTGGTCATCTGCGAGAGCGTCTCGCTCGTGGCGCGCATCGCCTCGTCGATCTCGCGCTTGATCAGCGTCAGCTCGAGCGTCTGGCGGGGCACGGGCAGCGACAGCCCGGTTCTGAGCAGCCCGTCGACGACATAGCGATGGCCGGCGTCGGTCGGCACGCGGCCCGCCGAGACGTGCGGATGGTCGAGCAGCCCATGCTCCTCGAGGAACGCGAGCTCGTTGCGCACGGTCGAAGGGCCGCAGTCGAGGTCCGGGTCGGCCGCGACCATGCGCGAGGGCACCGGCTGGCCGGTGTGCAGGTACTCCTCGACGACCTTGCCCAAGATGCGCTCCTGGCGGGGGGAAAGCATGGCCTGATTGTAGGCGGGGCGCTGGCGGCCCAGGCCCGGGAGGTCCCTACAGCGCGACCTCGGCCTCCGCGTTGCGGATGATCTGGCTGCCGTCCTGCTCTGCGACCGTGTCGATGATCGCCCGGCCTTCGGCGACCTCGCGCACCGTGCCCGTCACGAGCACCTCGTGCTCCGGCACGCCCATGCCGCGGAACTGCACCGACAGCCGTCTCAGCCTGGCGGCCCCACCGGCCGCCTCGGACTGCGCGCGAGCGACCTGGGCCATAGTCCAAAGACCATGAAGGATCCGGCCGGGCAGGCCGACGGCCCTGGCGAACTCCTCATCGATGTGGATCGGGTTGAAGTCGCCCGACGCACCCGCGTAGCGAACCGTCAGGTACTTGTCCGGTGTCACCCGAACCTCGGGAATCTGCGCCCCCGCCTGCAGCTCCGCCATCCGCTCACACTCCTCTGACGATGTTGGTCCAGGTGCCCCGGCAGACCTGCTCGCCCCGCTGGTTGACCGAGACGGACTCGAATACGTAGTAACCGCGACCGTCCGCTTCGGTGATGTCCTTGACCGAAGCCGTCGTCGTCACCTCATCGCCGGCGACGACCGGCGCTCCCCACTCGAACTCCTGGCCGCCGTGGACCATCATCGCGAAGTTCAGCTCGATCTCCGGGTCGAAGATCGGCGGCCCGACGGACGGCGCGCTGTAGACCACCGCGAACATCGGCGGCGCGAGCAGATCCGCGTACCCTGCCGCCCGGGCGGCCTCGAGGTCGAGGCACACGGGATCGGTCTCGCCGACGGCTCGCGCGTACTCGCGAATCTTCTCGCGACCCACGGCGTAGGTGACGGGCTCGTAGGACTTGCCGATTGCGCTGGGGTTGACTGGCATTGACGCGCTCCTTCACGGCAGCTCGCGGGCGGGCCAGTCTATCCCGCCCGCGAGCGCAGCCGCAATCAGAACGACAGGTCGTCCTCGCGCGCCCCGGCGCCGACCAGATCGCCGTCCTCGTCGGTGCCGGCGTTCGTCTCCCCACGCTCCCCGGGGCCTTCCAGGAACTGCACGCTGTCCGCCACGATGCTGACCGCCTGCCGTTTCTGCTCATCGGGCGTTTCCCACTCGCGCCAGGACAGCCGGCCGTCGATTGCCACGAGACGGCCGCGGCGCATGTACGTCGCGACGTTCTCGCCGTGAGGCCCGTAGACGCTCACGTCGAAGTAGTTCGGGCGCTCTGACCAGTCGCCGGTCTGCGGATCCTTCTGGCTCGAGTTGCATGCGATCCGCAGGTCGCAGACGCTCTTGCCGGACGGCAGCGCAGCCAGTTGAGGGTCCCGAGTCAACCTGCCGACCAGGACTACTCGGTTCGTCGAATGCATCGGTCGTTCTCCGTTCGTTGGATGGTCGACCCCCCACGTCCAGGGACCGTACGGGCCGCCTGCGATGGCTCAGCCGAGCGCGTCGAGCGCCAGGACCACGACCCGCTCGCCGGCGCCCACGGCATCGAGCGCCCGGGCGAGCGGGCCGAGCACGTCACCGGCCGCGAGGTAGAGGACCCCGGAGACCTCTCTGCTCCTCGCCCACGCACGGCAGATCGAGGCGAGGCGCTCGGGACCCTTGACCGTCAGCTCGACCTCCACGGCGATCGGCTGCTCGCCGCGGGCCGGCCCGATGAGCAGCAGGTCCGGACGGTGCGCGGCGCGGCCGCCGCCCGGCCGAAGCCTCGCGTCGAGCAGCGCGAACGGACGTCCCCGCTCGCGTTCGGCGCGTCGCAGCGCCGGCTCTCCGAGCACCGTGTGGCCAGTGAAGGCACGTGACAGGAAGGCCGCCGCCGCGCAGCACGCGCCAGCGTGACGGGCCCCACCGGGGCTCACGCTGGCAGGCCTCAAACCCACGACCTCCGTGGATCGCAGTCCCGCTCGCGTGACCGTGTAGAGCGCCGGCTCGTCGCGGAGGTGCCGCCATGCGCGCATCGCCCCGGCGCGCTCCGCCGCCGCCAGACGCCCCCGCGCCGAGGCGAGCGGCATCGGCGCGCTGGCGGCGAGCGCCTCGGCCGTGACGGCGCCCAGGCCGGCGGCCCAGGCCAGCAGCTCGCGTCGTCCCGGCGGGAGGGCGCCGCTCCCCGCCCCGCTCATCAGCGATCACCGGCCGCACGGATCCGCGCGACACACGTCCTCGCTGAGCATCCGAGGGAGATGACCGCCGCCCACCCGGGCGGGAGATCGGCGAGCAGCTCCGGTGCCAGCCGCGGCTCCTGAGCCCGCGTCTGCGTGCTGCGCCCCCCGCTGGACCAGCTCACCCGCCACGTCCCTCGCACGCCGCCGAGCCGTGAGAGCAACTCGGCCGAGGCGGGCACGACCTGGCGGTGAGCGATCAGCAGCGACAGGTTGCCCATCACCTGCTCGAGCGTTCGCTCCCGCCCGGGCAGGCGCAGGTCGGCGAGCTCCTGCGTGCCGAGCAGCAGCGAGATCCCCGCCGATCGCGCGCGGCCGAACAGCGCGACGACGTGCTCGGCCGACACGGCCGCGAACTCGTCGATCACCACGAGCGTCGGCACCGGGGCCGCCTGCAGCGCCGCGACGGCGCTCTGCAGGTCCTGCACGATCGCCGCGCCGAGCATCTGCGCCAGCAGCGGCCGGCTGTCGGCTTCGAGCGCGACGTAGACGACCGAGTGAGCTCGGGCGGCTCCAAGCAGGTCGAGGCTCGGCCGCTCCCCGTCCCGGCAATCCAGCCAGCGACCCGCGTCGGACTCCGCGAGGATCGCCAGCCGGTCACGCACCCCTGCGAGATCACGCAGCTGGCGCGGCGTGAGCGAGTCGAGGTAGGCCTGACCGGCGACTGCCTGCTCCTCCGGAGCCCGCCGCAGCAGCTGCTCGAGCGCCGGCGGCTCGAGCATCTCGACCACGGCCGCGAGCGACACCTCGACGTCACAGGCCCGTAGCGCCCGCACGGCATGCCCGACGTAGCGCTGCGCCTGTCGCAGGTAATGCGGCTCGGTGAACCGCTCGCCGGCGAGCAGCCGGTCGGCGATCTCCGTCTCGCTGCCGTGCGCGTACGGGTTGTACGCAGTCGGTCCCGACGGCGTCCACTCGACGAAGTCACGGCCGGCTCGGGCGGCCGCCTCGCCGAGCAGCCCGCGCATCTGCGCGTCGCCCTTCGGATCGATCACGATCGCGCCGCGCCCCTGCTCGATCGCTCGCACGGCGATCAGCGTCTGCGTGACGGTCTTGCCGGAGCCGGTCGCGCCGACTACGAGCGTGTGCGCGCCGGCACCGGGGGTGAATGGGACCGTCACAGCGCGGCCGTCGCGGCCGTGGCCGAGCAGCAGCGTCCCGCCGGACACCGGCCGGCCGGCCACCGGCGCGCGCCGTGGATGTGCCGAAGCCAGGCGCGTCCGCACCGCCGCCGCCGGCGTCAGCCTGGCACGGGCGATCCGGGCGAGGTCCCGGCCCGCTTCGATGTCCTGTCGATGCCAGCGTCGCCCTCGCAACGTGGCGCAGGCGAGCGCCACGATCAGCCCCGGGCCGAGCGGGCCGAGCCGCCCGTCGAGCAGCAGCGCCGATGCGAGCGCGGCCGCGCCCCAGCTCCAGTGCAGCCCCCTGCGGCGCAGCAAGCTGGCGCCGAATGAGCCGAGCGCCACGGCGAGCCCGAGCTCGAGCGCTCCTTCCAGCAGTGCCTCGCCGTCGTGGATCAGCTCACCTCAGGCGGTAGCCGACGCCCCATACGCCGATCACCCAGCGCCCCTCGCCGCCGCCGAGCTTGCTCCGCAGGCGGCTGGCGTGGGTGTCGACCGTGCGCGTCGAGCCGGCGGAGCGGTAGCCCCAGATCGCGCGAAGCAGCTCGGTGCGGCTGAAGACCCGCTCGGGTTCACCGGCGAGGTGCAGCAGCAGCTCGTACTCCATGCGTCGAAGCGCCAGTGGCCGCCCGGCGAGCGTCGCGGCGCGCCGCAGCGGGTCGATCCGCAGGGGTCCGATCTCGATCACCGGCTGCGCCTCCGGGTCGCGCGCGGATCGCCGCAGCACGGCGCACATCCGTGCGCGAAGCTCCAGGTAGCCGACCGGCATCGCGACGAAGTCATCGGCGCCGGCCTCGAAGGCGCGGAGCGCGTCGAGCTCGACGGCGCCACCGCCGATCACGAGCGCCGGCAGTCGCCGGTCCCAGACGCGGCCGGGGACGTCGCCGCGGATCTCCTCGAGCAGCGACAGCGCTCCGCGCGGCGCCTCCAGGCGCCCGAGGACGGCCAGGCGTGGTCGCGTTCCCGACGCCAGGATCCGGGCGTGGCGCGCGTTCCTGGCGAGCTCGACGCGATAGCCGTCCGCGGCGAGCTGCTGTGCGATCGCCTCTCCGAACCGCCGGTCCGCCTCGACCAGCAGGATCGAAGCGGGCGCCGTCATCCCAGCTCGACCTCGCGTGGCGCGATGCCGAGTCCCTGTCGTGCGATCAGCGCGAGCACTTGGCTGTGCACCCACCGCGTCGGCTCCGTGTGGCCACCCACCGGGAGGAGCCCGACGCGTCGTGCCAGCCAGCTGGTCTCACCCGTCGCATTGCCCCTCGAATCTCGCTTCAGCCGCCCGCAGCGCATCGCAATCTCGCTCATGCTCGCTCCGCCGGCGGAGACCTTCTCCACGACGGCCTCGCGCAGTCCCCGGTTCAGGACGATCGCGCTGTCGAGCACGCGGGTCAGCTCGGCGCGCAGCACCGTGCAGGAGACGG
>JAOPZS010000129.1 GCA_025963965.1 Solirubrobacterales bacterium
CTCGATGCCGATGCCGTTGTCGCGCACGACGATGTGCCAGTCGCTGCGTTCCGCGACGCGCTCGACGCGCACCTCGCCCGGGACGTCGGGGCGCCCGAACTTGATCGCGTTGGCGACGAGGTTCTGCAGCAGCTGCCCGATCTGCGTCGCGTCGCCGAGGACGCTCCCGAGCGGGCTGTGGGCGACGGTCGCGCCACTCTCGAGGATCGCGCCCGCGAGCGAGCGCAGCACGCCTTCGAGGACTGCGTCGGCGTCCACGGCCGAGCGCTCGACCTCCGCGCTGCCGATGCGCGAATACCGCAGCAGGTCATCGATGAGCGCCTTCATGCGGTCGGCGCCGTCGACGGCGTAATGGATGAACTCCTCGGCGGTCTCGTCGAGCCGGCCCTCGTAGCGGCGCTCGAGCAGCTGCAGGTAGCTGGTGATCATCCGCAGCGGCTCGGAGAGGTCGTGCGAGGCGATGTAGGCGAAGTCCTGCAGCTCCGCGTTGATGCGCTCGAGGCGCGCCGCGCGGCTCTCGAGCTCCTGCTCGAGGCGGCGCCTGTCCGTGACGTCCTTGCCCACCCGGGAGAAGCAGCCGTCGTCCGGCGCGCCCTGGCCGGACCACAGGATGTCGCGCCACCCGCCGTCCTTGCGGCGGATCCTGCAGACGAACTCCACCGTCGCGCCGCCTGCCTCCAGCTTCGCGATGACCCTGAGCGCCGCGTCCCGATCGTCGGGGTGGATCAGGTCGAGGTAGCGCGTCGACATGAGCTCCTCGGCGCTGTACCCCAGCGTGCGCGTCCACGCGGGGTTGTGCAGCTTGAGGAAGCCATCGAAGCCCGCGGCGCCGAGCAGGTCGATCGAGAGCGCGAGCAGGCGCGCTTCGCGGGCCAAGGCGGGAGCAACCTGATGACCCATCGAGGCAGGATTCTCTCACTGCTTGAGCAGGTTTAGGCGATGCTGGACGGATCTACGAGCGATCGCCCTGGATGAGGGCGCACGGCGGCGTTTGCCATCCTGCAGCACGTGAGCGAGATCGACCTCGTCGCGAGCGTGGGCGACCTCGACCGGGTCGTGGTTGCGCTGCGCGACTTCATCCACCGCAGCGGCGCGCTGCGCGCCGTCGCGCTCACGCCGGATGCACTCGTGGACTGCGGGCGCCTTCAGCCGATCGAGGTGACGAACGCCGGCACGACGGTCGCCCTGCCCCACGCCATCGAGCTCGACGTCGACGACCCGATCGCGGTGCCGCCGGTCATCCAGCCGCCGCCGTTCGAGGTCGTCCCCGAGGCCCTCGAGGTCCGCTCGCCGCTCGGCGTCCTGCATGCGATGGGCGACGCGGTGCGTGCCATGGCGAACAACATCGGGCCGCACGTCGTCGTGATGGCGACCTTCCCGACGCTCCCGCCCGACCGCGCGCTGTCCATCAGCGCCCGCGGCGACGAGCCGCTCGTCTTCGCCTTGGGCGAGGAGACGTTCGAGCTCGCGGACTGAGCGGCTAGGTTGCGCCGATGCTCGCCCGAATCTGCGGGCCGTTCTTCATCGCGGCCGGCATCAACCATTTCGTCAATCCGAGGTTCTATCTGGCGATCATGCCGGACTACCTGCCGGCGCATCAGGAGCTCGTCGATGCCAGCGGGATCGCCGAGATGGCCGGCGGCGCCGCGCTGCTTCACCCCGCGACGCGCAGGTTCGGCGGGTGGTGGCTGATCGCGACGCTGATCGCCGTGTTCCCGGCGAACCTGCACATGGCACTGCACCCTGAGCGCTACCGGACGCTCCCGCGGGCCGGGCTCTACGCGCGTCTTCCGGTGCAGCTGCTCTTCATCGCCTGGGTCAGAGGCGCAGCCCGCACCTGACCGTGCCCCACGGGCGTATGCTGGCCCGCATGTCCAGCCACGAGGAAGCGATGCTGCTCGTCAACCTGCTCCAGTGGGGCACCGCGTCCGGGATCGACGAGGCCTTACCCGAGCTGTTCGAAGAGACCTTCGACCCTGAGACGGCGACCGTCTCCGATCACTCCGTCCGGCCGCTGCTCGGGTTCGGCGAGATGCTGGGAACCTTCGTGAAGACCGGCGCTCTGAGCCGGGAGCTGGTCGACGAGGCGTTCTGGGTCGAGGGGATCTGGGCGCGGGTCGGCCCGGCCGCGATCAGGGCGCGCGCCGAGCTGGGCGAGCCGCGCCTGTACGAGAACTTCGAAGCGCTGACAGCCCGCTGAGAGGGCGCGTCAGAAGCACAGGACGGACCTGATCCCGTCCTGGCGCTCCATGAGCTCGAAGGCGTGGTTGACGTCGTCGAGGCCCATGGTGTGCGAGACGAACGGCTCGACATCGATGTCGCCGGCCAGCCAGCGCTCGACGAGCACCGGCACCTGGTCGCGGCCCTTCATGCCGCCGAAGGACGAGCCCGCGACGCGCCGCCCGGTGATCAGGTAGCGCGGGACGATGTCGAGCGTCTCGCCCTTGCCGGCGACGCCGGCGATCGTGCAGAGCCCCCAGCCCATCCGCGCGGACTCGACAGCCTGGCGCATGACCGCCACCAGCCCCGTGGCCTCGAACGTGTAGTCCGCGCCGAAGCCCCCGGTCATCTCGAGGATCTGCTCGACGGCGTCGGGGCCGCCGACCATGACGTCGGTCGCGCCCTGGCCGCGGGCGAGCTCGAGACGCTGCTCGGAGAGGTCCACGCAGACGATCCGCTCGGCGCCCTGCAGGCGGCAGCCGGCGACAGCGCCGAGCCCGACCATCCCGGCGCCGAAGACCACGCACGTGCTGCCCGCCTCCACCCGGGCCGTCTGCATCGCCGCGCCCAGCCCGGTGCTCAGGCCGCAGGCGAACAGGCACGCGCGGTCGAGCGGCGCCTCCGGGTCGATCTTCGCCAGCGCGATCTCCGGCATGACGGTCGCCTCGGCGAACGTGCTGGTCCCCATGAAGTGGCGGCTCGGCTCGCCGTCGCGCGACAGGCGCGTGGTCCCGTCCGGCAGGAAGCCGCGGTTCTGCTGCTCGCGAATCGCCAGGCAGAGATTCGTCCGCGGCGAGACGCAGTGCACGC